>NZ_CP197389.1:0-320000 GCF_052149045.1 Stenotrophomonas maltophilia group sp. RY12688 | reverse complement strand
TCTATGGTAACCGGCGATCAGGCCCGCGCTCCCGGGCCGCCAGGAAAAAACCGCCGATGCACAATTCCGAACAAGGGCGCGCACGCAAGCAGCGCTTCCAGGAACGCCTTCACGTCCTGCACGACAACGCCCTGCATCGGAAGCTCAGGCAACACCTTCCCGCCGCCTTCAATGAGCGCTGGACCCGCCGCCATTGGATGCACGCCAGCCTGTTTGCGACCATCGGCGCCCTGGTGGCGACGATCGTCCCCGGTTTCTCGCACACCATTGATGCGCCTTACGCGGACAGCCACACCAGCCTGGCGCTGCCGCTGCCGCCGTTGACCATGGCCCGCCAGCAGCAGGTGCCGGGCGACAGCTGGCAGGTGCTGCGCATCCAGCGCGGCCAGACCCTGAGTGACCTGTTCGACAAAGCCGGCATTCCGGCCACCACCCTGCACCGGGTGCTGGAGCACCCCGGTGCGCGCGAGGCGCTGACCAAGCTGCGCCCGGGCGCCGAGATCGCCTTCGACATGCCGCTGTCCGGCGACCTGCGCAGCATCCGCTTTGATCGCGACGCCGACAACCGGGTGGAACTGAGCCTGGCCGGCGATGACATCAAGGAGAAGGTGACGCGGCGCGAGACTTCCACGCGTACCGTGGTCACCAGCGGCGAGATCACCAGTTCGCTGTATGCCGCGGCCCGCCGGGCCGGGCTGTCGCCGTCGGCGATCGCGACGATGACCGACGACATCTTCAAGTACGACATCGACTTCTCCAAGGACCTGCAGCCGGGCGACCGCTTCAGCGTGGTGATGGACGAGACCTGGCGCGAAGGCGAGAAGGTGGACACCAGCAAGATCCTGGCGGCGACCTTCACCACCGGGGGCAAGACCTATTCCGGCTTCCGCTTCGACCGCAACGGCAAGTCCGAGTACTACGACATCAACGGCCGTTCGTTGAAGAAGAGCTTCATCCGCATGCCGATCCCGTTCGCGCGGCTGAGCTCGACCTTCGGCGCACGCCAGCACCCGGTGCTGGGCAAGATGCGCATGCACAAGGGCGTGGACTACGCCGCGCGTACCGGCACGCCGATCATGGCCGCCGGCGATGCCCGCGTGCAGTTCGCGGGCGTGCAGCGCGGCTACGGCAATGTGGTGATCCTCGACCACGGTCGAGGCCACACCACCCTGTACGGCCACATGTCGCGCTTTGCGAACATCAGGACCGGCCAGCGCGTGGCCCAGGGCACGGTGATCGGCTATGTCGGCTCGACCGGCCTGGCGACCGGGCCGCACCTGCACTACGAATTCCGGGTCAACGGCGAACACCGCAACCCGCTGACCGTGACCATGCCGCCGCCGGAGCCGCTGAAGGGCGCCGAGCTGGTCGCCTTCCGCGCGCAGACCGCGCCAGCGATGGCCCGCATCCAGGGCATGGAGAAGCTGATCTACGCCGATGCCAGCCCGGCACCGACCAGCCGCGACGAGGCCGCCGCCGAGGTGGCCAGCGCCAAGGACAAGCAGGCGACCGGCCGCAAGCGCGGCTGAGCCCCTGCGTTGACGAGGAAGGACGCGGCAGCCCAAGCTTGCCGCGTCCTTTTTTTGTGCCTGCCATGAACACTACTGCCGACGCTGACGCCCCCCTGTATCTTGGCCTGATGTCGGGCACCAGCGCCGACGGCATCGACGCCGCGCTGGTGCAGTTTCCCGCGGGCGGTGGCTGCCGCTTCGTGCACGGCCTGACCGCACGCTGGGAACCGGTGCTGCGCGCGCGGCTGGTGGCGCTGGGCGAAGGTGGCCCGTTGGATTCGCTGGAGGAGCTGGGCGAACTGGACGCGCGGATTGCGATCAACTTCGCCGAGGCCGCCAACCAGCTGCTGGCCGAAGCCGGCGTGGACCGCAGCCAGGTACGCGCGATCGGCTCGCACGGCCAGACCGTGCGACACCGCCCGCTGGCCGATCCAGCGTTCACTGTGCAGCTGGGCGACGGCAACCGCATCGCCGAACTGACCGGAATCACCACAGTATCCGACTTCCGCCGTCGCGACGTAGCGGCCGGGGGGCATGGTGCGCCGCTGATGCCGGCTTTCCACCTGGGCATGCTGGGTGCCGCCGATGAAGACCGCGCGGTGCTCAACCTGGGCGGCATCGCCAACCTGACCCTGATCCCGCGCGAAGGCGCGGTGCGCGGCTTCGATACCGGCCCGGCCAACGCGCTGATGGATGCCTGGTGCCAGCGCCACACCGGCCGTACCTTCGATGCCGATGGCGCGTATGCCGCCAGTGGCGCGGTGGACGAGGGCCTGCTGGCCGGCTGGCGTTCGGACCCGTGGTTCGCGCTGCCGCCGCCGAAGAGCACCGGGCGCGAGCAGTTCCACCTGGCCTGGGCCGAGGCGCACATGGGGGAAGGCGAATATGCCGCTGCCGATGTGCAGGCCACGCTGCTGGAGCTCACTGTGGCAACCGTGGCCGATGCGCTGCTGGCGCAGCAGCCGCAGACCCGGCGCCTGCTGGTCTGTGGCGGCGGGGTGCGCAACCGGCAGCTGATGAAGCGGCTGGCGGCGCGGCTGCCGGAGGTGCAGGTGGAGTCCAGCGCGGTGCATGGGCTGGACCCGGAGTACGTGGAGGCGATGGGATTCGCCTGGCTGGCGCAGCGGACGATGGACGGGCTGGCCGGCAACCTGCCGAGCGTGACCGGAGCCAAGGGGCCGCGGATCCTGGGGGCAGTCCACCTGGCGTGAGGTGGCGCCATCCACGCATGGCGTGGATTCACCGGGCAGCCGAGCGTGGGCTCGGCTCTACAAAGCCGCTAATCGAAGCCCTGCCCTGCGGGCAAGGCCTGCAGGGCGGCGATCGCATCGGAGAGGGCGTCCACTTCGGGATCGCCGAAACCGGAGCGGACCTCCAGTTCACTGCTGAACAGGCCCTGCTCCAACAACGCGGCGCAGGTCTGTTCATGGGTCCAGCCGCGGGCGATCGCGACACGTCGGATACGTTCCAGCAGCAGCGGGTCCAGGTCCCGCAGCACAACGTCGGCCATGCTCACTTCCCCGTTCGCAAGGCACCGCCCCCTCGGCGCGTCGGGGGCGATGATCCCGCAGTCCGGGCGGGCAGGCAATCAGGCGACCGGTGGCGGCCCGCGGTCGGCGATCCGCGGCCACAGCCAGGCCAGCAGCAGCAGGGTCGGCACCACAGTGACCGAGCTGAGGATGAAGAACGTGCTGTAGGACGTCGCCTCAACGATGTATCCGGAGACACCGCCGATGAACTTGCCCGGCAGGTTGGCCAGCGATACCAGCAACGCGTACTGCGTGGCGGTGAAGTTGCGGTCGGTCAGCGACGACATGAAGGCCACCAGCACGGTGCCGGCGAACCCCTGGAACAGGTTGTCGGCACTGAGCGCGGCATAGAACGCCCACAGCTTGCCTGGGTTGTGCGCCATCAGCAGGAAGGCGAGGTTGGACATCGCCACGCCCAGTGCGGCCACCAGCAGCATGCGCCGGAAGCCGAATGCGGCCACCGCAATACCCCCCAGGAACGCACCGCCGATCCCCATCCATACACCGAACAGCTTGGACACGGTGGCGATGTCGGCCTTGTCGAACCCCGAATCGAGATAGAACGGCCCGGCCATCACGCCGATCACCTGATCGGGGAACTTGAACAGGCCGACGAAGGCCAGCAGCACCAGTGCCAACGCCACGCCATTACGGCTGAAGAAGCTGGAGATGGGCTGGACGAAGGCTTCGGCGATATCGATGCGACGCTGCACCGCCGTGGCCGGGCGCTCCGGTTCGGCGCACAGCAGGGTAGTGACGATCGGCAGCAGCATCAGCGCGGCCATCGCCAGGTAGGCGACGATCCAGCCTTCGAACTGCGCCAGGTACAGCGCGCCGGCACCGGCCAGGATCAGGCCGATCCGGTAGCCCAGCGTATAGGTGGCCGCCAGCGCGGCCTGCGCGGTCTGCGGAGCGATCTCGATACGGTAGGCATCGACCGCCGAGTCCTGGGTGGCGCCAGCGAACGACGCCACCAGCACCCACATCACCAGTGGCCAGACGCCCTCTTCCGGCCGCACGAAGGCCAGTGCGACCAGGCCGACCAGCACCAGCACCTGCGATACCAGCAGCCACGAACGGCGGCGGCCGAGCGCGCCCAGCAGCGGAAATGCATAGCGGTCCAGCAGCGGCGCCCACAGGAACTTGAGCAGGTAGAAGAAGCTGGCCAGGCTGATCAGGCCGATGCTGCCCAGGTCCAGGCCGACGTCGCGCAGGCGCGTGGACAGCGTCTGCGAAGCGATCAGCAGGAACGGCAGGCCACTGCCGAAGCCAAGCATGGCCATGGTCAGCGCCGACGGGGTACCGAAGGCGCGCTTGATGCCTGCCCAACCCTTGTAGCTAACCGGCGTGGCGGCCTCGGTCACAGGTCGTAGTCCACGGTGAACGGGGCGTGGTCGGAGAAGCGCTCGTCGCGGTAGATCGAACAGCTACGCAGTTTGTCGCGCAGGCCCGGCGTGATGAACTGGTAGTCGATGCGCCAACCGACGTTGTTGGCGCGGGCGGCGCCGCGGTTGCTCCACCAGGTGTAATCCTCGCCGGTGGGATTGAGCAGGCGGTAGGCATCGGCCCAACCGCGGCCGGCGGCGACATCGGTGGCCTGGCCATGGTCGGCGCAGAGGGCGTTGAGCCAGTCGCGCTCCTCCGGCAGGCAGCCGGAATTCTTCTGGTTGGACTTCCAGTTCTTGATGTCCAGCGCCGAACGCACGATGTTCCAGTCGCCGCACAGCACGTAGTCGCGGCCGCTGCGCGCCCACTCCTCCAGGATCGGGCGCAGCCATTCCATCACTTCGAACTTGAAGCCCTGGCGCAGGTCACCCGAGCTGCCGGAGGGAATATAGAAAGAGACCACGCTGAGATTGCCGTAGCGCGCCTCGATGTAGCGGCCTTCGTCGTCGAACGGGGCCCAGCCCAGCGAGGTGATGACCTGGTCCGGCTCGCGCTTGCTGTAGATCGCCACACCGCTGTAGCCCTTCTTGGTGATGGCGTCGCGGTAGAAGCAGTGATGGCCATCCGGACGGAACATCGGGTCGGTCAGCTGGTCTTCCTGGGCCTTGGTTTCCTGGATGCACAGGACGTCGGCGTCCTGGGCACGGAACCAGTCCAGGAAGCCCTTGGTCGCGGCGGAACGGATGCCATTGGCGTTGAAACTGATGATGCGCATGCGGGGACCTGCGGCGGGAAACCGGGCAAGCATACCGGTTGCCCGTAGGGCTGCGCAGTCCGCCAGGCAGCGCCGCGACAGCCTTCACGCGGGGCCGGACGAGCGCGAAACGCCCAGCTGGATTAGGATTTGTGCTCCAAATGAAGATGAATCGAGTTTTGATGAGCGACCACCGCCACCGTTTCCTGCAGCTGGCCCTGACCGCCGACGCCCTGCGCTTCGGCCAGTTCACCCTCAAGTCCGGCCGGCTGAGCCCCTATTTCTTCAACGCCGGCCGTTTCGACTCCGGTTCGCTGCTGTCCCAGCTCGGCGCCTGCTATGCCGATGCCATCGATGCCAGCGGGATCAAGTACGACGTGGTGTTCGGCCCGGCCTACAAGGGCATTCCGCTGGCCACCGCGATGGCCTGCGAGCTGGCCCAGCGCGGCCGCGACCTGCCGCTGTCGTTCAACCGCAAGGAAGCCAAGGACCACGGCGAAGGCGGCCAGCTGATCGGCGCCGACATGAATGGCAAGCGCGTGCTGATCGTCGACGACGTGATCACCGCCGGTACCGCGATCCGCGAAGCGCTGGGCATCATCCGCGCTGCCGGCGGCACCCCGGCCGGCATCGTGGTAGCCCTGGACCGCCAGGAGATCGCCTCGGAAACCGACCGCCGCTCGGCGGCGCAGTCGGTGGCCGAAGAGGCCGGGATTCCGGTGATCGCCGTGGCGTCGCTGGCCGATCTGCTTGATTTCGCCTCCGGCAACCCGGAACTTGTGGGTTACCGCCAGCCGCTGGAAGCCTACCGGGCCCAGTACGGCGTCCGTTCGATCCGCTGACCGACCCAGGGGAAAGGTCATGTCCCGAGTTCCTGCCGTTCTCTTTGCCGGCCTGCTGCTGGCCGTGCCGTCCACCGTGCCGGCGCAGTCGCGCGACGGCGGCAAAGTGGAGAAGAAGCTGTATTGCTGGAACGAGGGCAAGGAGCGGATCTGCAGCGATTCGCTGCCAGCCGATGCGGTCAATCACGCCCGCGAGGAGTTCAACGCGAAGAGCGGCCTGCGCAATGCGCAGGTCCAGCGCGCGTTGACCGACGAAGAGCGCGCCGCGGCCAGCACCGAGGCGCAGCAGCAGCAGCTGGACCTGATGGCCGAGCAGACCCGCCAGCGCACCGAACAGGCGATGCTGTCCACCTATGGCAGCGAGGACGACCTGCGCCGGGTGTTCGCCGAGCGCCAGGAAGTGCTCGACAACAACCTGAAGACCGCCGAGTACAACGTCACCAGCCTGCGCGAATCGCTGGTGGCGCTGTTGTCGGCCGCTGGCGACCGAGAACTGGCCGGTGGCAAGGTGGCCGACAAGCAGGCCGAGGCGATCCGTCAGCGGCACGTGCAGTTGCGGGCGCAGCAGCGCCTGCAGGCCGGGTTCCTGCAGCAGCAGCAGGCGCTGAAGGCCGAGATCGACAGCACGCTGCAGCGCTACCGCGAGCTGAAGGGCGTGGCGCCAGCGAGCCAGGCGCCGTGATTCGCTTGTAGGGTCGAGCCCATGCTCGGCTCCACGTGGCCTTGGGAAAGAGCAGCCCAGCATGGGCCCGGCTCTACAGTGGGCGGCGCCTGGTTACGGCTTGGCCCACGGAATTTATGCACTCTTTACGCGTCGGCACGGTCCGGCGCGTAGTGCGTTTATGGGCGGCAGGACGACGATGACGGCCTGAGGTGGAGGGGTTCCACCAGGACGCTATTGCAATGTCCCCCTGGCTGTCGTTGTTGTGTGGCGTGCTGGTGCTGGTCGCCGCCGCCTATCTCCTTTATGTCGTGCTGCGGCCCGAGTCGTTCTGAGCGGAGCCTGCCATGACCGAGATGCTTGTGATTATTGCCGCCAGCCTGTTGCTCGCGTGGCCGCTGGGCCTGTACCTGGCGCGCGTGATGCGCGGCACGCCGATGAAGGCCGACGTGCTGTTCAACTGGATCGAAAAGCCGTTGTACAAGGTGTTCGGCGTCGATCCCTCGCGCGCGATGTCCTGGCGCGGCTACGTGCTGGCCTTCGTGCTGAGCAACGTAGTGATCGCCGTACTGACCCAGGCGGTGTTCATGACCCAGGCCTGGTTGCCGTTGAACCCGGACCAGATCCCGAACATGCGCTGGGACACCGCGCTGCACACGATGATCTCGTTCCTGACCAACACCAACCAGCAGCACTATTCGGGCCAGGCCCAGCTGTCCTACCTCTCACAGATGACCGGCATCACCGGCCTGCAGGTGGTGACACCGATGATGGGCCTGGCGCTGGCTGTGGCCACGCTGCGCGCGTTGTTCTCGCGTGCGCCGCAGGCTGCGGCGGCCACCGGTGCCGGCGACGACCGCCAGGTGGCGGTGGGCAACTACTACGTGGACGTGGTGCGCCTGTGCGTGCGCTTCCTGTTGCCGCTGTGCCTGGTGTGGACCCTGCTGCTGACCAGCCAGGGCGTGCCGTCGACGATGGCCGGTGGCCCGCAGGCCACGCCGATCGATGCCAGCGCCGGCATGACCGGACAGAAACTGCCGCTGGGCCCGGTGGCGGCGATGGTCGCGGCCAAGCAGCTGGGCGCCAACGGTGGCGGCTGGTACGGCCCGAACAGCAGCTTCCCGCTGGAGAACCCGACCCCGCTGTCGAACGCGCTGGAGATCGTCGGCATCCTGCTGGTGCCGATGGCGGTGATCTTCATGATCGGTGCGTTCACCGGCCGGCGCCGGTTCGGCGCCCTGGTGTTCAGCTGCATGCTGGGCATGTCGCTGCTGTCCACCGGCGCGATGGTGTGGAGCGAAGGGTACAGTGCCAGCGCCGCCACGCCGCTGCTGATGGAAGGCAAGGAGGTGCGCTTCGGCGCCGACGGCACGGCGCTGTGGGCGGCGGTGACCACCCAGGTCTCCAACGGGTCGGTCAACGGCATGCATGACTCGCTGGCGCCGCTGAGTGGCGGCATCGCGATGGTCAACATGCTGGTCAGCGCGATCTGGGGCGGCATAGGCTGTGGCCTGCAGCAGTTCATCGTGTACCTGCTGCTGGGCGTGTTCCTGGCCGGGTTGATGACCGGACGTACGCCGGAACTGTTCGGCCGCAAGCTGGAGACGCCACAGGTACGCCTGCTGGCCCTGCTGGTGCTGCTGCAGCCGATCACCCTGCTGGTGTTCACCGCGATCACCCTGGCCGTGCCCGGGCTGGCCGCTACCTCCAACCCGGGCTTCCATGGCATCAGCCAGGTGTTCTACGAGTACGTCTCGGCCTACGCCAACAACGGCTCGGGCTTCGAGGGGCTGGGCGACGCCACGCTGTGGTGGAACCTGAGCTGCTCGCTGGTGCTGCTGCTGGGCCGCTTCCCGCTGCTGATCATCCCGCTGGTGGTGGCCGCACAGCTGGCCGCCAAGCGCCAGGCGCCGGAGTCTGCCGGCAGCCTGCAGATCGAAACCCCGACCTTCGCCCTGACCCTGGTCTCGGTGATCGTCATCCTGACCGTGCTGCAGTTCATGCCGGCGCTGGTACTCGGCCCGATCGCCGACCACCTCAGCCTGGGACTGCACTAAGGACACCCCGATGAGTACCCACGCAAGTTCCACCCGTAGTTCCCTTGCCCCGCGCCCTGCGCTGCTTGATGGCGCCGGCCTGCGCCGTGCGCTGGTCGAAGCAGTACGCAAGCTCTCGCCGATGCACCTGGTGCGCAGCCCGGTGATGGCGGTGGTGATGGCTGGCACGATCGTCGCGGCCATCGTCACACTGACCGGCAATGCGCCGCTGGGCTTCGGCCTGGCAGTGACCGCGATCCTGCTGGTGACCGTGTTGTTCGGCAATTTCGCCGAAGCAGTGGCCGAGGCGCGTGGCCGTGGCCAGGCCGCGTCACTGCGCCGTGCCCGCCAGGACCTGGTGGCACGCCGGCTGGCGGCGCCGCAGCCGGGTGCCGCAGAAGCCCAGGTGCCGGCCGCCGAACTGCGCCCGGGCGACCATGTGATCGTCAGTGCCGGTGAGCTGGTGCCGGCCGATGGCGAGATCGTGCAGGGCCTGGCCACCATCAACGAAGCGGCGGTGACCGGCGAATCGGCACCGGTGCTGCGCGAGGCAGGTACCGACCGTTCCGGTGTGATCGGTGGCACCAAGGTGCTGTCCGACCAGATCATCGTGCGGGTGACCGCCGAGCCGGGCCACAGCTTCCTGGACCGGATGATCGCGCTGGTGGAAGGTGCCAACCGCCAGAAGACCCCCAACGAGATCGCGCTGACCCTGCTGCTGGCGGCGATGACGCTGACCTTCCTGGTGGTGGTGGCCACGTTGCCGGCCATTGGTGCAGCCGTCGGCGTCAAGGTCGATCCGCTGCTGCTGATCGCGCTGCTGGTGTGCCTGATCCCGACCACCATCGGCGGCCTGCTGCCGGCCATCGGCATCGCCGGCATGAACCGTGCGCTGGCCGCGAACGTACTGGCCAAGTCGGGCAAGGCGGTGGAAGTGGCCGGCGACGTCGACGTGCTGCTGCTGGACAAGACCGGCACCATCACCTACGGCGACCGCCAGGCCAGCCACTTCCATCCGCTGGCCGGCATCGACGCCAGCCAGCTGCGTGAAGCGGCGCTGCTGTCCTCGCTGGCCGACCCGACCCCGGAAGGCAAGTCGATCGTGCGCCTGGCGCGCGAACAGGGCTGCGCCACCGCCGAGCCGGACCATGCCGACTACCTGGCCTTCAGTGCCCAGACCCGCATGTCCGGCGTGGATCTGGAACATGGGCGGCAGATCCGCAAGGGCGCCGCCGATGCGATCCGTGCCCACGTGCAGGCGCTGGGCGGCAGCGTGCCGGCTGAACTGGCCGGGCGCGTCGAGCAGGTCGCGCGCAATGGCGCCACCCCGCTGGTGGTGGCCGAGGGTCGCCACGTGCTGGGCGTGATCGAGCTGTCGGACGTGGTCAAGCACGGCATGCGCGAGAAGTTCGCGCAGCTGCGGGCGATGGGCATCCGTACGGTGATGATCACCGGCGACAACCCGCTGACGGCAGCAGCCATTGCCGCCGAGGCTGGCGTCGACGACTACATCGCCGAGGCCCGTCCGGAAGACAAGCTGGCACGCATCCGCCAGGAACAGGCCGGTGGCCGCCTGGTGGCAATGGTGGGCGATGGCACCAACGATGCTCCCGCGCTGGCCCAGGCCGACATCGGCCTGGCGATGAACTCCGGCACGCAGGCGGCGAAGGAGGCCGGCAACATGGTCGACCTCGATTCGGACCCGGCCAAGCTGCTGTCGGTGGTGGAAGTGGGCAAGCAGCAGCTGATCACCCGCGGCGCGCTGACCACCTTCTCGCTGGCCAACGACGTGTCCAAGTACTTCGCGATCCTGCCGGCGCTGTTCGCCGCGGCCGTTCCGACCATGGCCGCACTGAACGTGATGCAGCTGTCGAGCCCGCGCAACGCGGTGCTGGCGGCGCTGATCTTCAACGCCCTGGTGATTCCCGCGCTGATCCCGCTCGCCCTGCGTGGCGTGCGCTTCCGCCCGGCCACCGCCACCGCACTGCTGCGCCGGAACATGCTGGTATACGGCCTCGGCGGCGTACTGCTGCCGTTCGCAGCGATCAAGGCGATTGACCTCCTTCTTGTCCTGGTATTCGGCGCATGAACCGTTCTGCTTCCACCTCATCTTCCCTTCCGGGCGACGCCAAGGCCGAGGCCCGCGTGGCCAGCCTGCAGGATGGCGCCTGCTGGCGCCCGGCGATCGGCCTGGGTCTGGCCTCCCTGCTGCTGGCCGGCGCGGTCTACGCCGGCATCGCCACCGGCTTTGCCGGGCTGGCCTACCCGACCCAGGCCGAAGGCAGCCTGCTGCGCGATGGCAGCGGCCAGGTGCGCGGCTCGGCCTGGCTGGCGCAGCCGTTCACCGGTGACGGCTACTTCCAGGCGCGTCCGTCGGCGGCCAACTACGACCCGATGGCCGCGGCCGGTTCCAACATGGCGCGCAGCAACCCGGCGTTGGCCGAACGTGTTGCCGCCAGCACGGCTGCGGTGGCCGCGCGCGAAGGTGTCGCCCCGGCGCAGGTGCCAGCGGACCTGGTCACCCAGTCCGCCGGCGGACTGGATCCGCAGCTGTCGCCGGCGGCGGCGCAGCTGCAGGTAGCACGCGTGGCGCGTGCCCGTGGCCTGCCGGTGGAGCGCGTGCAGGCACTGGTGCAGGCGCATACCGAAGGGCGCCAGTGGGGCCTGTTCGGGCAGCCACGGGTGAACGTGGTGACGCTGAACTTCGCGCTGGACCATGCGGCCAAGACGCCGTGATGCTGGGCTGCACCTGCTGCGCGCACAATGGTGGCCATGACAGCGGCCCCCATGACTGATGCACGTACCCGCCAGGCCGATGCCCTGGTTGAAGGCCTGCAACGCGAAGCCGGCGGCAAGCTGACCGTGTTCCTCGGTGCGGCGCCGGGCGTGGGCAAGACCTACGCCATGCTGACCCGCGCGCAGGAACAGCTGCGCCGCGGCGTCGACCTGGTGGTGGGCCTGGTGGAAACCCATGGACGCACCGATACCCAGGCGCTGCTGGAGGGCCTGCCGCAGCTGCCGCTGAAGGACGTGGCCTATCACGGCCATGCCCTGCAGGAGATGGATCTGGATGCCGTGCTGGCACGGCATCCAGCGCTGGTGCTGGTGGATGAACTGGCCCATCGCAATGCGCCCGGCAGCCGCCATGAGCGGCGCTGGCAGGATGTGATGGAGCTGCTGGACGCCGGCATCGACGTCTGGACCACGGTCAACATCCAGCATCTGGAAAGCCTCAACGACGTGGTGATGCGGATCACCGGCGTGCGGGTCAGCGAGACCGTGCCCGACGGCGTGCTCGACCGCCTGCACGACATCGTGCTGGTCGATCTGCCGCCGCGCGAACTGATCGCGCGCCTGCAGCAGGGCAAGGTCTATGTGCCGGAACAGGCCGCACAGGCCCTGCAGGCGTTCTTCTCGCCGGCCAACCTGACCGCGCTGCGCGAACTGGCGATGCAGGAAGCCGCCGACCGCGTCGACAGCAGCCTGCGCGAAACCCGCGCCGCGCGTGGCGAAGGCAATCTGCCCCTGCGTCGCGGCGTTCTGGTGGCCATCGACGGGGGCGGCCAGAGCGAATACCTGGTGCGGGTGGCGCGGCGCATCGCAGAGCGCCGCGACGCACCGTGGACGGTAGTGACCGTGCAGGGGCGGCGCCAGGACGAGGCGACCCGGCGCGAGATCGATGCGGCCTTTGCGCTGGCAAGGCGGCTGGGCGGCGACGCCGAACTGCTGCATGGATCGAGCATTGCCGATGCCCTGCTCGACCACGCCGCACACAACGGCGTGTCGACCCTGGTGCTGGGCCGTACCCGCGAACGTCCACTGGCACGGATGTTCAACCGCACCCTGACCCAGCAGCTGATCCAGCGTGGCGCGCATTACGAGATCACCATCATCAGCACGCCGCAGGCACGCGCACGCTCGCGCCGCGAGAGCCTGCTGCCGCCGATGCGCGGCATCAGCTACGAGCCTGCACAAGCCCTGATCGCGACCGCATTGGCCTGTGCGGTGGCGTGGCTGGCCGAACACTGGGTGGGCATGGCCGACCTGTCGATGGTGTTCATCGTCGCGGTGGTACTGGTGGCTGCACGCACGCGCGCCAGCGTGGCGGTGATGGCCGCGATCCTGTGTTTCCTCGCCTACAACTTCCTGTTCATCGCGCCGCGCTTCACCTTCGCCATCGGTGCACGCCAGGGCGTGATCACCGTTTTCCTGTTCCTGGCCGCGGCACTGGTGGCCGGGCGCCTGGCCTCGCGCCTGCGCATGCAGGTCATCGCGCTGCGTGCGGCCAACCGCCATGCGCGCGCGCGCCAGCAGCTGGGACGCCAGCTGGCCAGTGCGGCCGGCAACGGCGAGGTGGCACAGGCGGGCCGGCATGCGCTGGAGCAGGCCCTGGACGTGCCGGCGTGGCTGCGGATCGGCACCGATACCGCCGCCGGCGGCCGCAGCCAGCCCGGCGATACCGACCTGGCTGCCGCCGACTGGGCGCTGCGCCACGGCCAGCCCAGCGGGCGTTTCACCGATACCCTGGCCGGCGCGCAATGGTGGTTCCTGCCGCTGCTGGACGGCGAAGACCGTGCGATCGGCGTGGCCGGCCTGTACCTGCCCGGCGCACAGGCGCGCCTGCTGCCCGAGCAGCGGCAGCTGGCCGAAGCGATGGTCGATGACATCGCCCAGGCCGCGCTGCGCACGCGGCTGGTGGCGGAACTGGAGCAGGCGCACGTCAGCAACGAGACCGAGCGGCTGCGCTCGGCCCTGCTCTCCTCGGTGTCGCACGACCTGCGCTCGCCGCTGGCGGCGATGATCGGGTCGGCCGACAGCCTGGCCAGCTACGGTGCAGCGATGGATACCGCTGATCGCCGCGCCCTGCTGGACACCATCCTGGTCGAGGGCGAACGGCTGGACCGTTACATCCAGAACCTGCTGGACATGACCCGGCTCGGCCACGAAGGGCTGAAGATCAACCGCGACTGGATCGGCGTGGACGAGCTGATCGGCTCGGCGGCACGGCGCCTGCAGCGCTACCAGCCAAAGGTGCGGCTGGAGCTGGACATTCCAGCCACGCTGGCACCGATCTGGGTGCACCCGGCGCTGGTCGAACAGGCCGTGTTCAACGTGATGGAGAACGCGGCCAAGTTCTCGCCGCCCGACGCCGCCGTGCAGGTACAGGCGCGCGAGCTGGACGGCCAGCTGCGCATCGACGTGATCGACGCCGGCCCCGGCATTCCCGATGACGAGCGCGCGCGCATCTTCGACATGTTCTACAGCGTCGAGCGCGGTGACCGAGGCCGCCACGGCACCGGCCTGGGCCTGACCATCTGCCAGGGCATGATCGGCGCACATGGCGGCAGCGTGCAGGCGCTGCCCGGACGCGACGGTCGCGGTACCCTGATCCGCATCACCCTGCCCCTGCTCAAGCCAGCCTCCCACGATGAGCCCGACCCCGATTGATGCCAGCGTGCCGGCCGCACGCGTGCTGGTGATCGATGATGAAACCCAGATCCGCCGGTTCCTGGACATCAGCCTGCGCGCGCAGGGCTACCAGGTGCGGCAGGCCGCCACCGGCCAGGAAGGCCTGCAGCTGGCCGCCAGCGAGGACATGGACCTGGTGATCCTGGATATCGGCCTGCCGGACATGGAAGGCCACGAGGTCCTGGAACAGCTGCGCCAGTGGAGCCAGGTGCCGGTGATCATGCTGACCGTGCGCGCCGGCGAAGCCGAGAAGGTGCGCGCACTGGATACCGGCGCCAACGACTACGTGACCAAGCCGTTCGGCACGCAGGAACTGATGGCGCGCGTGCGGGCGCTGCTGCGCACGCGCAGCGTGCCGACCGATGGCACACCGCCGGTGTTCGACGATGGCCACCTGCACGTGGACCTGGTGCGTCGCGAAGTCGCCCTGCAGGGTGAGCCGGTGGCGTTGACCCGCAAGGAATACGCGCTGCTGTCGCTGCTGCTGCGCAATGCCGGACGGGTGGTGACCCAGCCGCAGATCCTGCAGGAGATCTGGGGGCCGACCCACCAGCACGACACCCACTACCTGCGCATCCTGGTCGGCAAGCTGCGGCACAAGCTGGGCGATTCGGCGCTGGATTCGCGCTACCTGTTCACCGAGCCGGGCGTGGGGTTGCGGTTCAAGGGGTAGTGCCGGCCGCTGGCCGGCAACTGCAGGGTGTGTGAGGTTCATGGGCTTGCCGGCCAGCGGCCGGCACTACCCATTCTGCTGCAGCTTCCAAAGGGGTCAGAACCCCAGCGGGGTGTCGCCCAGCACTGGTTGCAGCTGGCTGCGGAACAGGGCCTGGATGCGTTCCAGTGCCGCCTCGTCGTTGCCTTCAAAGCGCAGCACCAGCACCGGCGTGGTATTGGAGGCACGCACCAGGCCCCAGCCATCGGCGAAGTCCACGCGCAGCCCGTCGATGGTCGACAGGCGGCCACCCACATACGGGTTGTCCGGGGACTGCGCCGCCGCCACCAGCATCGCCACCAAGGCATGCGGCGTCCCGTCGGCCACCGGTACCTTCAGCTCCGGCGTGGCGACCATTTCCGGCAGCTCGCCCAGCACCTCGCCCGGCGTTTCCTCGCGCTGGGCCAGGATCTCCAGCAATCGCGCAGCGGCGTACAGACCGTCGTCGAAACCGAACCAGCGTTCCTTGAAGAAGAAGTGGCCGCTCATCTCGCCGGCCAGCTCGGCATCGGTCTCGCGCATCTTCGCCTTCATCAGCGAATGCCCGGTCTTCCACATCAGGGGGCTGCCACCGTTGCGCAACACGTGGTCGGACAGCTTGCCGGTGCACTTCACGTCGTAGATCACCATCGCGCCCGGATTGCGCATCAACACATCGGCAGCAAACAGCATCAGCAGGCGATCGGCGTAGATGATCCGGCCTTCGCCGGTCACCACGCCCAGCCGGTCGCCGTCGCCATCGAAGGCAACGCCGAGATCGGCGCCAAAGCGCTTGACCGTCTGCACCAGGTCTTCCAGGTTGGCCGGTTCGCTCGGGTCGGGATGATGGTTGGGGAAGGTGCCGTCGACATCGCAGTACAGCGGAATGACGTCGGCGCCGATCGCTTCCAGCAGCTGCGGCGCCAGTGCGCCGGCCACGCCATTGCCGGCATCGGCCACGACCTTCAGTGGGCGGTCCAGCTGCACGTCATCGGCGATGCGCTGGATGTAGTCGGCACTGACATCGCGCTGCTGGTAGTCACCGGGCTCAGCGGCCTGCACCAGGCGGCCCTCGACGATGCGCTGGTAGAGATCGGTGATGGCATCGCCGGACAGCGTCTCTCCGCCAATGACCACCTTGAAGCCGTTGTACTCGGGCGGATTGTGGCTGCCGGTGACTGCCACGCAGGTGCCGGTACGCAGATGGAAGGCGGCGTAGTACACCAGCGGGGTGGGCGCCAGGCCGATGTCGATCACCGCGCAGCCGGCACGGCGCAGGCCCTCGGCCAGCCCAGCCGTCAGCTCGGGTCCGGACAGGCGGCCATCGCGACCGATCACCACCTCGCGCAGGCCCTGCTCCAGTGCCACGGTGCCGATGGCCTGGCCGATCAGCGCCGCGGTCTTCGGTGTCAGTTCACTGCCCACCACGCCGCGGATGTCATAAGCACGGAAGATGCCGGCGGCCAGCTCTTCAGCGGGCACTGGCGGTGGCGGCGGTGGCGCGGCATCGCCACTGCCGGTCACAGCGGCCTCGGGTGGCGGCGCCTGCTGCAGGCTCTCGCTCAGGGTCGGGCCATGGTCGGCCTCGGACGCTGCGGCGCGGCGCGGCAGGGGCAGCGACTTCGGCAGTCGGTCACGTCCCACCACCAGCAACACGGCAATGAACGCCAGCAGCAACGCCACAATGGCGCTGGCCAGCGCGCCCAGGCCCAGCGGACCGGCGTCGACATTCGGCACCGACGCGACCAGCCGCAGCGGCGTGCCTGCAACCGGGCGCGCCAGGGCTTCCGCACTTTCGGACAGGCCCGCGTTGCCCTGGGTGACCAGATCGAACCCACCCTGGCGCAGGCCAAGGAAGCCGGCGGACGGCGCACGCACCTGGTCCAGCGGCGAGGTCAGCCGCAGCAGCGGCTGGCGGACATAGATCACGGCCGCCCCCAGGCTGCCCAGCTGCACCGGCGCGGCCAGGCCCAGGCGATTGCCGCCACCATCGCGGACGACGCGCAGGCTGGGTTTGCCCTCAGCCACCGCCGCTTCCAGCAGGGCCAGGCGTGCATACCCGAAGGTGGCCGGATCGGCATAGGCGTTGGCCAGATCGGCCGTCAGCACCTCGACCTGCTCAACCCCGGTCCAGCTCTCGCGCACGGCCAGCGCCGCTGCAGCGGCATCGCCGGCCTGCAGCGCCTGCTGCACGCGATCGTTCTTCAACTGCTGCTGCAGCTGCTGCAACTGGCCTGCAGCGGCCTGCTGCAGGCCCTGCACGGCCTGGTCGCGCGCTTCTTCCAGCGCCTGGCCGTTGGCCTCCTGCCGCCATTGCTGCACCGCGCTCCATCCGAACCAGCCGGCCAGCAGGATCAGCAGCACCCCCAGTAGTGGTGCACTGCGACCCAACGACCGTCCCCGCTGTCCTTCCCCGATGCCGCTCATCGATGTCCCCTGTCAACGCACCCCGGTATGGCCGAATCCACCCGTGCCCCGCACGCTGTCGGTGAAAGTATCCACCACCTGCAGGCTGACGCGGGCAATCGGAACCACCACCAGCTGCGCGATGCGATCGCCGGGCTCGATGGTGAAGGCCTCGCGGCCACGGTTCCAGACGCTGATCAGCAGCGGCCCCTGGTAGTCGGCATCGATCAGGCCGGTGCCGTTGCCCAGCACGATGCCATGCCGATGGCCCAGCCCGGAACGCGGCAGGATCACCGCGCACAGGTTCGGGTCGGCAATGTGGATGGCCAGGCCGCTGGGCACCAGCGCGGTGTCGCCCGGCTGCAGGGTCAGCGCGGTATCCAGCGCCGCGCGCAGGTCCATGCCGGCGCTGGCTTCGGTGGCGTAGGCCGGCAGCGGCCAGCTGTCGCCGAAGCGCGGATCGAGCAGCTTGACCTGCAGCGGTTGGGAAAGGGATGCCTGGGTCATGCCTGGAGTCTCCGCGCGATCAGCGCCAGCAGTTGTTCGGCCAGTTCGCGCTTGGAGGTGGCCGGGAATACCTGTTCACCGTCCTGCCAGAAGGCCGTGGCGGCATTGTTGTCGCTCTCGAAACCACCGCCACTGATGCCGACCTGGTTGGCGATCACCAGGTCCAGGCGCTTGTCGATCAGCTTGCCGCGAGCATATTTCTCCACGTCATGGGTCTCGGCGGCAAAGCCGACCACCAGCTTCAGCGACTGCGTCTGCGCGGCGACTTCGGCCAGGATGTCCGGCGTGCGCACCAGCTCGATCACCAGCGACTGGCTGTCGGCGGTCTTCTTCAGCTTCTGCGCGGCGACCTGGCGCGGGGTGTAGTCGGACACTGCGGCGGCACCGATATAGATGTCGGCGGGCAGCGACTTCAGTACGGCATCGCGCATCTGCGCGGCCGAGCGCACATCGATGCGCTGCACGCCCGGCGGCGTCGGCAGCTGTACCGGGCCACTGACCAGCACCACCTGCGCGCCCAGCGCGGCGGCGGCGGCGGCCAGGGCGAAGCCCATCTTGCCGCTGCTGCGGTTGCCGACGTAGCGCACCGGATCGATGTCTTCGTAGGTCGGGCCGGCACTGATCAGCAGGCGCAACCCCTGCAGGGCACGGGTTTCCGGCGCGGCAACCGTCGCAACGACCCCGCCATTGGTCGCCAGCGCGGCCACGATGTCGCCCGGTTCGGCCAGCCGACCGGGGCCGGATTCACCTTCGGCCAGCGGGCCATCGACCGGGCCGATCACCTGCGCACCGCGCTGGCGCAGCAGGGCGATGTTGGCCTGGGTAGCCGGATGCAGCCACATCCGGTGGTTCATTGCCGGGCAGATCGTCAGCGGTGCGGTGCTGGCCAGACACAGGGTGCTGACCAGGTCATCGGCATGGCCCTGGGCCAGCCGCGCCAGCAGATCGGCGGTACCCGGCGCGACCACGATGCGGTCGGCCCAGCGGGCCAGCTCGATGTGGCCCATGGCCTGCTCGGCGGCGCTGTCCCACAGCGTGGTGCGGGTCGGCTGCCCGGACAGGGCCTGGAAGCTGAGGGGGGTGACGAACTGCTGGGCGCCGGCGGTCATCGCCACCTGCACCTGGGCGCCCGCGTCACGCAGGCGCCGCACCAGCTCCAGGGCCTTGTAGGCCGCGATCCCGCCTCCGACGCACAACAGCAGTTTCTGGCCTTCCAGCGCGCGGGCCGGCGCGGGGGAAGCGTTGGGGGAGTCAGCCACCTGGAATTCCTGTGCAAACGAGGGCATTAGCTTACCCGATGGTCGGTAATGTCCCGGTACACGGCACACATAGCGGGCGGCTATCAGCAGATGGGACTTGCGCCACAACGCTTCCGGGGTTCAAGACACTGCGATTCGGAACTTTCCTATACCTGTTGGCCGGCCACGTTTGCAGAATCGTCAGTGGCCACCGCAGGTGTGCCGCTTCGCTTTTCGAGGATTCCGCGTGCACCCGCGCATCATCATCGCCGACGACCATCCCGTCGTCCTGCACGGCATCCGCATCGTGCTGCAGACCCATCTGATGGAGGTCGTCGGCAGCGCGCGTGACGGCGCCCAGCTGCTGCAGCTGGTCGAGCACCACGGCTGCGACGCGGTGCTGACCGACCTCTCCATGCCGGGCACCGGCCCGGATGGCCCGGAACTGATCGCTGAGCTGCGCGCACGCCACCCGGGCATGCCCGTGGTGGTGCTTACCGGCGCCCGTCACCCCGGCCTGCTCGATGGCCTGCTGCGTGAAGGTGTCAGTGGCCTGGTCGACAAGTGCGCCGATTTCGGCGAGTTGCCGCAGGCCCTGAACGCGGCCATGGCTGGGCAGGTGTTCGTCTCGCAGCAGCTGCGCGACCACCTGCAGGCGCGCGACCTGATGTTCGCGCGTGAGCCGGCGGCGCTGTCGGCCCGCGAACAGGAAGTGCTGGACCTGTTGGCCGCCGGGCTGAAAGTGAACGCCATCGCCGTCCACTGCGGCCGCAGCCCGAAAACGATCAGCCGGCAGAAGGCCGAAGCCAAGCGCAAGCTGGGGCTGCAGAACAACCAGGAGCTGTTCGCCTATCTGCAGTCGCGACGCGACTGAGGCAACAGCCTACCCGGGCGTGCGCCCTGCCCTGATGGGACGCATCACGCGCGCTGGCGATGATGCAGGCATGCCCATCCATGACTGGCCCGAGCAGGAACGTCCCCGCGAGAAGCTGATCGCCCGCGGCCCCGCCACGTTGTCCGACGCAGAGCTGCTGGCGCTGTTTCTCGGCTCCGGCTTCGGTGGACGCGACGCGGTGCAGACCGCCCGCGACCTGTTGCAGGCGCATGGCCCCCTGCGCGTGCTGCTGGACCGCCCGGCCCGCGAGCTGGCCCGGTTGCCGGGGCTGGGGCCGGCACGAAGCTGTGCCCTGGCCGCCGGCCTGGAACTGGCCCATCGCTACCTGGCCGCCGAGCTTCAGCAGGGCGAGGCGGTCGGCAACAACCCAGCCGCGGTCGGCCGCTACCTGCAGCACCGCCTGCGCGGCCAGGCCCGCGAGATCTTCATGGCGCTGTTCCTGGACAACCGCCACCGGCTGATCGCCTGCGAGGAACTGTTCCAGGGCACCATCAATGCCGCCCCGGTCTACCCCCGCGAGGTGGTGCGGCGAGCCCTGCTGCACAATGCGGCAGCGGTGATCCTCAGCCACAACCACCCCTCCGGCGACCCGGAACCCTCCGGCGCCGATACCCGGATCACCGATGAACTGCAGCAGGCGCTGGCACTGGTGGACGTACGCCTGCTGGACCACTTCGTGGTCGGCGAAGGCCGCCCCGTTTCGTTTGCTGAACGGGGCCTGCTGTCCCCGCCCCAGCCACGCCTGTTCGGCTGAGCGGGCCTGACCAGGGCCGGGCAGGTACCCCCCACAGGCATGTTCTGGTCAGCGTGGGCGCGGGTATCTGCGCTAAAATGGGCGATTCCGCCGCTCATTCTCACAGCAGGCCTCGTGAAAAATCTCCTCCGCGCCCTGATCAGCCAAGGCATCGAAGCCTTGCGCGCCAATGGCACCCTGCCCGCCGACTCCCTGCCGCCGGACTTCGTGGTCGAGCGCCCGAAGACCCGTGACCATGGCGACTTCGCCACCAACGCCGCGATGCTGCTGGCCAAGGCCGCGCGCAGCAATCCGCGCGCACTGGCTCAGGCGCTGGTCGAGGCGCTTCCGCGCAGCGAGGACGTCAGCAAGGTCGAGATCGCCGGCCCTGGCTTCATCAACTTCCACCTGGCTCCGGCTGCGTACCAGCGCGAAGCCGCGTCGGTCATCAAGGAAGCCCACGACTACGGCCGCAACCTGTCCGGCAATGGCCGCACGGTGGGCGTGGAGTACGTGTCGGCCAACCCGACCGGCCCGCTGCATGTCGGCCATGGCCGCGCGGCGGCTATCGGCGACTGCGTGGCCCGCGTGCTCGACGCCAACGGCTGGAACGCCAAGCGCGAGTTCTACTACAACGACGCCGGCGTGCAGATCGAGAACCTGGCGCTGTCGGTGCAGGCCCGCGTGAAGGGCATTGCGCCGGACCAGGAAGGCTGGCCGGAAGGCGGCTACCGCGGTGAGTACATCGCCGACGTTGCCCGCGCCTACATGGCCGGCGCCAGCGTTGACCTGGAAGGCACGCTGGTGGTCGGCGCCAAGGACCCGGACGACATGCAGGCGATCCGTCGCTTCGCCGTGGCCTACCTGCGCAACGAGCAGAACCTGGACCTGGCCGCCTTCGGCGTCGACTTCGACATCTACTTCCTGGAAAGCTCGCTGTACGCCGATGGCAAGGTCGCCGAGGCCGTGGCCAAGCTGCAGGCCTCCGGGCACACCTACGAGGAAGGCGGCGCGCTGTGGCTGCGCAGCACCGATTTCGGTGACGACAAGGACCGCGTGATGCGCAAGTCCGACGGCACCTTCACCTACTTCGTACCGGACGTGGCCTACCACCTGTCCAAGTGGCAGCGCGGCTACGAGCGCGCGATCACCGAACTGGGTGCCGATCACCACGGCTCGCTGGCGCGCGTACGCGCCGGCCTGCAGGCGCTGGAAGTGGGCATCCCGCAGGGCTGGCCGGAATACGTGCTGCACCAGATGGTCACCGTCATGCGCGGCGGCGAGGAAGTGAAGCTGTCCAAGCGTGCCGGCAGCTATTTCACCCTGCGCGACCTGATCGAGGAGGCCGGCCGCGATGCGACCCGCTGGTTCCTGATCGCGCGCAAGCCCGATTCGCAGCTGACCTTCGACATCGACCTGGCCCGCCAGCAGAGCAACGACAATCCGGTGTTCTACGTGCAGTACGCGCACGCCCGCGTCTGCAGCCTGCTGCGCCAGGCCCAGGAAAAGGGCCTTGTGTACGAGCAGGGCAATGGCCTGGCCAATCTGGGCCGCCTGGCCGACGATGCCTCGCTGGGGCTGATGAACGAGATCTCGCGGTATCCGGAAGTGGTGGAAGCGGCCGGCGTGGCGCTGGAGCCGCACCTGGTGGCGCAGTACCTGCGTGAATTGGCGCATGCCTTCCACACGTGGTATCACGGGACGCCGGTGCTGGTGGACGACGCCACCGATCGCAACGCCAAGCTGACCCTGGCCTGCGCGGCGCGCCAGGTGCTGGCCAACGGCCTCGAACTCCTGGGCGTGAGTGCCCCGGAAAAAATGTAAGCATCAGGAGACGCAGTACACATGGCAGCACGACGCGGCAAAACCCAGGCACGACGCAACAGCAGCAGCCAGGGCACCCCCGGATGGGTGTGGCTGGTGGCCGGTGTGGCGATCGCCGCCGTGGTGTTCCTGGCGGCGCCGAACCTGTTCAAGGGCGAAGGCGATGGCTTCCTGCGTGCCGGTCCGCAGCCGAACCCGAACGCGCAGCCGGCCCCGGTCGCTGATGCCGACAGCGATGTCGGCAGCCAGCCGGCCGCGCAGCCGGCCACGCCGAAGCCGGCCGAACCGGAGAAGCCCGCCGCGACGCAGTACGACTTCTACACCCTGCTGCCGGGCAAGGAAGTGGAAATGTCCGACGCCGAACTGGCCGCCAGCGCGCGCGCCGAGGATCAGCGCCGGGCCAAGGCCGAAGCGTCGCGCGCGCAGGCCGCGCTGGAGGGCAAGCCGGTACCGCCGGCCAGTACGGCCACGCCGGCACCGACCGCAACGGCCAGCGTCGCAAGCACCGCGCCGGTAACCGCGACCAACCGTCCGTTGCCGGCACCGCTGAGCGAGCGCCCGGCCGCGGCAACCCCGTCGGCCAGCACGGCGGCCGCCACTCCGGCGCCGCGCGCGGAAAGCGCGCCCGCCGCATCGGCACCGCCGGCCGCAGCTGCACCAGCGGCCGCCGACAACGCCCGCTACATCCTGCAGGCAGGAGCCTTTGGGGCTTCCGGTGACGCCGAAGCCACCAAGGCCAAGCTCGCCATGATGGGCCTGGCGGCACGCGTGGAGTCGGCGCAGATCAACGGCAAGACCGTGTACCGCGTGCGCATGGGCCCGTACGGCAGTGCCGGCGAGTTGTCCGAAGCCAAGCAGAAGCTGGATGGCACCGGCCTGCAGGCGATGGCGATCAAGGCGCAGTAAGCCTGCCGATGTGAATGAAAAAGCCGGGCAGTGCCCGGCTTTCTTGTTTCTGTAGAGTCGAGCCATGCTCGACTCTGCAAAAAGCGATACAACTCCGGTCAGCCCTCGCGGGCGACCTGGAATCCGGCAAACGACTGGCTGACCGGCATCAGCTCCAGCCGGTTGATGTTCAGGTGCGGCGGCAGGCTGGCCACCCAGAAGATCTGCTCGGCGATGTCTTCGGCGGTCATCGGGTTGGCGCCGCTGTAGAGCTTGTCCGAGGCGTTCTGGTCGCCATGGGTACGTACCACGGTGAATTCGGTTTCGGCCATGCCCGGCTCGATCGTGGTCACGCGCACGCCGGTGCCGTGCAGGTCCGAACGCAGGCCCAGCGAGAACTGGCTGACGAAGGCCTTGGTGCCACCGTAGGCGTTGCCACCCGGGTACGGGTAGACGCCGGCCACCGACGAGATGTTGATGATCGCGCCCTTGCGCTCCACCAGCTGCGGCAGCAGCCGGTGGGTCAGGGTCACCAGCGCGGTGATGTTGGTGTCGATCATCGTGGTCCAGTCCGACAGCGTGGCGCTCTGTGCCGGCGCGGTGCCCTGCGCCAGGCCAGCGTTGTTGACCAGCAGGTCGATCTCGCCAAAGGCCGGCGGCAGCGCCAGCAGGGCCGCCTCCATCGCCACCGCATCGCGGATGTCGAAGGCGGCGGCGTGCACCACGTCCTTGCCGTAGCGCTCGACCAGCGGCTGCAGGCGTTCGCTGCGGCGGCCCGTGGCGATCACTTTCCAGCCGGCCTGGGCGAAGCGGTGGACGGCGGCGGCGCCGAAGCCGGACGTGGCGCCGGTAATCAGGACAGTGCGGGTCATCAGGCAACTCCAGGGGGGAAAAACCGGACGCCCATTCTGGCATTCCCGGCCCGTCCTGAGTTGCCCGCCGTCCAGCCGTCCCCCCGGCTCAACGCACGCGAAACACTCTGGCCTTGGGCAGGTCTTCGTCGACCTGCAGGAACCAGCGCCCGGCAATTCCAGGAACAACGGCGATCTGCGGCGACTGCAACACCTTGCGCAGCTTCATCTGTCCCTTCATCACCTGCCATTGCTGACCGTTATCAAGAGTGAACAGCGTGCCGGGCTGCCAGCCTGCGACCTCTCCGACTACACGGGCACTGACCGGTTCGTCATCCAGGCCCAGATGCATTGCTGCCGGTGCCGGCACATTGGCAGGCAGCGGCGCAGCGACCGGGGCCACCGCTGCCGTCGACGCAGCGGTCGTGCTCTCTGCCTCGCGCAGTACCCGGTTCAACGCCTGCAACTGCGCTGGGCTGAGCCCGACCTCGGCCAGTTGGGATGCACTGAGGCGCCGCTCGACGGGTACGAAGCGGTCCTGGGCGAAGGCAGCGAAGCTGCCGGCGAGCAGTAGTGCGGAAAACAGATACCGGCGCATGCAAGGGTCCCAGCGAACGAGTGCTCACGATGCTGCAGTTCGATGACAGTCCGGTGACACGCCAGGGGCCGGTACAATTGGGCCATGATCAACAATGATGTCCTGCGCAGCGTGCGCTACTCCCTGGACCTGGGTGACCAGCACGTGGTCGCCCTGTGCCAGATGGCCGACCCGGCCTTTGCCGTGGATACCGGGCAGGTGAAGGCCTGGCTGCGCCGCGAGGACGAAGCCGGTTTCGAGGCGATGAACGACAGCGCGCTGGCGCACTTCCTCGACGGCCTGATCGTGCACCTGCGTGGCCGCGACGAGAGCCAGCCGCAGCGCGCAGTGGAGACCCGCATCGACAACAACCTGGTGCTGAAGAAGCTGCGCGTGGCGTTCCAGCTGCGCGACGTGGACCTGATGGAGATCTTTGCCAGCGCAGGTTTCAATGTCTCCAAGTCGGAAGTGGGCGCGCTGTTCCGCCAACCCGGGCACGCCAACTACCGGCGTTGCCTGGACCAGATGCTGCGCAACTTCCTCAAGGGCCTGAGCCTGCGCCTGCGCGGTTGAGCACGGCGTCGACGAACGCCCGCGCCGCTGGTGTCGGCAGGCGCTGCCAGACCAGGTGCACGCGCCGGGTCGGGGTCGGCTGCAGCGGAATCTGCACCACGCCCTGAAACCCATCGGCGATCAATGCCGGCACGATGCCGACCGCCAACCCATGGCGGACGAAGCGCTCGACCAGTTCCATCAGGTTGACCTCGAAACGGACCGTGTGCGGCAGTCCGGCTGCGGCAAAAGCATCATCGGTCTGCCGGCGTGCGCCGGTGCCGCGCGGGAAGTCGACCAGTGCTTCATCCTGCAGTGCGGCCAATGGCAGCCGCTTGCGCCCGGCCAGCCGGTGCGATGGCGCCAGTACCGCCACCAGATCCTCCTCCTGCAGCACCTGATGGCAGACACCGTACAGCGCTGCCGAAGGCGCCAGGCCGACCAGTGCCACATCCAGCGCGCGCGACTGTACCTGCGCGATCAGGTCCTCGCTCTTGTCCACGCGCAACTGGAACTCCACCTGCGGGTGCACGCGCTGGAAGGCCGCCAGCATCGCCACAACGTCGATTCCGGTCAGCGAGGAAATCTGCCCGATGGCCAGCAACCCACGCACTTCGCCACTGACGGCGGCCACGTCGGCGCGCAGGTGGCGCAGGCTGGCCAGCACCTGGCGTGCGTGCACCAGCAACGCCTCGCCGGCGGCGGTGGCCCGCACCTGGCGCGGCAGGCGCTCGAACAGCGTGGCACCCAGCTCCTGTTCAAGATGGGCGATCTGGTGGCTGAGCGCGGACTGCACCACGTGGCAGCGCTCGGCGGCACGGGTGAAATTGCCCTCCTCGGCCAGCGCCACGGCGAACTCGAGCTGCTTGAGGTTCATACAACTATCTTGTTTTCAGATGGCATGGATGATGATGATTCATTTCCATCATGCTCGCAGCAGGCGGACACTGTGCCCCCCGCTTCCTGGAACATCGCGTGAGCCCGTCCCTTCCCCCTCTGCACCGTTGGCAGGTGCTGCTGATGTCGGTCGCCACCGGCGTGGCCGTGGCCAGCAACTACTACGCGCAACCGCTGCTGCACACCATCGCCGACGCCTTCGGCGTGCGGTTCGGCCAGGTCGGCATGGTGGTTACCGCCGCGCAGCTGAGCTATGCCGCCGGCTTGATCCTGCTGGTGCCGCTGGGTGACCTGTTCGAACGCCGCCGCCTGATCGTGGTGATGAGCCTGCTGTCGGCGGGCGGACTGGTGATCAGTGCCTGCGCACCGTCGCTGACCTGGTTGCTGGTGGGCACCGCGATCACCGGCCTGTTTTCGGTGGTGGCCCAGGTGCTGGTGCCGTTCGCCGCCACGCTGGCCGCGCCGGAACATCGTGGCCGCGTGGTCGGAACATTGATGAGTGGCCTGCTGCTGGGCATCCTGCTGGCGCGCACCGTGGCCGGCCTGCTTTCCAGCCTGGGCGACTGGCGCCTGGTGTACGCGATCGCCGCTGCCACCCTGGTGCTGACCGCACTGGCATTGCAGCGCGGCCTGCCGCGATTCCACCACAGCGCCGGCCTTGGCTATTTCGCATTGCTGCGCTCCATCGGCGAGCTGTTCGTGCGGGAACCGGTGCTGCGCCAGCGCACGCTGCTGGGAGCCTGCAGCTTCGCCATGTTCGCGATCTTCTGGACCCCGCTCGCATTCCTGCTGGCACAACCGCCGTACGCCTACAGCGACGCCACCATCGGCCTGTTCGGGCTGGTCGGTGCGGCCGGCACGCTGGCGGCGGGTCTGGCTGGTCGCATGTCCGACCGTGGCCAGACCGGACGTGCCACCGCCATTGCACTGGCGCTGTTGCTGCTGTCGTGGCTGCCACTGGGGCTGTCGGCCCACTCGCTGCTGGCGCTGCTGGTCGGCGTGGTGGTGCTGGACCTGGCCGCGCAGCTGCTGCATGTCAGCAACCAGAACCTGATCTATGCGCTGCAGCCTGCGGCACGCAACCGCCTCAATGCCGGCTACATGACCGGCTATTTCATCGGCGGCTCGCTGGGCTCGCTGCTGTCTGCACAGGTCTACCAGCGCTTCGGCTGGACCGGTGTCTGCGTGGCCGGTGCCGCCGTGGCCGTGCTGGCCCTGCTGCTGTGGCTGCCCGGCGCGCTGCGTGCGCGCCAGGCGGCATCGTCGAATTAGAAACTGCCCTGCAGCGCCAGCTCCCAGCGTCCACCGGCGTTACCCGGGAACAGGCGCTTGGCCGCACTGTCGGTGTCGTGCACGGTGGCACGCAGCTCCCATGCAGGGGCCAGCGTGGCAATGGCACTGAGCTGGCCATGCAGGTAGTCCGGGCCCTGCGCGGTGGCCAGCCAGTACTGGCCCACCGCCGCTTCCAGGCGGACGCGTTCGTGCAGCGGCATACGCACACCCAGCTGGGCATAGGTGCCGCGATGGCCACCGGCCAGTGCATCGCTGGAATGGGCGACCTGCAGCCAGGCACGCTGCTTCCAGGTCAACGTGGTGTTGAGTTCGGTCCAGTCCAGCGTGCGGCCGGTGCCCGGGTACACGTAGCGGGTCAGGTTCGCATCCAGGTTCCAGGCCGGCGCCAGTGCGCCGGACCAGCCGGCCACCAGGTCGAACTCGCTGCGCGCACCATTGTCCGGTTTGAACGAAACGTTCGAACCCCACACGCTGGCGTACCATCCCGACGGGATCGAGACCTTCGCGCCGGCCTGCACTGCCGGGTCGCCATCGCTCTGCGAGCTGCCACGCCACACGTAGTCGCTGGTCAATGCAGCACTGCCACTGGCCTGCACCTGTGCCTGCGCGCTGCCGATCCCGAGCAGCCCTGCCAGGGCGGCCACCAGCGCCGCCATCGTCTCCTTGCTGTTCACTGCACTGTGTTCCTCGTCGAAGGCGGTCGCGCCGCCGGGACGGCAGTGTCGGGGGCGCCGCCGTAACGGATCGAGGGCGCTGCCCGGCCTGCGGCGCAAATTCGGCGTAAATCCCGTGGATGGAGGCTACGTGCCAGCCGCGCGGTATCATGGCGCCTTGTTTCCAGGAACCAACCACGTGGACGCCATCCTGACCCCGGTATCGATCGGCGAGCTGATCGACAAGATCACCATTCTCGAGATCAAGGCCGAGCGCATCGACGATGCTGCCAAGCTGGCCAACGTGCGCACCGAACTGGATGGCCTGTTGCCCTTGCTGCAGCAGCAGCTGCAGGCGCAGCCGGCATTGGACGCGCTGAAGCAGCAGCTGAAGGCGATCAACGAGCGCATGTGGGACATCCAGGACCAGCTGCGCGACAAGGAAGCGGCCCAGGTGTTCGACGATGCATTCATCCAGCTGGCACGCGGTGTCTATGGCACCAATGGCGAGCGCGTGCAGGTGAAGAACGAGATCAACCGCGTGGCCGGTTCGGCGCTGGTGGAAGAGAAGCAGTACCAGGGCGAGTAAGGCCGCTCAGCCGCATTCGAGCAGGTGGCGGAAGCGGAACAGGTCACCATCCCCGCGGATGCCGAGCTTGCGGTAGGCCGACGTCTTCTGCGAGCTGATGGTGCTGGCCGAGCGCCCTGAGCGCAGGGCCATTTCACTGGTGCTGACGCCCTTCAGCACCAACCCGAGCACTTCACGCTCGCGCTGGCTCAGCGGCGTCAGCACCGGTGCAGATACCCGGCGTGTGCGTGGCAGCTTCAGCTCCTCGCGTAGTTCCGGTGGCACGAAGCGCCCTCCGCGAGCGACCACGTCAATGGCGCGCAGCAACGTCTCCGGTGGCATCGACTTGGACAGGAAGCCGCGCGCGCCGGCTCGCATCGCGGTGGTCACCGTACTGGCGTTGCAGTGCGCCGAGAGCACCAGCACCGGCAGCGCCGGCCAGCGCTGCGACAGCACGCGCAGCAGGGCCAATCCATCGCCCAGGTCGCCCATCGGCAGCGCATCGATCAGCAGCAGGTCGACACACCTCGGGCTGCGCTCCAGCAGCTGCAGCAGGTTCGCCTCGTTGGACAGGCTCACGCGCACCTGCACACCACTGTGTTGGCGGAGCAGAACTTCCACGCCCAACCGAAGTACCGGGTGCGGATCCAGCAGCGCCAGGCGTCGTGGCCGATCAGGCCGCAGGGGCGGGAGTGTCGGTGGCATCGCGGCCTGTCCAGGCAACATGGAACATCCACCGTAGGCCGGTGCCCGCAGCGGCGGAATCCAATTCCTTGCAATGCTCGGCCCGCATGCGCCACCAGTCAGACGGCATTTTGTTTCGCGCCGCCACAAACGCAACAGGCCCGGCAAGAGCCGGGCCTGTCGAGACGCCTCCAGCGCGCAGGCGCGCCGGAACAGCAGTTACCAGCTGAAGCGCGGGCCGACGGTGTATTCCTTGTCGCCGTCTCGGTTCATCTTCAGTTCGCCGTTCAGGCCCCAGTTCTGGTTCAGCTTGACCTGGCCACCCAGGCGGCCGTACCACTGGCCTTCCGGATTCACGCCGTGCTTCTTTGCGTAGTCTTCGTAGCCAACCATGCCGTAGACCTCGGCGTGGGCGCCGAAGGCAGTGCGGATACCGGCTTCAGCGCTGTAGCCGTTGAAGTCCAGGCCATGCTTCTGGTCGAGCTTCTGGTAGGCAACGCGGGCAACGAAGTCGGTGCTCGGAGCGATTTCAACGTTGTAGCCTGCACCGATCTTCCACTGGTCCAGCTTGACGTTGGTGTGGTCGAATTCCTGACGGCTGTACTCACCGAAAGCGTGGAAGTTCGGCAGGAAGCCGTACGAACCCTTCACACCCCAACCGTCGGACTTGAACGCGTCGTTGTCGGTCTTGGCGTAGTTGGCTTCGGCGTAGTTGTAGGACAGGTTCTCAGCAGCCGAGGCGGTGAACGGCAGGGCAGCGGCCAGGGCCAGAGCAATCAGCGAATTCTTCATGGGGGTACACCTTTACTTTCTTATGGTGTGCAGCAGCGCCAGGGCGCCATCGCATCGGGAATGTAAATTCTCCGTTATTCGCCACAACGCTCCCTGAAAACAGCAGCCTTCGCATTGCTGAATTTTTTGGCTTGATTCAGGCTGTATCTGGCATACGCGCGCGGCGCGCGTGCATTCGAGTTCCGCTGACCCTTGCAACAGGAGGTTGCCTTGCACGTGCCTGCCCCGCTGCGGTTCCCGCTCTGCGCTGTCGTCCTCGCCTTCATCGACGGGTGTTCCACTGTATCGGCTCAGCCACTGCAGCCTTCTGATTACCAGCGCGCCGAGCGCGTGCACGACAGCCACCTGCGCGGTGCATTGCGCAATGCCTCGGTCGTGCCGAACTGGCTGGCCGATGGCCGCTTCTGGTATGAGCGCGAGGATGCACGCGGTCGACGCCAGGCGGTACTGGTCGACCCGCTACAGGCAACTGGCGAGGTCCTGTTCGAGCCCGCCGCACTGGACAGCGCGGTGGCGCCCTTCGGTGCCAGCGGGCCACGCCTGCGACTGGCCAGCGTGCAGGCAACCGACGATGGCCTGCGCCTGCGATTCAGCGGCGAGGCGCCGATCGATTGCCGGTGGCCGCGCTGGCAATGCGCGCCGTCGCAGGATGCGATGCCGCCGGCAGATGCGTTGCTTTCGCCCGCTGGCGATGCCTGGCTGCAGGTGCGCGACCACAATCTGTGGCTGCAGTCGCCCGGAACGGCGGCACGGGCACTGACCACCGGCGGCGAACCCGGTCATGGTTATGGCGTACTGCCGGACTTCACCCTCCGCGGCATTCCGCGCCGCCAGGGCCGGATGCCGGTGCGGCCGTTTGCGGTCGGCTGGTCACCGGATGGCCGCTACGTGGCCGGCATCCGCTACGACGAGCGTGCGCTGCAGGACTACCCCTATCTGGAAAGCACGCCGGCCAACAGCGCGCGCCCACGCGTGCACACCGTGAAGCTGGGGGTACTGGGCGATGCACAGCAGGTGCGCGACAGCCTGTACATCGTCGATGTACGCAGCGGCCGGCAGCAGGACATCACCCTGCCCGAGGGCTGGAACATCCTGAGCGAGGCGGGCATCCTGGGCTGGGACGGTGGCCGGTTGTACGCCGCGATGGCGCACTTCGGCATGCCACGGCGCCTGCGCCTGGTAGAGATCGACGCCGGCAGCGGTGCGCTGCGCACCGTGCTGGAGGAGTCCAGTGATACCCGCCTGCAGCTCAACGTGTATTCCTACAACCGGCCAGCGGTGGCAATCCTGCCCGGCCGGGACACCGCCGTGTGGTTCTCGCAGCGCGATGGCTGGGGCCATCTGTACCGGGTGCGCCTGTCCGACGGCAAGGTGATGGGCCAGCTCACAGGCGGCCGGTGGGCGGTGCGGGACCTGCTCGGCGTGGACAGCGCAGGCGATTGGGCATACTTCAGTGCCGGCGGTGTCGAGGGCGGCGATCCCTACGTGCGTGGCCTGTACCGGGTACCGCTGCACGGCGGAGCGGTGCAGCGCCTGGCCGCCGATGGCGACGACCACCTGGTTGATGCGGGCACCGGCATGCTGTTCGGTGGACGTGCACCGCAAGCGCTCTCACCCGGCGGTGGCTACCTGGTGGATACGGTGTCCAGCCTCACGCAGCCGCCACGCACGGTGCTGCGCGCCAGCGACGATGGCCGCGAAGTGATGGTGCTGGAGGCTGCGGATACGCAGGCGGTCGTCACTGCTGGCTGGCGGCCGCCACGGCGCGAGCGGCTGCTGGCCGCCGACGGGCGCACGCCGATCTTCGCCACCATCTACCTGCCCCGCGACTATCGCGATGACGGCAGCTTCCCGGTGATCGACGCGATGTACGGCGGTGCTTTCATCAGCAATGCGCCGGTCACCTATGCCGAAGCGGTCTCGGCGCAGAACCCGGTATCCCGCGCCAGCCTCGCCGAGCTCGGCTTCGTGGTGGTCAGCATCGATGCCCGCGGCACCGGCGGCCGCGACAAGGCATTCCATGACAGCAGCTTCCTGCACGGCGCCGATGTACAGCTCGATGACCATGTGGCCGCACTGCGCCAGTTGGGCGAACGCTACCAGGGTATCGACCTGCAGCGGGTCGGCATCTATGGGCATTCGTTCGGCGGCTACAGCGCGGCGCGTGCCCTGCTGCGCTACCCCGCGTTCTACAGGGTGGCCGTGGCCTCGGCCGGCAGCCACAATTTCCAGGGCATGTACGGCGGCGCCCTGCACGGCATGGACCGGCTGTTCGGTGGCGTGGTGCCAGCTACAGCCATGGCCGATGGCGTGCCGGCCCCCTTTGCCGGTCTCGACAATGCGGCGCTGGCCAGCAACCTGCGCGGGCATCTGCTGCTGGTCTATGGCGAACTGGACGAGAACGCGCCACCCGCGCTGACCCTGCAGCTGGCCGCGGCCCTGAACAAGGCCCAGCGTCGCTACGACCTGCTGTACCTGGCTCGACAGGACCACGAACTGTTCCGCAACGACGCCACCTATACGCACCGCATGTGGGACTACTTCGTGCGCCACCTGGCCGGCCAGCAGCCACCGGATACGGCGCTGGCCCCGCTCCCGGGTGGCCCGGGCTGAACAGGCGTACACGGGATGTCGATCCCCGCCGCGCTGGTTCGTCGTGTACTTGAAGGCCGTGCATGTGGCACGGTCCATCCGGAGGCTGGCAATGAGCTACATCGATGGTTTCGTCCTGGCGGTTCCCACCGCCAACAAGGAGAAGTTCCTCGCCCATGCACGCACAGGAGATCCGGTCTTCATCGAGTACGGCGCACTGCGCGTGGTGGAGTGCTGGGGCGATGACGTGCCGCACGGCAAGACCACCGATTTCTTCGGCGCGGTGAAAGCCACGCCGGACGAGACGGTGGTGTTTTCCTGGATCGAATGGCCCGACAAATCGACCCGCGACGCCGGTATGAAGAAGATGATGGAAGACCCGCGGTTTGATCCAACGAAGAATCCGATGCCGTTTGACGGTGCGCGGATGATCTACGGCGGCTTCGTGCCGATCTACGAGCTGACCCGCTGAACCCGGCGGACGTGCTCAGCGCGCGTCCGTTTCATCGCTGGCAGCGGCATGGCCGGCGCCCAGTGCGGCGCCGGCACCGAGGCCCATGCCGCCCATGCCAGCGCCCATTCCGCCGCCCCCACCTCCGCCACCACCCGCACGTCCGCCCTTGGCATCGCCATCGTTGCGCCCCTTGCCGCCACCACTGGCAGCGGGGCGGGTCGGCCCCTGCGGCGGAATCCGCAGGTCGGGAGGAATCGGCGCCAGGTCCAGCGCTTCGCGCACGAAGTCGCGCAGCGAGACCACCAGTTCGTGGGTATGCACCGGTCGCCCCTGTGCCAGTTCGTTGGCAGCGCGCGCGGCCAGCCGCACCTGTTCGTCGGTGCCCAGCAACAGGATGTCCGAGAGCGCGGCCTCGACCGCATCGCGGATGCGGCGCGTTCGATCTGAACGCGGTTCGGCGATGCCTTCGGCCGCTTCGCGCTGGCGCAGATCACGGCGATGGCTGGGATCCACGCCCAGTTCACCAGTGAATGAACCGCCCAGGGTCTTGTAGGCCGCCATCAGTGTGCGCAGCCGCTCGTTGATCTGCCGGTTCTCGCGCTCGCGACGCTGCTGCAGGGTCTGCATCACCAGCAGGCGGATGCCCACGCCCAGCAGGGTGATCAGGACCAGGCCGGCCAACGTGGACAGCACGCCCTGCCAGGAACTGAAATCGATACCGCGCATGCTGGGGCTCCGGCGGGAAGAATCTGCATCTTGCCCCAGACCGCGCCCCGAAAACGCGAAAGACCCCACCACCCGGTGGGCGGCAGGGCCTTCGGTCACGGCGCGATTACTTGCGCTTGGCGACCTTGCGCACGGCCTTGGCCGGGGCCTTCCTCGCAACAGCCTTCTTGGCCGGAGCCTTCTTGGCGGCGACCTTCTTCAGCGGTGCAGCCTTCTTGGCGACGACCTTCTTGGTCGAAGCGACCTTCTTGCCGACAGCCTTCTTGGCAGCAGTGGTCTTCCTGGCAACGGCCTTCTTGGCGACGGCAGCCTTCTTGCCGACAACCTTCTTGGCGGCGGCGGTCTTCTTGGTGGCGACCTTCCTGGTGGCGGCAACCTTCTTGCCGACAACCTTCTTCGCAGCCACTGCCTTCTTGCCGGCAACCTTCTTGGCGGCGACGGTCTTCTTGGCCACAGCCTTCTTGGCGGTGGCGACCTTCTTGCCAACCACCTTCTTGGCGGCCGTGGTCTTCTTGGCAACGGTCTTCTTCGCGACAGCAGCCTTCTTGGTGGCGGCCTTCTTCACGGTGGCGACCTTCTTGCCGGCAGCCTTGGTGGCGGCCTTGGTGGTCTTCTTGGCAGCGGCGGCCTTCTTGGTCACGGCCTTGCCCGCAGCCGCCTTCTTCTTCGCCACTTCCTTCTTCAGGGCAGCAGCTTCGGCCTTGGCGTTCTTCTTGGCCGCTTCCAGCTTCTTCTTGGCGTTGGCAACTGTCTTGCCAACCGACTTGGCAGCCTTCTCGGCCTTCTTGGCAACGGTCTTCTCGACCTTGGCCACGGCCTTCTTGGCCTTGGCAACGCGGGTACCGGCAGCCTTGCTGGCGCGCTTGACGGTCTTCTTGACCGACTTCACTGCGTCTTCGGCGGCGTGGGCGATGGTCTCGCCGACGTTGGTGGCGGTTTCTTTCACGTTCTCGACAGCGTCGGTCACGACCGACACACCATTACCGTTGCTCATGTTGCCCTCCTGCGGGCCTTAAGTATCAAAACGGGGCGATGCTATACCGACATTGACGATCGTGGAACGGGGCATGTGCCAGCAATCGCATCTGTTGCGACGCCGATGGTGTACGCAGCAGCCCCCGTTGCCACCTGCGGTTCGCAGCAAACCCCTTTTTTTCAGTACTGCGCCACGCGAACCCAGCATTGTCTGGCCGTCGTCGCGCGCACATGCACGGACGCAGCGTCCGGCATCCGTCGTGGCGCGTTGCGGCACCCGCCTGCGCGGAACTGCGCAAGTATCCGCCTGTGCCAGTGCGGCGCGCGTTGGCCTTGAGTGGCGCACCCATCACCTGCCCGGGTGTCACCACAACCGCGCTTTTGGCCCCCGCGCTCCCACCTTCGAGGCCCCCGTTTTCATGGCGCATTTATCCAGATCGCGACACACTCATTCAGCTTGTTTTACCGTAGGCCCGAACAGCCCCCACCCACGCCAGCGAACCGACTCCCATGCGACCGCTTCCCACCCTGCTCACGCTCGCAATCGCCGCCGCCTTCGGTGGCTTCGTTGCCACCGGCATCAATGCCCACCTGGACAACCGTGCCGACGCCGCGCCGCTGCCGGCGGTCCTGCCGACCACCGCAGCGTTGCCGGCCTCGGTGGCCGGACAGGCGGTACCGTCACTGGCACCGATGCTGGAGAAGGCGATGCCGGCGGTGGTCAGCGTCAACACCAAGCAGGTGGTTCGCGTACGCAATCCCTTCTTCAACGACCCGTTCTTCCGCCGCCTGTTCCCGGACATCCCGCAGGAACGCATCAACGAATCGCTCGGCTCCGGCGTGATCATCGACGCCAAGGAAGGTCTGGTACTGACCAACCACCATGTCATCGAGAACGCCGATGACGTGCAGGTGACACTGGCCGACGGGCGCACGGTCAAGGCCCAGTTCCTGGGTTCGGACCGCGATACCGACATCGCCCTGATCCGCATTCCGGCGCAGAACCTCACCGACATCAAGCTGGGCAACAGCGACCAGCTGCGGGTCGGCGACTTCGTCGTGGCCATCGGCAACCCGTTCGGCTTCAGCCAGACAGTCACGTCCGGCATCGTCTCGGCGGTGGGCCGCAGCGGCATCCGCGGGCTGGGCTACCAGAACTTCATCCAGACCGATGCGTCGATCAATCCCGGCAATTCCGGTGGTGCACTGGTCGACCTGCAGGGGCAGCTGGTCGGCATCAATACCGCCAGCTTCAACCCGCAGGGCAGCATGGCCGGCAACATCGGCCTGGGCCTGGCGATTCCATCGAACCTGGCGCGCAGCGTGGTCGACCAGCTGGTCAAGCACGGCGTGGTGGTGCGCGGCACGCTGGGGGTGGAAAGCCAGAACCTGACCGCGCAGATTGCGCAGGGACTGGGCCTGGCCGAAACACGCGGTGCGCTGATCACCCGCGTGCTGGCCGGCTCGGCCGCTGCCGCAGCCGGGCTGAAGCCGGGCGACGTGGTGGTCTCGGCCAACGGCCAACGCGTGGACAGCGCCGAAGCCCTGCACAACGTGGAAGGCCTGGCCGCCGTCGGCAGCCCGATGACGCTGGACGTCCGCCGCGAAGGCAAGCCCGTGCAGATCAAGGCAACGCTGAAGGAACAGGCACGTGCGGTCACCGGCGAGAGCCTGGACCCGCGGCTGACCGGCGCCACCTTCGTCGACCTGCCCGAGTCGCTGCGGCAGTCGGGGGTCGGCGGCGTGCTGGTCAGCGAGGTCAAGCGCGGCAGCCGCGCGGCCAGCAACGGCCTGCAGCAGGGCGACATCATCACCGACGCCACCGTGGGTGAATTCGCCGACCTGGCCAGCTGGCGTGCCAATTTCCAGCAACGCCCGCCGACCCTGGTGGTGCGCGTGCTGCGCAACAATGGCCAGCAGCAGGGCCAGCTCGTGATGCGCTGATCGCCCTGCCGTAACACCCCCTATACCCCGGCAATGCTATTGCTGTCAGTCCAGGTCGGCACCGCCGACGCCCGTTCCCCCATCGCAACAGGAGTGATTCGATGAGCCCCACCAATACCGAGAACCTGAAGGAACACCTGGGTGAAGCCGGTTCCCACCTGAAGCAGGCCGCCACGGCCGCCGGCGGTGCGATCAAGGGCGCAACCGGTGCCGCGACCGACGAACTGCGCATCGGCAAGGCCAACGTCAAGGCTGAACTGTCCGACAGCGCGCTGTCCGGCCTGGCCGCCGCCGAGTTCGGCGGGGCCGCTGCCAAGGAACAGGTCGATGCACTGATGGACAAGGGCAAGGACCTGATCGACAGCGCCGCCGAGCTGATCCGCGAACGTCCGCTGGCCTCGTTCGGCGTGGCCTTCGCTGCCGGCTGGATCATCGCCAAGCTGGCCCGCGGCAGCAGCGACAAGTAAGCCGCGGCGTGAGCGAAGACAACGCGCAAGCCCCTGATCCGGCGGCCACCCCGCCGCTGGATGAGAGCATCCGCCAGGTCGGCGCGGCCGGTCGTGCCGCTGCCGATTCGGCCAAGCACTCGCTGCGTTCGCTGCGCCGGCTGGCCTCGGCCGACTTCGCGCTGGCTCGCAGCGCATTCGGCCGTGCACTGGCCTGGGCCGGGGTAGCGATCGTGTTCGGTGCATCGGCCTGGCTGCTGATGGCCGCCACCCTCATCGCCCTGCTGCAAAGCTGGGGCCTGAGCTGGCTGCAGGCGCTGCTGATCACCTCGCTGCTGAGCCTGGCCGTCACCGGTTATGCGATCTGGCGGGTGTCCTACTTCTTCCACCACACCGGCATGCACGCCACCCGGCGCCAGCTGTCCCGCCTGGGCCTGTTCGACGAGCCCAGCGAAGACGACCCCGATGCCGATGTGCAGCTGCCAGAGGGCAAGCCATGAAGTTCGGTGCGCTGCAGCGGCGGGTGAAGCGCTGCGAACAGGTGGTGACCGTGCGTCTGGTCGAGACCCAGGACCACTGGTCCACGCTCAGCCAGGTCTGGCGCCAGGGCTGGTCGCCACTACGCATCGTGGTAGTGGGCCTGGCCGGTGGCTTCATTGCCGGCAAGCTGGAAATGCCGGGCAAGGTCAACGGTGCGCGCTGGCTGCAGATGGTGGGTTCAGTGTCGAACCTGTTCGCCAGTGCGCAGGCAGCGTTCGCCACGGCGATGGCGGCGCAGGCTGCGGCTACCGCCGACGATGCGGCCGAAGAAGCCGACAACGCCAGCGAACAGGCACAGGCGGCCGCATCGGCATCAACCGCACGGCCCGCGCCAGCGGCGGCGCCACGGCCCGCCGGAGAACCGGAGCCGCGCGAACCGCGCCCGGCCGAAGCCGCCACCGAACTGTCCGAACGTTGATCCATGGAATCCGCCGCGCCGATCCCGGCCGGCGGATAATGCGCTCCCCTTTCCGGCTGATGCGTCGATGAGCGAGTCCTCCCTGTCCCTGTCACCAGCCGATCCGCAGGACCCGGAGGCACCGCTGCCGCCTCCGTCTCGCCCACGCGGGCCGATGTCGCTGGTGGTGCTGGCGACCCTGGCGGTGGGCTACACGCTGTGGGCTGCGCAGGACATCATCCTGCCGGTGCTGCTGGCGATGTTCTTCGCACTGGTCGGCAACCCGATCCTGCGCCTGCTGCAGAAACTGTGGATTCCGCGCGCGCTGGGCGCGCTGCTGATTCTCGGCGCCGGCCTGGGCGTGACCGGTTCGCTGGCGGTGCAATTGATCGGCCCGGCGATGGAATGGGCGCAGGAAGCCCCGCAGCAGCTGCGCAAGGTCGCCCGCCAGGTGCAGGACCTGACCAAGCCGGTGCAGCAGGCCAACCAGGCGGCGGAGAACTTCGCGCGCGTCGCCGGCGGCGACAGCAACCACAAGGTGCAGGTGATCCGCACCCAGCTCGACGACCCGTACCGCATGCTGACCCGCGCGCCACGGCTTGCCGCCTCGGTGCTGGCCGTGGTGCTGCTGACCCTGTTCTTCATGATCTATGGGCAGAGCCTGCAGCGCGCGGCAATCGCGCTGTTCCCGAACCGCCAGCAGCAGCGCTTCACCGCCGACATCCTGCGGTCGATCGAGCGCGAGGTCTCGCGCTACGTGCTGACCATCAGCGTGATCAACACCCTGGTCGGGCTGGTGTTCGCAGGCGTGCTGATGCTGCTCGGCATCGGCCTGCAGGAGGCGCTGCTGTGGGGCACGGTGGCTGCGCTGCTGAATTTTGCCCCGTACGTCGGCCCGCTGATCGGCGTGGCACTGATGCTGCTGATGGGCTTCGTGGAATTCCGCGACCCGCTGCAGGCGCTGCTGCCGGCGGCCGCGTACCTGGCCCTGCACACTCTGGAAGGGCAGATGGTGACCCCGATCGTGCTGGGCCGGCGCATGAAGCTGTCGCCGCTGGTGCTGATCCTGGCGCTGATGGTGTTCGGCTGGGCCTGGGGCATGATCGGCCTGCTGCTGGCGGTGCCGCTGCTGGTCTGCATCAAGCTGGTGCTGGCACGGCTGGACGGCATGCAGGGCTGGGCACGGCTGCTGGAATGAAAGCCCGCGCGGGCAGGCGTAGAATGGCGGGGTGAATTTCCCCGTCCAAGCCATCACTCTCGACCTTGACGACACGCTGTGGCCGTTCGCTCCGATCGGCGCCCGCATCGACCTGGTCCTGCACGAGTGGATGCGTGAACACAGCCCCGCCACGGCCGAGATGTATCCGGTGGCGGCAATGCGCGAACTGCGCGAGCGCCTGTACCACGCCCATCCGCACCTCCATCACGACCTGAGCGCACTGCGCCGGCTGACCCTGCACGAAGCGCTGCACGCCAGTGGCGCCAGCCTCGATCTGCTGGAGCCAGCGTACGAAGCGTTCTACGCCGCGCGCAATCAGGTCGAGTGCTATCCCGATGCAATCGATGCGCTGGCGCGGATTGCCGCGCGGGTGCCGGTGGCAGCGCTGACCAACGGCAACGCCGATCTGGAGCGGATCGGCCTGGCGCATCATTTCGCCTTCCAGCTGGGCGCGCGCGAACACGGCGCGGCCAAGCCGGAGGCAAGCATCTTCCACGCCGCCTGCACCCGACTGGGTGTGGCGCCGGCACAGGTGCTACATGTCGGCGACCACGCCGAAATGGACGTGGCCGGGGCGATCGCCGCCGGCCTGCGCGGGTGCTGGATCAACCGCGAAGCAGCCACCTGGACCCATCCGAAACTGCAGCCGGACCTGCAGTTTGACACCCTCACCGGCCTGGCCGACTGGTTGGACGCCAACCTCGACGCCGCCGCATCCCGGAGTACCTGACGCATGAGCGAGATCACTGGTTTCACCGCCGACACCACCGCGGCGCTGCCGCTGTACGTGCTGGACCGCGAGCAGTTCGCCGCCTGGAAGAACGGCCAACCGGCCGCCACCCAGGCCTGGCTGGCCTCGCAGGGTTTCACTGCCGGTGCGCACAGCGTGGCCCTGCTGCCGGGCAGTGAGGGCCTGGCCGGCGCGGTGATCGGTGTCGGTGATCGCGCCGATGCCTACAGCTATGCGCATGCGCCGCACGCGCTGCCGGAAGGCAGTGTCTGGCAGCTGGCCAATGAACTGCCTGCCGCCGAACAGGCGCTGCTGCAGCTGGGCTGGGGCTTGGGCAGCTACCGCTTCGACCGTTACCGCAAGCGCAACCGCGCCCCGGCGCAGCTGGTGGCCGCACCGTCCGGCGAAGTGGCCGACCTGATCGCCGCCAGCCTGCGCGTGCGCGACTGGGTCAACACCCCGACCGAAGACATGGGGCCGCAGCAGCTGGAAGACGCCGCGCGTGCACTGGCCGATGCATATGGTGCGCAGGTCGAGGCGATCACCGGCGATGAACTGCTGAAGCAGAACTTCCCGGCCATCCACGCCGTGGGCCGCGCTTCGCACCGTGCGCCGCGCCTGGTAGTGCTGCGCTGGGGCAAGGAAACCGACCCGGCACTGGTGCTGGTCGGCAAGGGCGTGTGCTTTGATACCGGCGGCCTGGACATCAAGCCGGCCGACGGCATGCGCAACATGAAGAAGGACATGGGCGGCGCCGCGCATGCGCTGGCCCTGGCCGGCCTGGTGATGGCGCGCGGACTGCCGGTGCGCCTGACGCTGCTGGTGCCGGCGGTGGAAAATGCGATCGGTCCGGATGCGTTCCGCCCGGGCGAAGTGATCGCCACCCGCAAGGGCCTGAGCGTGGAGATCGACAACACCGATGCCGAAGGCCGCGTGATCCTGTGCGATGCGCTGACCTTCGCCGGTGAGCAGAAGCCGGACCTTGTGCTGGATTTCGCCACTCTTACCGGTGCCGCACGCATCGCGCTGGGTCCGGATCTGCCGGCGCTCTTCAGCAACGACGACACGGTGGCGCAGCAGTGGCTGCAGGCCGGCGACGCAACCCGTGACCCGGTCTGGCGCATGCCGCTGTGGCGGCCCTACCTGCGCTATCTGAGCAGCGGCATTGCCGACCTGGCCAATGCCGGTTCGCGCATGGCCGGCTCGGTGACCGCCGCGCTGTACCTGGAGCGCTTCCTCGAAGACGGCCAGCGCTGGGCGCACCTGGACGTGTACGCCTGGAACGACGGTGAACGCCCGGGCCGTCCGGCCGGTGGCGAAGCGCTGGCGCTGCGCTCGGCGTGGGCGATGTTGAAGGCGCGTTACAGCTGACCGGGTGGGTGCCGGCCTTGGTCGGCACGCCGTCCCCGGCAAACTTGACGAAAATTTGAATACCGGGCCTGGAAGGGTTCTGCGAGGATGTGTGGGTCGACCACCCACACGCTCCGTGAAGGCAGGACTCCGACCATGTCGCTCTTCGGCTACACCCGCACCGGCCAGACGCCGGGCGCACCGCGCAAGCACTCCCCCCTGCTCTGGATCGCGCTGATCGCGCTCATCCTGGGTACCGTGGCGCTGGCCTTCGCCTGGCTGGCCGGCTGGATGGGCGACCGCCTCACCGCGCAGCGCTTCACCGACACCATCGAGGCCACCGGCCCGGCCCATCCGGGCTTCCGCCGTGCACACAGCAAGGGCGTCTGCGTAAGCGGCTGGTTCGAACCCAGCGCGCAGGCCCCTACCCTGTCCAGTGCCCGGGTGTTCTCGCAGACGCGTGTGCCGGTGATGGGCCGCCTGTCGATCGGTGGCGGCGACCCCTACGGCGCCGACAACACCGCACGCGTGCGCAGCCTGGCGGTGCAGATGGTCAGCGATGATGGCCAGGAATGGCGCATGGCGATGAACAGCTTCCCGTTCTTCGCGGTACCCACGGCCGAGGCGTTCTACGAGCAGACCCGCGCCTCGATTCCTGACCCGGCCACCGGCAAGCCGGACCCGCAGAAGATGGCGGCAGTGCTGGCGAAATACCCCAGTGCGCAGGCGTTCCAGCAGTGGGCGAAGACAGCGCCATGGACCAGCAGCTGGGCCGACACCACTTTCAACAGCGTCAACAGTTTCTGGTTCACCAATGCGCAGGGCCAGAAGCGTGCGGTGCGCTGGCGCTGGCAGCCGCTGGCGCCGGTGGTGGAGATGGATGCGGAAGCGCGCAAGCAGGCCAGCGTCGATTTCCTCAGCCAGGAACTGCAGCAGCGCCTGGCCCGCGGCCCGGTACGCTGGAACCTGGTCGTGACCACCGCCGAGCCCGGCGATGCCATCGATGATCCGTCGGTACCGTGGCCCGAGTCGCGTGACCAGGTAGTGGCGGGCGTACTCAGCCTGGACCGCATGCAGTCGCAGGAAGAAGGCGCCTGCGGCCAGATCAACTTCGATCCGCTGATCCTGCCCAGTGGGGTGCGCGGCAGTAATGATCCGATCCTGGCGGCCCGCTCGGCGGTGTACTCGCAGTCCTTCAACCGCCGTGAACGCGAGCGCGCCGCCGGCAATGTCGAGCAACCGAAGGAGGCCGCACGATGAGCACCGGCAACGGCCACTTCAACCTGCTGGCGCGGGTGCTGCACTGGTCCATGGCGCTGATGATCGTCGCCATGCTGTTCATCGGCGTGACCATGGTCGCCTCGCTGCACCTGCGTCCCGCGCTGATCGACCTGCACCGCCCGCTGGGCATCGCGATCCTGTTGCTGGCGCTGCTGCGCCTGTACAACCGGCTGCGCCATCGCCCACCGGCGCTGCCTGCCGACCTGCCGGTCTGGCAGGGGGTAGCGGCCAAGGCCTCGCACTGGATGCTGTACGCGCTGATGCTGGCGATGCCGTTGATCGGCTGGGCGATGCTGTCGGCCGGCGGATACCCGATCGTGTTGTGGGGAGGGCTGCACCTGCCGCCGATCGTGCCGCACACCCCGGCGTTGTATGCCGCCTTGCGCAATGCGCACAGCCTGTTGGCGTATGTGCTGTTCGCTACGGTGCTGATGCATGTGGGTGCGGCGTTGTTCCACCTGTGGGTGCGTCGCGACGGGGTGTTCCAGGCGATGGCGCGCGGGAAGAAGTGATGATCGGGTTCGCCGGGAGTTCCCGGCGGATCGTTTCCGCGACCGCAGGGGGTGTCACTTTTCTTTTCGCGCGAAAAGAAAAGTAACCAAAAGAAACGCGCCGCCAGAGCGCGAGCCGGTGCTGCGCACCGGTGCCCTGTGCTTCTCGGTGAATCAGGGGACGGCGCCGAACTCGCTACGCTCAAACACCGGCGCCTCTTCGCCCCTGATTCCCCTGCGATGCTCGGCTCGCTCAAGGCGGACCCAACATCAAGAGCGACAGCTGCACCCAGTAGATCCACGCCATGCGTGGATGCTCTTGCTGTTGATCTTGACCTTCAAGTCCGCCTTGAGCGAGCCGAGCACCGCAGGTCCGGCGAGGGCGAAGAGGTGCGGGTGTCTGAGCGCAGCGAGTTCCCGCACCGTCCCTCGACGGACCGAGGAGCGCAGGGCACCGGCGTGCGAAGCGCGCCGGCTCGCGGCCGGCGGAGCGTTTCTTTGGTTACTTTCTTTGCGCGCAAAGAAAGTGACACCCACCCGCGGTCGCGGAAACGACATCACCAGGAAAGGCAGGCCGCCCCTACAGCCACCCTTTCTGCCGCGCCAGCCGGTACGCCTCAATGCGATTGGCCACGCCCAGCTTGCCGATGCACTCGGACAGATAGTTGCGCACTGTGCCGTGCGACAACCCCAGCTGTTCGGCGATCTCGCTGGCGGTGCGGCCCTCGCCCGCCAGCCGCAGCACGCGACGCTCGCGGTCGGTCAGCGGATCGGCCTGCGACCACGCATCCAGTGCCAGCTGCGGGTCGATCGCGCGGATGCCCTGCTTCACCTTGCGCAGTGCCTCGGCCAGGTTCTCGGCCGGTGCGTCCTTCAGCAGATAGCCCAGCACGCCCGCTTCCAACGCACGGCGCAGGAAACCGGCGCGTGCAAAGGTGGTCACGATCACCACCTTGATCGGCAGCTCGTGACGCGCGATGCGCTGTGCAAGCTCCAACCCGGACAAGCCCGGCATCTCGATGTCGGTCACCAGGATGTCCGGCTGCAGCTGCTGCAGCATGCGCCACGCGGTTTCGCCGTCGGCGGCGCTGCCCAGCACTTCGATATCCGCTTCCAGGCCCAGCAGCGCCGACAGTGCGCCGCGTACCATCGCCTGGTCTTCGGCCAGCAGGATGCGGATCATGCGGCACCGTCCTGCACCAGCGACGGCGGCACGCCTGGCGGCAGCGGTGTGGTCGCGGCGGCCAGTGGCACGCGCACGGTCAGCACCGTACCCTCGCCCCTTGCGGACTGCACCTGCAGGCTTCCACCCAGGGCGGCCACGCGTTCGCGCATGCCGCACAACCCATTGCCCTCGGCCTGCACGCCGCCACGACCATCGTCGCGGATCTGCATCGCCAGCATGCGTCCCTCCAGCATGAACTCCACCCGTGCCTGCGTTGCCTGTGCGTGGCGCACGATATTGGTGGCGGCCTCGCGCAGCACCAGCGCCAGCCCACGTTCGACATCCACCGGCATCGCCGGTGGGGGTGCGTATTGAAGGTGGACCTGCTGGCACTCCAGCAGCAGCCGCGCCGACGCCAGCTCACCGGCCAGGTCACTGGCGCGGATGCCGGTGACCGCGCTGCGGACCTGTGCCAGCGCTTCGCGGGCGATGGCCTCGGCCTCGCCGATCTCCACCCGCGCGCGCGCGTCGCCGCGGTCGTGCAGCTTGCGCGCCAGCTCCAGCTTCAACGTGATCAGCGACAGGGTGTGGCCGAGCAGGTCGTGCAGGTCGCGGCCGATGCGTTCGCGCTCGGCGGTGGCTGCGAGCCGCCGCACCTCGTCCTGCGACAGCTGCAGTGCCGCATCCTTCTGCTGGTTGAGTGCCTCCACGTTCACGACCAGGCCGACGATATAGGACACGGCGGGGATCCAGACCAGGCTCTGCCACGGGTACTGGAACAGCAGGGCGAGGCTGCAGAACAGGAGGTTCAGGCCAGTGAGCTGCAGCAGATACTGCCACCAGCCGCCGCGACCGCTCACCCGCAGCAGCACGCAGCCGAACACGAAGTAGGTCAGCCCGGACGGGTACCAGGGCAGCAGCACCAGCGACATCGCGATCAGGCCCAGGGCATAGCGCGGGGCGTGATGGCGCGGCGCCACCATCACCTTGGCGTACAGCAGCAGGAACACCGGATAGCTGGCCAGCGTCAGCAGCAGCCAGCGCAGGGTAAAGCCATGGCCGAGCAAGGGCGTCAGGAAGATCCACACCGACCACAGCAGGTGGATCGCCTCGCTCCAGGGTGATTTTCCCCGGCGCAGCGTCTCGGCCACCGCCGAGTCCGGCGCGGGGCGCAGCAGGGAGGCAAGCCAGGTGGACGGCACAGGCGGTTCCAGGCGGGGATGATCGCCGCCGATCATGCCAGTTCGGCCGGCTGCGCGCAGGCGCCACCGCCGGCCAGTTGGCACCGGCGCAACCGAGCGCAGATCACGGTACGCTTGGTGGTGCCGCTGCGGCGGGCCGGCAATGGGGCGATCGGATCCATGAGCGGTACCGGTAGCGGGAACGTTGCCATCCTGTGCCGCCGTGGTCACATTTCGCAGTTGCCGCCGTCAGTGTCATCGGATGACAGCTGTCACTGCCGTCATCGCTGTACCTGCCTTCATGCTGTGCCGCACGCTCCACCGCCGGAACCGCCGTCGTCCGCGCTTCCGGCCACACCCGCCCGAACGCCTGTGATGGAACGAATGAACGCCTCTGCCGAGCTGTTGAAGGAACTCCGTATCGACCGCAAGTCGCCGCCGCCGGCCTCCGGAGGCAATGGCGGTGGTCGCCGCTGGTTGTGGATCGCGATCATCGTGGTCGTGCTGCTGGTCGCCGCGGCCGTGGCCTACCTGTTCAGTCGCGCACCGGCCGTAGAGGTGGAAACCGCTCCGGCCGTGGCCATCCAGCAGGGCAGCGCCAGCAGTTCGGTGCTCGACGCCAGTGGCTACGTGGTTGCCCGTCGCATGGCCACGGTGTCGGCCAAGATCACCGGCAAGGTGCGCGAGGTGATGATCGAGGAAGGCATGCGGGTCGAAGCCGGCCAGGTGATGGCCACGCTCGACCCGATCGATGCCGACGCGCAGCGCAGCCTGTATGCCTCGCAGCTGCAGGCTGCGCGCAGCCAGGTGGCCGGCCTGGAGGCACAGCAGAAGCAGACCGCCGCCGAAGCCAGCCGCCTGCAGGCGCTGGTTGGCCAGCAGCTGGTCTCGCGCTCGCAGTACGACCAGGCCGTGGCCCAGCGCGACAGTCTGCGTGCGCAGCTGGATACCGCGCAGCGCAACGTCAAGGTTGCCAGCGACCAGCTGGCCATCGCCGATCTGGGCGTGGACAACAACATCGTGCGCGCGCCGTTCTCCGGCGTGGTCACCGCCAAGGCGGCGCAGCCCGGCGAGATCGTTTCGCCGCTGTCGGCGGGTGGTGGGTTCACCCGTACCGGCATCGGCACCATCGTGGACATGGACTCGCTGGAGATCGAAGTCGAGGTCGGCGAGGCTTTCATCGGCCGCGTGCAGCCGAAGATGCCGGTAGAAGCCACGCTCAACGCCTACCCGGAATGGAAGATTCCCGGCGAGGTGATCGCCATCATCCCCACCGCCGACCGCGGCAAGGCCACGGTCAAGGTGCGCGTGGCGCTGAAGGTGAAGGACCCGCGCATCGTGCCGGAGATGGGCGTGCGCGTCAGCTTCCTGGAACAGGCGCAGCCGCAGGCCGCGGCCAAGCCGCAGGGCGTGCGCGTGCCCGGCGGCGCCGTGGTGCAGCGCGACGGTGCCTCGGTGGCCTTCGTGCTGGGTGACGAGAGCCGCGTGCAGCAGCGCACGGTCGAGGCCGGCCAGGCGATGGGCAAGGACCGCCAGATCCTCAAGGGCGTGAGCGCAGGTGAATCGGTGGTGGTGAACCCGCCGGACACCCTGCGCGATGGCGCCAAGGTGCAACAGAAACAAGCGCAGTAACGGCCTGGCGCCCGTGGGCGCGGCCGGCAGCATCGCTCGACGCACGCCTGCGGCCGCCGCAGGTGCGCTTCCCCGTTTCCCGCCTCCCGTGGAGAACCACCCATGTCGACCCTGGTTTCACTGCGCAACATCACCAAGACCTACCAGCGTGGCCCCGAGCAAGTGCAGGTGCTGCACGGCATCGACCTGGACATCGCCAGCGGCGACTTCGTCGCGCTGATGGGCCCGTCCGGTTCGGGCAAGACCACCCTGCTCAACCTGATCGGCGGCCTGGACAGCCCCACTGGCGGCGAGATCAGCATCGAGGGCGAGCGCATCGACCAGATGAGTGGCGGCCAGCTGTCGACGTGGCGCAGCCACCATGTCGGCTTCGTATTCCAGTTCTACAACCTGATGCCGATGCTGACCGCGCAGAAGAACGTGGAACTGCCGCTGCTGCTGACCCACCTCAGTGCGGCGCAGCGCCGCCGCAATGCCGAAATCGCGCTCACCCTGGTCGGCCTGGCCGACCGTCGCAGCCACCGCCCGAATGAACTGTCCGGCGGCCAGCAGCAGCGCGTGGCGATCGCCCGCGCGATCGTCTCCGACCCGACCTTCCTGATCTGCGACGAACCAACCGGCGACCTCGACCGCCAATCGGCCGAGGAGATCCTCGGCCTGCTGCAGCAGCTCAACCGCGAGCACGGCAAGACCATCATCATGGTCACCCATGACCCGAAGGCCGCCGAGTACGCCACGCACACGGTGCACCTGGACAAGGGCGAGCTGGCCGACGCGCCGCTGGCCCACTGACGGAGGCCACAGCGATGAAATACTTCTCGTTGGTGTGGGCGCAGCTGTTCCGCAGCCGCACGCGCACCTTGCTGACCCTGCTGTCGGTGGTGGCCGCGTTCCTGCTGTTCGGCATGCTCGATTCGGTGCGCGTGGCGTTCTCGTCGGGTGGCAGCGTGGAAGGCGCCAACCGCCTGGTGGTGGCCTCGCGGCTGTCGATCACCCAGTCACTGCCGATCCGGCTGGAAGCACAGGTTCGGCAGGTGGCCGGCGTCCGTGACGTGGCTTATGGCATGTGGTTTGGTGGCATCTACCAGGACCCGAAGAACTTCTTCCCGAACTTCTCGGTGTCACCCAACTACTTCGATGTCTACCGCGAACTGCAGATCGATCCGGCACAACTGGAGGACTGGAAGCAGACCCGCACCGGCGCCATCGTCGGCGAAACCCTGGCCAAGCAGTTCGGCTGGAAGATCGGCGACACCATCCCGCTGCAGGCGACGATCTTCCCGCGTGGCGGCAGCAACGACTGGCCGCTGGTGCTCAAGGGCATCTACCGTTCCAAGGACCGTGCGCTGGCCGCCAACGAAGAACGCCAGTTGATGATGAACTGGAAGTACTTCGATGAATCCAACGACTACATCAAGAACCAGGTGAGCTGGTACACGGTGACGCTGGACAACCCGGACCACTCTTCGCGGGTCGCACAGGCGATCGATGCGATCTCGGCGAACTCCGACCACGAGACCAAGACCCAGACCGAATCGGCGTTCCAGCAGGCCTTCGTCAAGCAGTTCGCGGATATCGGCATGATCGTCACCTCGATCATGGGCGCGGTGTTCTTCACCCTGCTGCTGTTGACCGGCAACACCATGGCGCAGGCCGTGCGCGAGCGCGTGCCGGAGCTGGCCACGCTGAAAACGCTGGGCTTCAAGGACAGCACCGTGCTGACCCTGGTGATGGTGGAGTCGGTGCTGCTGATCGGCCTGGGCGGCCTGATCGGCATGGGCCTGGCCGCCCTGATCCTGCCGGCCATAGGCCCGAAGAGCATGGGCATGCTGCCGCCGCACGTGCCGACGCCAACCTGGCTGATGGGGCTGGGCCTGATCGTGGTGATCGGCATCATCGTCGGCCTGTTGCCAGCGCTGCGTGCCAAGCGCCTGAAGATCGTCGACGCACTGGCCGGTCGCTGAGGAGAACACCGACATGTTCAAGAGCAAACTCAAGAAGTGGCTGGGCAACGGCGTGACGGTGCTGCTGCTGGCGGTCGGCCTGGTGCTGTGGATCAGCCTGCCGTGGATCGGCGTGCTGGCCGTGGCCGTGCTGGTGGCCCTGTGGTTGCTGCTGACCCGCGGTGGACGGCTGGCGTTGGCCGCCACCCGCATCGGCGTTGCCAGCCTGCCGCAGCGCTGGGGCGCGTCCTCGGTGATCGTGGTCGGCATCGCTGGCGTGGTCGGCGTGCTGGTGGCGATGCTGGCGATGGGCGAAGGCTTCCAGGCCACGCTCAACAACACCGGCGATGACACCACTGCCATCGTGCTGCGCGGTGGCTCGCAGGCCGAGACCAACTCGGTGATCACCCGCGAACAGGTACCCATGCTGTCCACCCTGCCCGGCATCAGCCGCGATGCGCAGGGCCGGCCGTTGTTGTCACCGGAGCTGTCGCAGGTGGTCAACCTGGTGTCCAAGTCCGATGGCACCGACGTCAACGCGCAGTTCCGCGGCGTCGGCCCGCAGGCGTGGGCGGTGCATGACAAGGTCAAGATCGTTGAGGGCCGCAAGTTCGCCACCGGGCTGCGCGAGATCGTGGTCGGCCAGGGCGCCAAGGGCCAGTTCCGCGACATGGAGGTCGGCAGGACGCTGACGCTGGGCAACCAGACCTGGACCGTGGTCGGTGTGTTCGCCACTGGCGATGCGCATGATTCGGAACTGTGGACCGACGCCGATACGCTGGCCACCACCTACCAGCGCAGCGCCTGGCAGTCGATCAGCGTGCGTACCGATGGCAAGGCCGGCTTCGATCAGTTCAAGGCGGCCGTCGCTGCCGACCCACGCCTGAAGCTGGACGTGGAAACCACCCGCGTCTACTACAGCAAGCAGGGCGGCGGGCTGACCAAGCTGATCGACATTCTGGGCAAGGTGATCGGCACGATCATGGCGGTCGGTGCGGTGTTCGGCGCGCTCAACACCATGTATGCGGCCGTGGCCACGCGCGCCCGCGAAATCGCCACCATGCGTGCGATCGGCTTCCGCGGCCTGCCGGTGGTGACGGCCGTGATGCTGGAAACGATGCTGCTGGCGCTGCTCGGTGGCCTGCTCGGCTGTGCGGTTGCATGGCTGCTGTTCAATGGCTACAGCGTGTCCACCATCGGCAGCAACTTCAGCGCGGTGGTGTTCAAGTTCCACGTATCACCGGAACTGCTGTGGACCGGCCTGAAATGGGCACTGGGCATCGGCCTGGTCGGCGGCCTGTTCCCAGCGCTGCGCGCGGCGCGCTTGCCGATCACTACGGCGCTGCGCGAAACCTGAGCATCATGCAGCGGTGGACTGCGCATCACGCAGGGGGACGGAGCGAAGGCTCCGTCCCTTTTTCGTTGCTGAACTCAGGCATCCATCGCCGCAACATCGGATGGTGGGTGCCGCAGGGCCAAATGCCGGCGAACAGCCTCCTCCGGCGCGTACGCCGTGCCCAGCGCGTGCTGCTCACCCGTATGCCTGTCGACGAAGATCGGGCCATTGCCGGCCAGCGCGTCCGAGATCTCGCCGGATTGCAGGTAGCGCAGCGACTGGAAGCAGAACAGCCAGCCTTCGACCATCTCATGCTCGTGCGTGATGGCAACCGGCTCATCGTCGCTGGCAAGTGCAGCCTGCACGCGACGGCGTGCTTCGTCGAGCTGGATCATTCCTTCGCCTCTTGTTTTCGATGACAGCGCGAAGAGCATTTCATGCGGGTGGATGCATCGCAACGGATAGGCACCTGCGTACAAGTGCGCACTGCGGCGTGTTGTCACAACCGCTCAAGCGTGGCGGTTCTGTGCCGCTATCGATGCCTCTACTCATCGCAGACGCAGTGCGCGTGACGCTGCGCACAGTGCATCTGTGGATTGTTGGTTGCGATTCATCTTCGCGCACTTCCAGCGGCGTCGAGACAAACAGTTACGAATGAAAACATTCTAGAATCGCGCCCCCCACGTTGGTTTGCAGCACCCCACGCGCCCATAGAACGGGCGCATGTTTTTACTGAAACACGAGATTTCACGGATGTCCCTGAAAACCAATCCGCTGCGCAACGCGATCGTCATCGCGCTGGCCGCCAGCTGCACCACCCCCGCCTTCGCACAGAGCGCCGGCGATACCCCGACCAACCTCGACCGCATCGAAATCACCGGCTCGCGCATCCGCCAGGCCAGTGTCGAAACCGCACAGCCGGTGGTCGCGCTCAACCGCGCCGAGATCGAGAAGAAGGGTTACGTCAACGTCGCCGACATCCTGCAGGACATTCCTGCCGCCGGTGCGCCGAGCATGAGCCGCGCCTCGTCGCTGACTTCTTCGCGCGATTTCGGCGGCATGTACGTCAGCCTGCGCAACCTTGGCCCCGAACGCAGCCTGGTGCTGATCGACGGCCGCCGCATGGGCGTCAGCGCCGGCGGCTACTCCGACCTGGCCTCGATCCCGTCGTCCATCGTCGAGCGCGTGGAAGTGCTGACCGACGGCGCCTCCGCGCTGTACGGCTCCGATGCCATCGCCGGTGTGGTCAACATCATCACCCGCAAGAATTTCGATGGTGGCGAGGCCAGCGTCTATGTCGGCCAGTACGGCCAGGGTGACGGCCAGAAGCGCGCATACAGTGCAACCTTCGGCAAGACCTTCGAGCGCGGCTGGTTCAGCGTGGGCGCCGAGCGCACCAAGGAAGACGAGGTGCTGGGCAAGGACCGCGAGTTCAGCCGTTACACCAACGGCCCGCGCCACCCGAACGATGGCCTCAACGGCAACACGCCGTGGGGCTACGTCACCGTCGGCGGCAAGAACCTGACCGTGGGTCCGGGCGGCGACCCAAGCAAGGCCGGCAACTTCCATGCGCCGAACCCGGCCGATGGTGCCAACACCAAGTCGAACATGAGCCTGCTGACCGGCCTGGAGCGCACCTCGGTGTTCGCCAACGGTGGCTTCTCGATCACCGACAACCTGCGCATCGTCGCCGACGCGCTGTACAGCAAGCGCGAGTCGACCAAGCACCTGGCCGGCTACCCGTACTCGGTCAGCGCCGCGCAGGCCCGCAATGGCAGCCGTGCCGCCCTGTCCAAGGACAGCGCGTTCAACCTGTGGGGCCAGGATGCGCTGTTCGCGCACCGCACCGAGGAACTGCCGCGCGGCACCGAGAACAACCTGGAAACCAAGCGCGCCAGCATCGGCCTGGAAGGCAGCTTCGAAACCGGTTCGCGGTACTGGGACTGGAACATCAACTACATGTACAACCGCAACGAAGGCGAGCGCATCGGTACCGGCAGCATGTACCAGCCGCACGTCAACCTGGCCGTCGGCCCGTCCTTCATGGACGGCAACGTGGCCCGTTGCGGTGCGCCGGGCGCGGTGATCGCCGGCTGCGTGCCGTGGAACCCGGCTGCCCCGATGGGTTACACCGGCCCGGGCTCGCTGAGCAACCAGGATGTGCAGGACTACCTGTTCACCCGCTTCGTCGACAAGATGCAGAGCACCACCAAGGTCGTCAGCGGCAACATCTCCGGTTCGCTGTTCACCCTGCCGGCCGGCGACATCCTGGCCGCGATGGGCTTCGAGCACCGCAGCGAGGAGGCCAGCTACACGCCGGACATGAAGGTGCAGAAGGGCGAGATCGCCGGCACCAGCGGCCAGCCGACCCGCGGCAACTACTCGCTCAACGAGGCCTACCTGGAACTGCAGGTGCCGTTGCTGGCCGACCTGCCGTTCGCCCGCGAACTGTCGCTGGACGTGGCCGGTCGCTACTCGGACTACAACAACTTCGGTTCCACCACCAACAGCAAGTTCGGCCTGAAGTGGAAGCCGATCGACAGCCTGCTGGTGCGCGCCACCTACGGCACCGGCTTCCGTGCGCCGACCGTGGATGACCTGTATGGCGGCACCGTCAGCAGTCGCGACTCGTTCACCGACCCGTGCGATACCTCCTTCGGCACCGCCGCCAGCAGCCCGGCCGTCGCTGCCCGTTGCCAGGCGCTGAAGGTGCCGGCCAACTTCCGCCAGCTCAACAGCGATGGCAGCGTGGCCACCAAGCCCGGCCAGCAGGCCACCACCGATTTCAGCTCGGGTTCCAACCCGGACCTGAAGCCGGAAACCGCCAAGACCTGGACCGTGGGCCTGGTCTACAGCCCGGACTTCGTGCAGGGCCTGGACGTCAGCCTGGACTGGTGGAAGATCCGCATCGACAACGCCATCGTCGGTGAGTCGGCCACCAACATCCTGGAACAGTGCTACGTGCAGGGTTCGGATGCTGCCTGTGGCCGCTTCACCCGTGGCAGCAACGGCCAGGTCAACTCGCTGGACCGCTCGCTGGTCAACGCGGGCTACCGCGAAACTGCCGGCTATGACATCAACGTGCGTTACCGCCTGCCGGAAACCGCGTTCGGCAAGTTCGCCGTCAACTGGAACACCACCTACACCGATTATCTGGAGCAGCGCAACGACAGCGCCGCCACCACCCCGGTGGAACAGCGTACCGGTTGGGCGGGCGACTTCCGCGTGCGCTCCACCTTCAACCTGGATTGGCAGTATGGCGACCTCGGCATCGGCTGGACCGCGCGCTACTACTCCAGCATGAAGGAGAAGTGCTCGTACATGGACGAGTGCAACATGCCGGGCTTCAACTCGTCGTACACCAGCGCCTCGCCGACCAACAAGGTGGGCTCCAACACCTTCCACGACCTGCAGGTGCGCTACAGCCTGCCGTGGGATGGCACCGTGTCGCTGGGCGTGAACAACGTGTTCAACCACCAGGGCCCGATCATGTACAGCCAGCCGAACAGCAGCTTCACCTACTACGGTGGCTTCGACATCGGCCGCTTCATGTACATGAAGTACCAGCAGCGCTTCTAAGCCTGCAACCGCGTTCCCGCCACGGCCATCCCTCTCTCCTGGCCGTGGATGGAAGCAGAACGGCGCCCCTCGGGGCGCCGTTCTTTTTTGCGTGGAAGCAGGGTCGGATCCCCGCCGGCGCTAGCGCTTGGCGCGCATCGTGCGGATGTTGTCGCCGACGAACAGCACCAGGCCAGCCCAGATCGCTGCAAACCCGATCGCCTTGGCAGTGTCGAATGCCTCATGGAAGAAGAACACACCCAGCAGCAGCTGCAGGCTCGGCGCGATGTACTGCAGGATGCCGACCAGCGACAGCGGAATGCGCTTCACGCCGTAGGCGAAGCCGATCAGCGGTACTGCGGTGACCGCGCCGCCGAAGATCAGCAGCAGGTCGTTGCGCCAGCCCCAACCATGGAAGAACGCACCGCCGTGGCCGTTCTCGGCCCAGATCGCAAACGCCAGCGCCGGCAGGAACAGGTACATGCTCTCCACGCCGAGGCCGGCCACCGGGTCGACCGAGACCAGCTTGCGCAGCAGGCCATACAAGCCGAACGAACAGGCCAGGCCCAGCGCGATCCACGGTGGCGTACCTGCATCGATGGTCAGCCAGGCCACGCCCACCGCCGCCATTGCCACCGCTACCCACTGCAGCCGGCGCAGCCGTTCCTTCAGCACCAGCACGCCCAGCAGCACGTTCACCAGCGGGTTGATGAAGTAGCCCAGGCTGGTCTCGATGACATGACCGGCGTTGACCGCCCAGATGTACAGGCCCCAGTTGAACGCGATGGTCAGGCTCGACACCAGCAGGATCGGCAGCGCGCGCGGCTGCGCGGCGATCTTCCGCCACCAGCCCAGGCGCGCACTGATCAACAGCCAACCCAGCACCAGCACCGTGCTCCAGATGATGCGGTGGGCGATGATCTGGAACGAGGGCACCTCGTTGAGCAGGTGCCAATAGACCGGCACCAGGCCCCAGATCACGAAGGTGGATGCAGTGACCAGCAGGCCCCGGCGTTGTTCTTTCTCGTCCATGCTCACTTCTTTCTCGTCCTTGCCATTGTCAGCACCACCACACCCAGAAGAATCACCGCCATCGCCAGCAGGTCGCGCCAACCGAAGCGCTCACCGTTGAGCAGCGCGCCCAGCAGCACCGCGATCACCGGATTGACATACGCGTAGCTGCCCGCGAGTGCCGGGCGCACGTTCTGCAGCAGCCACACGTAGGCAGTGAACGCGACGATGGAGCCGAACACGCACAGATAGGCCATCGCCACCAGGCCACCGGTATCGGGCAGCGTGGTCGGGCGCTCGCCCACCGCCAGGCCGATCAGCACCAGCAGCACGCCGCCGCAGATCATCTGCCCGGCCGCGGTCATGAACGGACCCGGCAGGTCCAGGCCGCGTGCCCACACAGAACCGAACGCCCAGCCGATCGGCGCGATCAGCAGCAGCACCAGCCCGGTCGGCGAGCCGGTCAGGCTGCTGCCGGCGTTGAGCCAGACCACGCCGAGGAAGCCGATGGCGATGCCCAGCCACTCACCACGGCTGGCATGTTGCCCGCGCAGCGCCGAGAACAGCGCCATCCACAGCGGCACCGAGGCCACCGCCGTGGCGGCCAGGCCCGAGGACACCTCGCGCTCGGCCAGCACCACCATGCCGTTGCCCAGCACCAGCATGGTCACGCCCATGATGACCAGGTTGCGCCACTGCCGCAGCGTCGGGTTCGGCAGCTTCCAGAACAGGCGCAAGGCCAGGAACATCAGGCCGCCGGCAATGATGAAGCGGCTGCCGGAGACCATCGTCAGCGGCAGTGCGCCGCCGTGCAGGGCCTTGGCGATGCCCAGATAGGTCGAGCCCCAGACCACGTAGACCAGCAGCAGTGCCAGCGCGACAAGGCCACCCCGGGGGGCAGCCGCAGACGAAGAGGGGGGAGCCGACATGACACACCAGGGAGCCGGGGGAAGGCGGATTCTAGGACGTTTTGAGTATGGTCCGGGACCCCATACGGTGGCACGCTGTCATCCATCCATGCACCCTGCTCTGGTCTGCTACCCCGTGTTGACGGCCGATGCAGTACCAAGAGGGCTGCCCGGCCGCGCCGCCCCAAGGCCGGACGCCGTTTTCCCTGCGCACGGACGCGCCGCATCGAGGATTTCCACCCAGATGAGCACCACGTCCCAACCTGTTGTCCCCGCGAACGACCGTGCCGCTTTGCGGCGGTCGATCTCCAACACCCTCAAAGGCTCCGCCGGCAACCTTGTGGAGTGGTATGACGTCTACGTGTACTCGGTGTTTGCCGTGTACTTCGAATCGCAGTTCTTCTCGCCGGACGACAAGAACTCCACCCTGTACGTGTGGGCGATCTTCGCGGCGACCTTCCTGATGCGCCCGATCGGCGCCTGGTTCTTCGGCCGCTTCGCCGACCGCCACGGCCGCCGCCTGGCGCTGACCGTCTCGGTCACGTTGATGGCGCTGTGCTCGTTCCTCATCGCCATCACCCCCACCGCCGCCAGCATCGGCATCTGGGCCGCCGTGATCCTGTTGTTCGCACGCCTGCTGCAGGGCTTCGCCACTGGCGGCGAGTATGGTGCCAGCGCCACTTACATGTCCGAGGCCGCCATTCCGGGCCGTCGCGGCTTCCTGTCCTCGTTCCACTACGTCACCCTGGTCGGCGGCCACGTGCTGGCCCAGCTGACCCTGCTGCTGATGCTGACCTTCTGGGGCAAGCCGGAGATCTCCGAGTGGGGCTGGCGCATCGCCTTCGGTATCGGTGGCATCGCTGCGGTGGTGGTGTTCTGGCTGCGCCGGGGCATGGACGAATCGCTGTCGGAGTCGTCGATCGAGGCCGCGCGCGAGGGCAAGGCAAAGAAGTCCGGTTCGATGTACGAGTTGTTCGTGCACCAGTGGCGGCCGCTGCTGCTGTGCTTCCTGATCACCGCTGGCGGCACCGTGGCCTTCTACACCTACTCGGTGAACGGCCCGAAGATGATCCAGAGCGCCTTCGCCGGCAACGACCCGATGACCGGCACCCTGATCAACCTGGGCGTGCTGGCCTTCCTGATGGTGCTGCAACCGGTCGGCGGCTGGCTGTCGGACATCATCGGCCGCAAGACCCTGCTGGTGTTCTTCGGCGTCGGCGGCGTGCTGTACAGCTGGTACCTGATCACCCAGCTGCCGCACCAGCATGACGCCACCCTGGCCTTCCTGACCCTGGCGCTGGCGTTCGTCATCCTCACCGGCTACACCTCGATCAACGCGGTGGTGAAGGCCGAGCTGTTCCCCACCCACGTGCGTGCACTGGGCGTGGGCCTGGGCTATGCGCTGGCCAACTCGCTGTTCGGCGGCACCGCCCCGCTGCTGTACCAGGGCGCGCTGAAGACCGGCCACGTCGATTGGTTCGCCATCTACGTGACCGCCACGATCGCGGTATCGTTGGTGGTCTATGTGTTCTTCCTTACCAACAAGGGCCCGAACTGGCTCGACGGCACCCGCAAGTAAGCGCGTTGCCCTGATCGCGGCCACTGGCGCAATGCCGGTGGCCGCTACGTCTCCCGCCACCACGCTGATGTGGATCGCGGTGACGCTGGCCGCAGCCACGGCATTGGCCTGGGTGCTGCGCCGCCCCAACGCGCAGGCCACGTGGCCGCGCACGGGTTTCGGGATCGCCCTGCTGGTGTTCTGCGCCGCGCTGGCGCTGCAGCTGGCGATGGACCTGGGCAGCGGCCACAGCTCGCTGCACCTGCGGCTGCATCGCGGCGTCAACGCGGGGCCGCTGGTCGGCCTGCGCACGATGGCGGCGTGCTATCTGGCCGCGCTCGCCGCCGGCGGCTGGGGCGCGTGGAAGCTGCTGCGACGGCGCGGGTAGTGCCGGCCGCTGGCCGGCAACCTCATGAACCTCCGGAAAGAGCAGGGAGTTGCCGGCCAGCGGCCGGCATTACTCAGCGGCGGGCCGCTTCGCTCTTGTCGCGCGCGCCGCGGAACTCCGATTCCTTTTCCCACGTCGGCCAGCGGCGGCTGTTGGCCAGCTCGGCACCCAGGTCGTAGACCAGCAGCGTGTCGGCAGCGTGGCCGCTCGGGTCCCAGCTCGGCGTCCAGGCATCACAGGCCTGGTGGTAGCAGTCGGCGAAGTACTTTTCGCGCAGCGCGCGGCCGCCTTCAACGCCACCGTCCAGCTTGTCCAGGCCCGGGCCGATGGTGATCGCCGGCACGCCCAGGCGGGCGAAGGCAAAGTGATCGGCACGGTAGAAGAAGCCGGCTTCCAGGTTCGGGTCCGGACTGTAGCTGCGGCCACGGGCCTTGGCCACGCGCTCCAGATCGCCTTCCAACGACACCCGGCCCTTGCCCCACGAGGCAATGTCGCGGGTCGGGCCATCCGGGCTGAACATCTCGATGTTCAGCACCGCAGCGGTCTTGTCCAGCGGCGCCAGCGGGTGCGCAGCATAGTAGCTGGCCCCCAGCAGGCCCTTCTCTTCAGCGGTCAGCGCCACGAAGTACAGCGTGCGCTGTGGCTGCGGGCCGGCAGCGAACACCCGACCCAGCTCCAGCACCGTGGCCACGCCGGTGGCGTTGTCGATCGCACCGCGGCGGATGCGGTCCCCCTTGGCGTCGGGCTGACCGATGCCGAACGCATCCCAGTGCGCGGAGAAGATCACGGCCTCGTCAGCATGTTCACCACCGGGCAGCTTGGCGACCACGTTGCGGGTCACCACCTGCTCGCGCTTGAGCGCGAAATCCACGCTCAATTTCGCGTTGTCCAGTGCCACCGGGCGGAAGTCGGCACGCATCGCCTTGCGCTTCTCCGCATCGAAGTCGAGGCCGGCGTCGGCGAAGATCGCCTCGGCCAGCTCGCGCTGCATCCAGCCGCGCAGCGGGGTGTGCTGCGCCATCGCTTCGGCGTGGCCGCGCTCGATGTCGAACAGCGGCGAAGTGCCCGAGCTCTTTACCGTGGCCCAGCCATACGCGGCCGGCGCGGTCTCGTGCACGATCAGCACGCCTTCGGCACCCCGGCGTGCGGCTTCCTCGAACTTGTAGGTCCACCGGCCGTAGTAGGTCACCGCCTTGCCATCGAACGCGCCCGGCGCGTCGGCCTCGAAGTCGGCGTCGTTGATCAGCACCACGGCGATCTTGCCGTGCAGGTCCACGTCCTTGTAGTCGTTCCAGTGGCGTTCCGGTGCGTCGATGCCGTAGCCGACGAACACCAACGGTGCATCCTTGATCTGCACGCGCTTGCGCGGCTGCAGGCTCTGCAGGGTCACGTCCACGCCATTGGCCAGCGCACGCTTGCCCTGCTTCAGCGACAGGCTGGCCTTGGCCTCACCCTCCAGCTGCGCGCGCACCAGCGGCACCGGCTGCACCCAGCTGCCGTCCACGCCGCCCGGCTGCAGGCCATAGCTGCGGAACTGCTCGATCAGGTACTGCACCGTGCGCTCTTCGCCCTCGGTGGCCGGTGCGCGGCCCTCGAACTCATCCGACGCCAGCACACGCACATGCCGCGACAGTGCCTGCGGATCGATGCCGCCACCCGGCAGGTCGTTGGCCGCATGGGCCAGGCCCCCGACGAACAGGCAGGACGACAGCAGCAACACGCGCATCGGATTCACGGCAGTACCACGGCTAGCTTGGAAGTCACCAGAGTGTAACGTGGTCGTGACACCACGGCGCGGCTTGGGCCTGTGTCATCCACGCATCGCGTTGATCTACCTGCTGATGCGATCCAGCCAGCAGGCCAGGCCCTGTGCGTTGAGTTCGATGTCCATCGCCAGCACGGCAATCACCGCCGCATCGTCCAGCGCACAACCATGCTGCTGCGCCCGTTCCAGGTACAGCGCCTGCAGTGCGGCCAGCAGGCAGCGGTGGCGGTCCGGCCGGCCATCGCACTGGCGGCCGATCGCGGCCATCGCATCGATCTGTTCGAACAGGTCGTTGGCCAGTTTCTGCACCTGCTGCACGCGCCCATAGTGGGTCAGGTACATCGCCTGCGGGCCGTAGCCCAGCATGCGTCGGATCGAGGCCTTCATCGCCTCCGGGTCGAACTGCACCGGCGAGGAAGTCGGGAAGATGAAAGCGCCCTGCGCGCTGTCCAGCTCGCGGTAGGAGATGCCGAACGTATCGCCAGTGAACCAGCTGCGGCTGCGCGCATCCCACACGCAATAATGGTGCAGTGCGTGGCCCGGCGTGTGCAGCAGCACCAGCTCGCGGCCAGCGAGATCGATGCGGTGGCCGTCTTCGGCCACCACCACGCGGTGTTCGGGAATCGGCTCGATGCGGCCGTAGCTGCGCGCGATCTCCTCGGCGCCGTACACCGCCGTCGCACCCGCAATCAGCCGGGTCGGGTCGATCATGTGCGGCGCACCGCGCGGATGCAGCACCGCCTTTGCGTTGGGCAGCTGCTGCATCAGCAGTCCGGCGCCGCCGGCGTGGTCCAGGTGCACGTGCGTGAGCAGCAGCCAGTCCACGGCATCCACGCCCAGGCCAGCGTCCACCAGCGCCTGCAGCATCGCCGGCACAGACAGGCCGGTGCCGCAGTCGACGAAGGCCGCGCGGCCGTTTTCAACGATCAGGTAGGCCGCGTCGAAGTCCGGGCGCTGGAAGCCGGTATCGATGGTGTGGATGCTGGGATCGGCGGTCATCGGCACGCACCTGGCAGTCTCGGAAACAGACGCCCATGGTAGGCGCGCAGGCGGTCCGGGTTCGATGCGGCTTTGGTCGGGTAGTGCCGGCCGCTGGCCGGCAACCTCGGGATGGCCGGGAGAATGCATGTGCCGCCGGCCAGCGGCCGGCACTACCGATCAGCCAGAACGCAATCCGAACCGCGGCCGCAGCAGCAACGCCAGCACCAGCACCGCCAGGAACGCGCCATAGGCATACAGCACCGCCAGCACCTGCGGCCAGATCGGGCCGGCGCCGGGCTGCACCACGCCAATGCGGTAGCCCCACAGCATCGACACGATGCTCAGCGCGAACGCCACGACCAGGGTGGTGCCATCGAACAGGCGCCGCCGCGCGCTGCGCGGCTGGCGCGGAAACAGCCAGTACAGGCTGCCCAGCAGCAGGAACCAGGGCAGGAACAGCAGCAGCGACAACCAGGCCATCGCAGACTCCATGTCATCGCGCCAGAGGCGCGCGGACATCATGCCATGGGTGCTGTGCCACGGTCGTGCTGGCGGGGGTCTTCCCTGTAGAGCCGAGCCCATGCTCGGCTGGTTAGCAAAGCAGCCGAGCGTGGACTCGGCTCTACAGAGGCGGAGCCGGGTCGAGCATGGCTCGACTCTACAAAGGGCAGGCAGGCCCGGCGATCAGGCCGCTTCGCGCAACGCAGCCAGGGCGGCCAGCACGGCGTCCACCTCGGTTTCCAGCTTGAACAGCTCGCTCTGCAACTGGTCGCCCTGCTCGGCCTGCTTGATCACCGCAATCAACTGGCCGGCATCGCGTGGCGAATCGAAGCCTTCGCTCTGGATCAGCAGCGTGCCGTCACCGGCGGTCAGCTTGAAGTAGAAGCGGCCGTCCTTTTCGCGGTACTGCTTGAACTGCGGCGGCGCCACGCGGGCCACGCCGGCATCTTCGCTGGCGATGTCACCGGCACTGGACAGGTCACGCAGGCCCACCGCATGGCGCAGCTCGTCCAGCAGCGGTGCCGCCAGCTGCTCGCGCAGCTGCTGGCCACGGCGCTTGAGCAGCGCTTCGATCTTCTCCGGCTCGGCCATCAGCGCGTTGTAGCGCTCGCGCAGCGGCGACAGCTCGCTGTCGATACGCTCGAACAGCTGCTGCTTGGCGTCGCCCCAACTGATGCCGGCGGCGAAGGCCCTGGCGAATTCCGCGGTCTGTTCCGGCGTGGCGAACGCCTGGTACATCTGGAACAGCGCCGAGCCCTCGGTGTCCTTCGGCTCGCCCGGTGCGCGCGAGTCGGTCAGGATCGAGAACACCAGCTTCTTCAGCTCCTCGCGCGGCACGAACAGCGGAATGGTGTTGTGGTAGCTCTTGCTCATCTTGCGGCCATCCAGGCCCGCCAGCGTTGCCACCTGCTCATCGATCACCACGTCCGGCAGCGGGAAGTACTCCTTGCCGTACACGTGGTTGAAGCGCTGGGCGAAGTCGCGCGCCATCTCGATGTGCTGGATCTGGTCACGGCCCACCGGTACCTGGTTGGCCTTGAAGATGAGGATATCGGCGGCCATCAGCACCGGGTACATGAACAGGCCGGCACTGACGCCTGCGTCCTCGTCCACGCCTTCCTCGCGGTTCTTGTCCACCGCCGCCTTGTAGGCGTGCGCGCGGTTGAGGATGCCCTTGCTGGCGATGGCGGTCAGGAACCACATCAGCTCGGTGGTCTCGCGGATGTCGCTCTGCCGGTAGAACCACACGTGTTCCGGGTCCAGGCCACAGGCCAGCCAGCTGGCCGCGATCTCCAGGGTCGCGCGCTGGGTGCGCTGCGGGTCCTGGGACTTGATCAGGCTGTGCAGGTCGGCCAGAAAGAAGAAGCTCTCGATCCCCGGCGCGCGGCTGGCCGCGATGGCCGGACGGATGGCGCCAACGTAGTTGCCCAGGTGGGGCGTGCCGGAGGGGGTGATGCCGGTAAGGACTCGGGTCGTCATGACTGCGTGGGGTAACCTTCGATGAACGGGGCCAGTTTACCTTGCACGCCACCAACCCCGTCAGGGCCTGCGGCGCGTTCATTCACGCAACCCCGCTGGAGACGCCCGATGAAACGCCTGCTGCCCCTGCTGTTGATCCTGCCCCTGGCCGGCTTCCGCCCCGCCCCGATGCCGCCGCCGGCCTACGAGGGCGGCCCCGTGCGCATGTCTCTGGTCGACCGCGACCGCGGCACCGAATTGCGCAGCTACCCCGCCGAGGGCCAGCGCTGGGTGGCCGGCGAGCGCGGCCACCGCTACGCCGTGCGCCTGTACAACGACAGCCCGCGCCGGGTGCTGGTGGTGCTGTCGGTAGACGGCGTCAACGCCATCTCCGGCGAGGATGCCGATCCGTCGCAGACCGGCTACGTGCTCAACCCCGGCCAGCGCGCCGACATCACCGGCTGGCGCAAGAGCCAGGATGAAGTGGCGCAGTTCGTGTTCAGCAGCCCCAGCGGCAGCTATGCCAGCCGCACCGGTCGCCCGGACAACGTCGGCGTGGTCGGCGTGGCGGTGTTCGAGGAAGCGCGCCGCTGGCGCCCCGAGCCGATCCTGCGCCGTGGCCTGCCGCCGCCGGCTCCAGCCGCACAGGCCGAAGCGGCGGCCGACGCCAGTGCCAGCCGCATCGAGGGTTACGCCAGCAAGTCGCAGGCCCCGGCGCTGGGTACCGGCCATGGCGCACGCGAGCAATCCTCGGTACGCGACACCGACTTCGAACGTGCCAGCCGCAGCCCTGCACAGGTATTGCAGCTGCGCTACGACAGTGCCCGCAACCTGCGTGCGCGCGGCATCCTGGTCGATGCGCCCTCGCGCCTGCCGCGCGAACCGCAGGCGTTCCCCAACCGCTACGTGCCGGACCCTCCGGCCCGCTGATCGTCCCGCGCAGACAGCACGACGCCCGCAACCTCACGGTGCGGGCGTCGTGATGTGGGGAAACCGAAGCGCTTACTTGTAGTCCGGGTAGTCCTTGCTCACCGCGTCCTGGAACTCACGCACTTCCTTCTCCGCGCGGTCCTTGGCCCAGCCATAACGTTCCTGCAGGCGGCCGGCCAGATACTCGGCATTGCCTTCGGCCACATCGAAATCGTCGTTGGTCAGATCGCCCCACTTGGCCTGCGCCTTGCCCTTAAGCTGCGACCACTTGCCGGAAATGATGTCTTTGTTCATTGCTGGGAGTCCTTGATTGCAACGGCGTTCTTACCGTGGCTCCAGCTTCGCGCAGCAGCTGTTGAATGCCGGTCAACCGCCAATGAAATACACGCTCACCTGCTTGAATGGTTCACTACGCTTCGACACGTACGCTGCAGGGAAACGCGCAAGCAAAAAGGCCGGGGAGATCCCCCGGCCTTTTTGCTTTCCGTTCCAATTCAGGCTCAACGGCCCTTGGCGGCATCCTCAACCTTTTCACCGGCCTTCTGCACGTCCTTGCCGGCACCGGCCACGGTGTTGCAACCGGCCAGCAGGGCCACCGAGAACATCGACAACAGCATCAGGGCAACTACGCGCTTCATAGGCTTCTCCTTGGGTTCGCCGCTATACCGCTTCATTCGCGGATGGGATTCTTTCGCTCGGCGGGAGGGCACCAATGCCCACTGCCGCCGCGTGAAGTGCAATCTGGCGGCAGGGGCGTGGAGCGGGCGTGAACGGTTCGGCGATCCGTTCAGCAGGGGGCGGTCAGTCGCGCATCAGGGTGGACTTGCCGAACAGGCTTTCCACCAGGTCCACGGCCAGTTCGGCGGTGGCATTCTGCTTGTCCAGCAAGGGGTTGAGCTCGACGATGTCCAGCGATCCCATGCGCCCGGTATCGGCGATCATTTCCATCACCAGCTGCGCCTCCCGATAGTTCACCCCACCCGGCACCGTGGTGCCGACGCCCGGCGCGATGCTGGGGTCGAGGAAATCCACATCGAAGCTGACGTGCAGGTGGGTGTTCTCATCAATGCCGGCCAGCGCCGCTTCCACGGCACGCTTCATGCCGTTCTCGTCGATGTAGCGCATGTCATAGACATCCACCTTGTGGGTCTTGATCAGGCGCTTCTCTTCCGGGTCCACCGAGCGGATGCCGATCTGGTGCATCTGCGCCGGGGTGATCGCCGGTGCGCTGCCGCCCAGACGGGTCAGCGCGTCCGGGCCGAGGCCGCACAGGCAGGCCACCGGCATGCCGTGGATGTTGCCCGACGGCGTGACATCGCTGGTGTTGAAGTCCGAATGCGCATCCAGCCACAGCACGCGCAGATTCTTCCCCTGCTCGCGGCACCAGCGCGCGACGGCGGTGATCGAACCGATGCCCAGGCAATGGTCGCCACCGAGCATGATCGGCATGCGCCCGGCCTGCAGCTCGGCGTAGCTGGCTTCCATCAGTGCGCGGTTCCAGGCCACCACCTCATCCAGGTGGCGGTAGCCCTCCACCGGCGCGGTCCACGGGTTGCGCGGGCCATCCAGGTTGCCCACGTCGCGCACGTCCACGCCGCGCGCTTCCAGCGCCTCCGGCAGGCCCGCCACGCGCAGCGCCTCCGGCCCCAGCCGTGCGCCGCGATGGCCCGCACCGACATCGGTGGGAACGCCAATCAGGGATACGGAAATGGGATGGGCCATGGGTGCCTCCTGCGGTGCGGAAAAAGAAGCACAGTCTAGCCAGAGCTGTGTGACACCACTCGCGGCGGTGCAGCAGGGCATGGGTCAGATCGCCGCGGCCTGCCAGCCGTATCCGGTCAGGCATTCCAGCGCTGGGTCGTCAGGAATTGGACCTTCCGCGATCCACCTCACATCCCGGTCGGTTTCGCCTCTTACGCAAGGCTGTTGTTGTGTCCACGCTGCGCAGGCACCCTGAAGGTGCCGCCTCACTTCCTCAATCATGGAGCACCACGCGCATGAAACATGCACTCAATGGACTTGCGGTACTGGCAATTGCCCTGGGCGGACTGTTTCCCGCCGCTGCCAGTGCACCCTCGCAACGCATCACGCATACGGTGACCACCGACGCGTATCCCATGCAGACGGCAGGCGCACGCCAGGTACTCGACTGGGTGGCGCAGCGGGTAAAGCCGTCGTTCGCTCCCCAGGGCTACGGCAACGTACAGGTGGAACGACAGGCAGTCTCCGTAGGCCGCGCGTCTGCACGCTCGGATGAATCGATACCTGGAAAACTGCCAGACCAGGGCATTCCCGGTGAGATCTACCGGGTGGAAAACCTGCTTCCCGACGGTTCCATCCAGACGTGGGAATTCACCTGGGTGGAACCCTCTTCCGGCCATGGCGGCGGCTGGGACGTCACCGGCTACACCTACAAGAAGGGAAATGACCCGGTGAACCAGCAGTAGCGGAACGGGGGCAACGCGCACCGCGCTGCCCCCTTAGACACGCCGCCGCCGCGCCTCAACCGCCGCGGCGGCGAACCGGCGTCAGGCTCTGCACCTGACCGTTGTTGCGCATCATGCACAGGAAACGGCCGTCGGGATAATCGATGATCAGTTCCTGGTAATCGCTGCCCACCGGCATCTGGGTGACCAGCGCGCCCTGAGCGCCCTTGCGCATGTTGCAGGCGCCCAACGCGGTATCGCCTGCCGGCGCCGGGGTGGTCACCGAAGACACATTGCGGAACACCGCGCGGCAGCCGCCATTGACCCACACCGAGTGCCGCGACAGGCCCCAGTTCCTGCCTTCCTCGCAGCGGGTGCGGCTGAGCTGGCGCACGATTTCCACATTGCCGCGGGTATTCAGATCGCACGACACCTGCTGCTGGCCGGTGGATTCGCAGGTGACTTCGCGCGGTAGCGCGGCATCCCCGGCGGCACCGTCGCGAGAGCGTTCGCCGTTTGCGGCGGGCGCAGGCGTGCCGCTGGCGCTGACTTGGCAGATGCCATTGGCGCCGCCACGGCCGGTGTAGCTGACTTGCGGCGCGCCGTCATCGTTGCGGCTGATCGACAGGGTGATGCCGCTGTTGGCATCGCGTGCTTCGAAATAGCGGTCGTTGAAGCGCTTCAGCGCCGTCTCGCGGCCCTGCACGTAGACCGGCCCGCCATCGTCTGCGTGAACATCGATGCCGCCCGGGCAGCTGGCGTTGAAGAACGGCACGGCGGCCATGGCCGGGGCTGCGAAGGTTGTGACCAACAGTGCGACGGTGAGCGGCAGGGCGTGGCGACGCATGGGTGGGTCCCGAAGGGCATGTGTCCCCAGTATGTGTCGGGGGTCTGCAAATGGTCTGTGAATCAAAAAGCCGGCAGCGCATTCGGGCGTTTGTGTTTGCTATGGTAGATGTGGAGCCTTGCCCGGGCTGTTAAGTCACCTTTACTTCGTGGGCCAGCTCAGGGCATGCGGCAGCGATGGTTCGGGCAGATTTCTCGCTGATGGCGCCACTGCGCAATCTGTCGCTTCTGGCATTGCGATGCCCGAAACGGGCCAAACGCGATAATTCATTTTTCCTTTCAGATCTCCCGATGCCATCGAAACAAACGACTGGCAGGCGGTGATTTCACGTGCGCATGATGAATCGCCACCTGCAAAGGTGGCCGGGTCTTCCAAGCCCGCGTAATCGATGCTGTATACGCTTGCCAGCCGGCGCCGTCTTCCCAAGCGGCGCCGGCTGGCAATCCGTTCGCCGATCGATGGCGGGCGGTGCGTGGGGGCCCCGTGCCCGCCGGCTCATCGATTCCCGGTCTTGGAAGCCACGCATCGCCCGCCACCCTACCGTGGCGGCACCTCTGTTCCTGACGAGGATGCCCGCATGTCCAGAACCCCTCACCCGTACCTGACCGCCACCCTCGGCGAGGCGGCTCTGCGCCTGCCACCTGAACTGGCCCAGCCGTTGGAAGCCGCTTTCGCCGCCGCGAACGAGGCGCCCGCGCCGATCAACCTGCCCGGCTGCCTGCAGCGCATCCAGGCCGGTGACGCCGCCGATGGACAGCCGTGGCCGGGGCCCGCCAGCACACCCGGCCAGGCCGTGGCCGCCGCGCGCCGGGATCGCGCCGCAGTGGGCCTGGTGTCACTGCTGGAGCTGTACCACGCCGCCGAGCGCGTGCGCGTGGACGGGGAAGAGAAAGACGACATCGGCGACGGCACGCGCGAAGGACTGATGCTGGCCTGCCGGGGTCTGGCGGAGTATGTGGCGTTGCAGGTGCGTAGCTGAGGCTGCTGCGGTCGCAGTGTGTGTGCGGCGTTGATCGAAGGATCTGCCCACGTCATACATTGAGCTGACTCACCGGGTTGGGGCGAGAAGACCGGCGAAAGGCGGTTTCTTCATTTTCGTTCCCCCGCCTTTGCGACCGGCGCCGCGCCGACGCATCATGCTCGGCGCATGCCCATGCTGCTCTGGCATGCAAGCGCACACCCAAGGCACGGATCACGGACCCAATCCGCAGTCAAAAGATGCTGTGCTAGATTCAAGAGCGTGACAGTGGCGCGAGAGATGCTTTCATGGATGCGTGGGTCGAGAAATGCGATTCTTCATCAAAACGCGGACTTCGGCGCCGCCTCTGGATCGCAGCGCGTCGTCGCCTCGCGATCGTTATTCCGGCGCTGGTGCTGACAGCATGTTCGAGCGCCGCGACGCCGCCCCCATCAGATCATGTGAATCAAAGACAGGCCATCAAATCAGGGAGTGAAGCTGGTATGGAGCGATTCAAGAACAGCATCGAGCGATTGTCCAATGTGCGTTTTGGCGATATCGATGCGTTGAACGAACAGCTTCACACGCATCTTGGAAAACCGACCCGGCAGGGCCTGAGAGACGAGCGAACCGCAGAACGTGGAATGTTGGGCGGCCTTGAAGTTCGGAACATCTCACTGAGAAGTGCTGTCGATAATCCTGCGCAGGCGAAGCTGACCTTCGATGTCGCGCCACCGAGCGTCGCGCTCAAAGAAGTCATCTGGGAGGGAACCGCGCAATATCCACCTCGGCCTGATGCCCCTGACTCACGCCCTTACTGGACCGCGCCAGTGAACGGTGCTGAGGTTGTACTCACTCTGGCCCCTGACAATGCGACATTGACCCACGTATTGATCAGTCAGCGTTGACCCCCAGGGCAGGAGCTCCAACATGGAACGTACTGAAGACTCTGTACTGCCGCAGCCGCAGGGGGGGCCTCGCCCAGGACCCGAACGTCGGCCGGACTCCCCGTTAGCTGACCCCTCGCTGGCGCCGCTTCTAGCGAAATCCCCAACACTTCGGGCGGGTCTCGCACAGGCCGAGCGCGACGATCTGGAGGTTGTCTGGGGACAAGCCGGTAGGGGCACCTATCTTGTTCCCGGTGAGAAGATCGTTATTGACGAGAACGCGGTTGGACAAGGCTCCAGAATCGCGCGCTCTCTTTCACACGAGGTGGGGCACCATCTCTTCACCGAACGTCCCGATCCGACGTCCAAGCAAACCTATGTAAACACCCTGCTACGCGGAGAAGCCGCTGCGACGCTCAGTAATGTCCAGGTCCAGAGTGAACTCATTGCGGCCGGTGGACCGGACATTGGCGTGTCGGGTACGGGTAATCGACCGCAACAGTATGGAGCCATTGCCGTTGAACTCCAGGCCGGGCGGATCAATCGAAACCAGGCACTTGGACAGATCGCTGAGGTGTTCAAAACGGAGGCTCCTTCTGTTGGTCCTCATGCGACATACGAGCTTTACTATGGCGCGCACTATGATCAGCACATAGCACCCACGCAGCGTCGACGTAGGCCCGAGCCAGAATTTGACGCCGAGCGCACTTCGGCTGCGGAAAGAGACGCCGTGGTCGCCGACGACTCACTCTCAGTGCAGCGAACAGCTTCCTCAGTAGCTGAACTCGGAAACGCTGACCGCTCTCTCTACATGCAGATAAGAGCGGGTGTGGAACGCTTGGACGCCGAGAGCGGGAAGCAGTGGGATGAGTCGAGTCAGCGCATATCCGCGAGTCTGTTGGTGCTCGCGAAGGAGCAGGGGTTTTCAAGAGTTGACCACGTTGCATTGAACAACCCGACAGAGTCCCTTGCACGTGGCGAGAAAGTATTCATCGTCGAGGGGGCGATGGACGATCCTGCCCAACGCCGTGGAACCATGAATATGATGGACGCGCTTCGCGTTCCTGAAGCAGAGTCCCTTCATCGCGCTGAAGCGTTGGCCGCAAATCTTGAACAGCAGCCGGCGCAGCAGGTTCATGCGCAGGACGGGCCATCGTTTTCAAGGTGAGGCTGTCGAGAAAACAGCTCTGCCGCCCTTCGAACCACCGGGCAGGTACCTAGAGCAGCGCAAAGAGGCGCTGAATCTTGGGGTGGTGCCGCTTATCCGAATCGAACGGATGACCTACTGTTTACAAGACAGTTGCTCTACCAACTGAGCTAAAGCGGCATGGGTGGTGCACCGGCGGCAGCGCCGCGGTCAGGGGATTCTAGCGCAACCGCGTGCATTCCAGCGACCGGCTCTGCGCCGCGCCGCTGCGCTGCTGGGCCTGGGCCGGCTGCGTGCCCGCCGCCAGCTGCCCTTCCAGCCACCATTGGCCGGCGTCGCCGCTGGCGACCAGGCGCGGCTGGAAGCCGGCGGCCTGCACCGCCGCCATGCGCCGTTCGGCGCCTTCGCGGTTGCGGTACTGGCCCAGCGCCACGGCGTTGGCCTCCTCACCCTGGCTGATGATGTAGTAGTCGCTCAGGCCGGCGGCGACGATGCGTTTCACGGTGGCCTGGGCTTCGTCACGGTTGGCGGCGGCCGGCAGCATCACCCGGTAGCGGGCACTGCCGCTGGCAGCGGGCTGTTCGCGCAGGCGCACCTGGCTGAGCAGCGTGCCGGCCTTGCCCTGCGCGCTGCTGGCGGCGGCGCGGTCGGCGAACGGGCCCAGCGCGACGCAGCGCGGCGGCTCGGCGGCCGCGGGCGGGGCTACGGGCTTTTCCGCTGCCGGAACGGGTGCAGGCGGTGTTACCGGCTTGGCAGCGGCAGCAACCAGCGCAGCCTCAGCCACCTGCGGCTTGGCGATCTCCGGCTTTGGCGGCGCAACGGGCGCGGGTGTCGCAGCCACCGCGGTCTTCGCCGCCGGTTCGCGCTCCATCAGCGGTGCAGTCGGGGCGGCGGCGGTGGCCTCGGCTGCGGCATTGGCATCCACGCCACCGGGCACCCAGCGCAGCTCGGCGACGCCAGCCGGTTGCGGCGCAGGCGCAGGCTTCTGCGGCGCCTCGCGCAGCAGCCACCAGCAGGCGACGCCGAGATTGAGAATGGCCAGTACGACGATCAGGGCACGGGTGAGCATGCGCGGATACTAGCGCGCGGGCTGGTGCACCGCCCAGCGGGCGAGGCCATCCAGCACCAGCGAGGGGTGGTAATCGGCAGCGGGCAGCAACGGCATCAGCGCCGGTGCGCCGCCACCGTGCACGAGCAGCGACGGTGCCACGCCCAGCAGCGTGTGCGCGTGCTGTGCGCTGCGTTCAATCAGCGCCACCGCAGCGCCATCGCAGCCGGAGGCCAGCGCGTCGGCGGTGTCGTTGGCGAACTCGCTGTAGCCGCCACCGGTCGCGGGCAGCTGCACGGCACGGGCGTGCAGTGCTTCGCGCATGGTGGTGGGCGATGCGGAGATGCGGCCACCGTGGTGCTGGCCGTCGGCATCGAGCAGATCAATCGTCAGTGCGGTGCCCACGCCGACCACCAGCACCGGGCGCTGCGCCTTGGCCGCAGCCAGCAGGGCGAGGAAGCGGTCGACGCCGAACTTTTCCGGCCTGGCATAGGCAATGCGCACGCCGGCGCATTCGGCGCTGGTGCGCACCACATGCACATGCTCGAAGCGGCGCTGCAGCTGGTCCAGCATCGCGCTGGTCAGCGACGGTGCCGCCACGCTGGCCACGAACGCGGTGCGGCCGCTGGGCAGGCTGTGCGGCGGCTGCCCGGCCATGCCTTCGGCGCCATGCGCCCAGGCCTGCACGTCACCGGCACGGTCACCCTGCAACGGCGCGAACTTGAAGCGCGAGTTGCCAAGGTCGAACAACCAATCGCTCATGCCGCCCTCACGCTGACTTCGCCGGCGTGCAGCAGGCGTTCCTGGCCATCGATGCGTACGCGCAATGCGCCGTCATCGGCCAGGCCAAGCGCAGTACCGTGCTGCCACTGCCCGTCCAGTTCCACGCGCACTTCGCGGCCGGCCAGCATGTCGAAGGCAGCGTAGCGCGGCAGGAACGGAGCGAGGCCTTCGCGATCGAATTCTTCCAGCGCCGGCAGCAGACGCGCCAGCACGGCAGCAACCACCCCATTGCGGTCCACCGGCTTGCCGGCCAACGTGTCCAGGTCCACCCACGGCTGGGTGATCTGCTCGCCGAACGACGGCGGCATGTGGGTGTTGATGCCGATGCCGATCACCGCGCGCGCCGGGCCGGCGTATTCGCCACCGCCCTCGGCAAGCAGGCCGACCAGCTTGCGCTTGCCATCGACGATCAGGTCGTTCGGCCACTTCAACTGCGCCTGGGTGTAGCCCAGGTCGTGCAGCGCTTCGGCCACGGCGATGCCGGCCACCAGGCTCAACCCGGCCAGGCGGCCCAGGCCGCCGGAGTACAGGCGCATCACCGACAGGTAGATATGCGCGGCCAACGGCGAGGCCCAGGTGCGGCCACGACGGCCGCGGCCACCGGTCTGGCGTTCGGCCAGCAGCACGCTGACCCCGCGCTGGGGCGCGCTGCACCGCAGCAATTCAGCGTTGGTGGAGTCCACCGTCCAGGCCACCTGCAGGTCGTGCAGCAGGGCCTGGGCATCGGCGGGCAGGCCGGCGCGGATCGCCACCGGGTCCAGCAGGTCGACCGGGCGGGTCAGGCCATAGCCCTCGCCAGCACGGCCCTTGATGTCCACACCTGCGGCCCTAAGCCCTTGAATACGCTTCCAAACAGCCGCCCGGGTCTGGCCCAGCTCTCGGGCCAGGGCGTCGCCGGACAGGCGACCGGCAGCGAGTTTGGCCAGCAATTGGCGATCGTCCACGGCAGCTTCCACGAAGTCAGGAAGGAATTATGCGGGAAAGCCGCCAGCGACGCCTGCCACGCTGGGTTCCGCCGGGGCTTCCAACGGGGCGCCGGGTTCGGGCTAGAATCGGGAACTCACCCTCCCTTAACGTGGATGTCGTCAATGCGCCGTTATGCCCATTGCCTGATCCTGCTGATGATGCCCTTCGCGGCGTCTGCAACGGCAGCGCTGGACGACAGCCGGGGCGCCTGCGTGTCCTCCAACGGTGATGCCGCCTCGCAGCGCGCGCCGACCGCGACCGCCTCGGCTGCGACCACCAAGCCGGCACCGGTACGCCCTGCGGCCGGCAGTGCCACCAGCACCGGGGGCGGCGGCAGCGACGACGACGTGCTGCAGCGCATCCGTGCGCCGAAGTGGCACAGCTACCTGCCGGGAATGTTCCGCTGATCAAGTCGTTGCTGCAGTGGCTGCGGCCCTCGCCGCGGCCGATCGACGATGCGCTTTGGGAAGACGCCTGCCGCCGTGCGGCCTGGCTGCACGGCCTGGACGATGAACGCCGCGCGCGACTGCGCGTGCTGGCCACGCGCTTCCTGCATGAGAAGACCATTACTCCGATCGGTGAGCTGCAGTTGCAGGCCGGCGACGGCGTGCTGCTGGCCGCGCTGTGCTGCCTGCCGCTGCTGGAGTTCGGCGCGGTGGGGCTGGAGGGCTGGTCGCAACTGATCGTCTACCCGGATGCGTTCCGCGTGCACCGCAGCCACATGGATGCGGCCGGCGTGCTGCACGAGTGGGATGACGAGCTGATCGGCGAGTCGTGGGACAGCGGTCCGTTGATCCTGTCCTGGGCCGATGTGCAGGCCGACCTGGCCGCACCGCACGACGGCTACTGCGTGGCGGTGCATGAGATGGTGCACAAGCTCGATGCGCTGGATGGTGCAATGGACGGCACACCGCCGCTGCCGCGGCAATGGCAGCTTGAGTGGGCAGCCACGTTCCAGCGCGCCTACGACGCCTTCTGCGCGCAGGTGGACGCCGGCGAAGAGACCCTGATCGATCCGTATGCGGCCGAGGCGCCGGAGGAGTTCTTCGCGGTGGCCAGCGAGTACCACTTCTCGGCACCGGATCTGCTGCAGCAGGCGTTGCCGGAGGTGGCCGCGCAGCTGCGGCGGTTCTATGGCGAGCCGCCGAAGATCGAAATGCCGTAGTGCCGGCCGCTGGCCGGCAACCTCATGATCTTCGATGGCATTGCTTGGTTGCCGGCCAGCGGCCGGCACTACCGATCAACGAGGTTTACGGCCCCGGCGGCAAGCGCACTTCGAAGCGGGCGCCACCCAGTTCGGCTGAACGGCCCACGGTCAGTTCGCCGCGGTAGTCCTTGATCAGGTCCTGCACGATCGACAGGCCGATGCCGTGGCCCTGCACGCGCTCGTCGCCACGCACGCCACGCTGCAGCACCTTGCCGATGTCGTCCGGGGCGATGCCCGGGCCATCATCGTCCACCGCCAGCAGCAGGCCGGCACGGCGTGCGTTCGGCGCCGGCAGCGGCTGCGCGGTCAGCAGCACGCGGCGGTTGGCCCACTTGAAGGCGTTCTCCAGCAAGTTACCGAGCAGTTCCTGCAGGTCCCCCGGTTCGCCGTGGAAGCGCGCGGCCGGGTCGATATCGAATTCGCACAGCACGCCCTTGGAGGCGTAGACCTTTTCCAGGCCACGCACGATTTCCTCGGCGTTGGACTCGATCGGCAGCGGCGCGGAGAACAGCTTGTGGCCCGACGAGGCCGCGCGTGCCAACTGGTACGAAACCAGGTTGTTCATGCGCTGCAGCTGCACGTCCAGTTCTTCGCGCAGCGCACCGTCGCCGGCACCGCTGTCCATCTGCGTGCGCAGTACCGCGATTGGCGTTTTCAGGCTGTGCGCCAGATCGGCAAGGGTATTGCGCTGGCGCTCGAGGTTCTCGCGCTCGCTTTCGATGAAGGCGTTGATGCTGTCGGTCAGCGGTTCCAGCTCGCGCGGGTGGCGCTCGCTCATGCGCTCGGTCTCGCCGCGCTGCACCTTGGTCAGCTCGGTGATCACCCGGCGCAGCGGGCGCAGGCTCCACTGCAGGATGACGGTCTGCAGCAGCAGCAGGATCAGGCCGATGCCGCCCAGGTAGAACCAGACGCGGCCACGGAACACGCGCAGCTGCGCACCCAGCGCGCGCGAGTCTTCCATCACGTAGATGGTGTACGGGAATTCGGTGGCGGGGTCGGCGTCGGCGCCCCACACCAGGCCCAGGCCATAGCGGTACACCGAGCCCTGGCTGCCATCGATCTGGATCATCGGCAGCGGACCTTCGAACACTTCCTGGCGCGGCGCCAGCAGGCCGCCACCGACGGTGGGCAGCATCGGGCCTTCGGCGGACATCGAATTGCCCTTGCCGTGCGGCATCACCACCTGCAGGTACAGGCCACTGCCCGGTACGTCGAAGCGCGAATCCGGCGGCTGCTCGCGGATGTACAGCGAGCGGTCGCGGGTGAAGTCGATGCCGGCCGCGTAGGAGGTGGCGTAGTTCTTCAGGCGCTCACGCAGGTTCGCCTTCGCCGTATCGGCGAAGGCGGCGTCGAGCGCGTAACCGGCCAGCGCCAGGAACGCGACCAGGCCCACGGACGCGGCGAGCATCTGGCGCGCCTGCAGTGAGCGCGGCCGCCAGCGTCGGAAGAACCACAGACGGCCGGACATCGTGTTATCGCCAGGGTGAGCCGGCTCAGCCCTCGTTGCGCGGGATCGCGAAACGGTAGCCGCGACCGCGCACGGTCTCGATCGGCTTCAGTTCTCCATCCGGGTCCAGCTTCTTGCGCAGGCGGCCGATGAAGACCTCCAGCACGTTGGAGTCGCGGTCGAAGTCCTGCTGGTAGATGTGTTCGGTGAGGTCGGCCTTGGAGACCAGTTCACCGGCATGCATCATCAGGTACTCCAGCACCTTGTACTCGTAGCTGGTCAGGTCGACATTGCTGCCGGCCACGCTGACCGTCTGGGCAGCAAGGTCCAGGGCGACCGGGCCGCATTCCAGGGTCGGCTTGCTCCAGCCGGCGGCGCGGCGCAGCAGCGCGTTGACGCGGGCCAGCAGCTCTTCGACGTGGAACGGCTTGACCAGGTAATCGTCGGCGCCCTGCTTCAGGCCCTCGACCTTGTCCTGCCAGCTCGAACGCGCGGTCAGGATCAGTACCGGGAACTTCTTGCCTTCGTCACGCAGGGCCTTGATCAGCTCCATGCCCGACATCTTGGGCAGGCCGAGGTCGATGATGCCGACATCGAACGGAACTTCGCGCCCCATGTAGAGGCCTTCCTCGCCGTCCTGCGCAGCATCGACGGCAAAGCCTTCGCGCTTGAGCCGGGCTGCCAGGGTCTCACGCAGCGGGGCTTCGTCTTCGACCAGAAGGATACGCATGAACTCTCCCTAGTGTCCTGGGTGTGGCCCGGAGGCCTGTGGGGTACGGGTTGATACCGACGACTATCCCTGTTCAGGGGTTATCGCCGCGTAGTGATGACATATCCGACCGCGGCGTGCGCGGCTGTGAACGCGACGGGGCGGGGTCGTCCATGTAGCGGACCCGGCCCCGGTCGTCCATGTACTTCACCCGGTTGATATCACGACCATCGAACGGCACGCGCTCGGCGCCGAGGATGTGGCCGCCGGTGCTGCGCTGCACGCGGCGCACGGCATCGGACAGCGAACGCTCGTCGCCACGGTTGCCGCGCTCTCCCCGATCCATCATTTCCGCCCGTGCCTGCTCGCCGCGCGGCGGCTGTTGCGCCAGCGCCGACGACAGCGGCGCAGCCGACAGCACCACGCAGGTGGCCAGGGCAATGCGGCAATGGAAGGGAGCGGAAGACATCGATGCGATCCTAGCCGAGCACGGCGATTCGTTCAAAAGTCGTAAATCCGGGAGCCGGGTGCGGGACCCGGCCTTTACAATTCCTTTGCAAATTCTTGGTTTGGGGCAGTGAATCCGGTCTGAACTTTTCCGGCCGCAGCCCTGCGATGTTCAGCTAGGTGAACATTCGGGACGAATCGCCGTCCCTTGTCAAGTCAGGAATGTGACTGCGGTCACGCTGCGGCACGATCGGCATCGCGCTCGGTGACCGACAGCGCCTGCTCGACCAGGCTCCAGTCGGCGCCCGGGCGGTGCGCGCCCTCGCTCAGCACCTGGCGGAACGCGCGGCCACCGGGCTGGCCGTGGAACAGGCCGAGCAGGTGGCGGGTGATGTGCTTCAGTGCCAGACCTTCGCCCAGGCGCGCTTCCACGTAGGGACGCAGCGTGCGCAGCAGGTCACCGCGCGCCTGCAACGGCGCGCCGGTCTGCAGCGCCTCCAGCTGATGCAGCAGGTAGGGGTCGTGGTAGGCCGCGCGGCCCAGCATCACGCCATCGACGTGCGCGGCCTGCGCCTGCACCGCCTCGATGCTGGCCAGGCCGCCATTGAGCACCACCGGCAGCGCCGGGCGCTCCTGCTTCAGGCGGTAGGCCCAGTCGTACTTCAGTGGCGGAACCTCGCGGTTCTCCTTCGGCGACAGGCCCTTCAGCCACGCGTTGCGCGCATGCACCACCACCATTGCGGCACCGGCGGCGACCTGGCGGTCGACGAAGGCGGCGAACACGTCATAGTCGTTGTCCTCGTCCACGCCCAGGCGGCACTTCACCGTCACCGGGATCCCGATCGCGTCGACCATCGCCGCCACGCAGTCGGCTACCAGCGCCGGCTCGCGCATCAGGCAGGCGCCAAAACGCCCGGCCTGCACGCGGTCGGACGGACAGCCGCAGTTGAGGTTGACCTCGTCGTAGCCCCACTCCGCGGCGATGCGCGCGGCCTGCGCCAGCAGCGCCGGGTCGCTGCCGCCCAGCTGCAGCGCCAGCGGCTGTTCGCTGCGGTCGAAGCCGAGCAGGCGCTCGCGGTCGCCGTGGATGACCGCGTTGGTGTGCACCATTTCCGTGTACAGGCGCGCACCCGGCGCCAGCACGCGGTGGAACACGCGGCAATGGCGGTCGGTCCAGTCCATCATGGGGGCAACGGACAGGCGCAGGGAATCAGCGTAACGGGCGGTGGCGGACGTCATCGGGGTGTTGATCGCGGAGACTGGCATTGCCAGTGAGATCAATAGTTTACACCGGACGGCTGAACGGCGGCGGGTGGCGCCGGGACTGGCCGCTCGACCGGCCCCGGGGTCGCCGCGTGGCTTACAACCCGCGGTTGCGCACCTGTTCCTGCTGCTGCTCCTGCGCACGCTGGTTGAACTGGCTGTCCAGCGCTTCGCTTTGCCGGCTGCTGGCCTCGACCGAGTGCGATACCGCCTGCTGGCGGTCGACGAAGGTCCGCTGCGCCGCCGGGTCGCCCAGCTCGCCCTGCACCGCAAACAGACCGGTGCCGTCGGGGCGGGCCACGACGTGGTCGATCTGGCGCATCCCGGACACCTTGCTTTCGTACGCCAGCTGGCCGGCCGCCCGCTCAACCTCCTGCGGGTTGGCGAACAGTGGCTTCAGGCCGGCCTGGGCACGCTGCTGCTCCAGCGCCTGCAGCTTGCCCAGCGCCTGGCCGAAGCGCGCGTTGTCGGCGTGCCCGGGGTCGCGCATGCTGGCCGGCTCTGCGGGCTCGGCCCGGGCCGGTGCCGCCGGCGGGGTACCGGCCTTGACCGCGTTGGGGGCATCGACCTGCGCCAGGGTCTTGCGGCCTGCCTTGCCATCGTCGTCCAGGCCGTTGTTGGCCTGGAACTGCTTGACCGCCGCAAAGGTGTCCTTGCCATACACACCATCGGCGTGCAGCGGCTTGCCATTGGCCCCGGCATAGCCCAGCGCCGCCAGCTTGCCCTGCAAGGCCTTGACCTCATCGCCGCGCTCGCCCTGCTTCAGCACGCCATCGGCCATCGGCGCCTGCTGTGCACTGCGTGCGGCCTGCGCGGCCTCGGGGCCCTGCGCGTGGACCTTGCCGCCCAGGGTGATGCGGTCATTGAGCATGTCACCCAGGAACCTGCGGTACTGGTCCGGCTCGAGCTCGATATGTGCGTGCACGGCACCCGGGGTGCCGGCATCGGACTGGCGGATCAACGGCGCGCCGTACTCGACGAAATCACCAGTCTTGTAGGGGGTGCTTCCACGTGCACCATGCAGCACCTGCCCGACCAGTTCACGCTGCGGATGCCCGGCCGGATGGCTCCAGATGCTGATGGAGTTCCACTTGTCGTTGTTGACCTGCACGTAGCCCGCGACCGGATTGGGAATCATCACTTCCCGGTCGCCGCGCGAAGTACTCAGGATCAGATCCTTGTGCACCAGCGGAATGCCGTTGCGATCACCACGGGTCCGCACCGTTTCCAGCTCGCCCTCGACCATTGCCGACGGGCGGTCAGCCTTGGCGGCATTGCCGGTGCGCACGGCCTCGGCGTTGGTGTTGGGGTGATGGATCTTCAGTTCGCGGTAGGCATCCTCGCCACTGGTGCCATGACGCAGTGTGCGGTTGCTGCTGCCGTTGCCAAAGGGTTCGACCACGACGATGCGCTGGCCACCGGGTGCGGCAGCGGCATCGGGTTCGCGCGCAGTCGCGGGTGCGGGTGCCGCAGCAGGCGTGGCCGGTGCCACAGGCTGCGCCGGCGTGTGCTCGCGTACCACCGTATCCAGAGCCTGCAGGGTCTGCCGGCCGGCCTTGCCATCAACGGTCAGCCCATGCGCCTGCTGGAACTCGCGCACTGCATGCTCGGTGTTGGCACCGTAGTGGCTATCGGCTGTCAGAGGTTGCCCGTTGCGGCCGGTATGGCCGGCCTGGATCAACTTGGCCTGCAGGGCCTGGACCTCGGTACCGTGCTCGCCGGGTGCCAGCACGCCGTCGGCCATCGCCGATGCGGCCGCGCGCTGCCCGCGCCGGCCCGGCTCAGGTTCACCGAACGCTTGCTGGTAATCCTTGCCCCGGTAAGCCTCGGGGTTTTGGTTGACCTGGTCGTAGCGCGCCAGCCCGACCAGCGCGTTCTTCTCGGTGAGCGCACGATCACGCAGCGAATCCCACAGGGTGGGCGAGCTCTGGAAGTGCGACTGCACGTTGGCGTGCTTGTAGTCCTGCACCGCGCGGACAATCTGCTCGTCACTCAGCTCAGCCAGCTTGAAGTCTTCGCTGTAGGCTTGCTGGAGACCCTTCTGGAACACCGAACGTGTCATGCCGCGGTACTGCACCGAGGTGCTCCACAGCGCGTCCTGCACGGCCGGACCACGGCCGGAAAGATCAATGCCTACATCCTTCAGGCGGCCCATCTGCACGTCGTAGTACTGGTGCTGGATGAAGTCGTGCTGATCCCTGGCAAACCCTGCCGGATCGGCCGCCGCCACTTCCTTCCAGCGTTCGGTGAAGGCCGGGGTTCCTGCCTGCAGGCCGTTGAAGCGGTTGCCATAGCGCGAGGCGGCGACGTATTCGTCCACGCCGCCAACGTTGGTGGCGTACTGGTAACTGCCATACGACACGCCACCATGGTCGCCCCTGCCGGTGGAAACGTGGCCGGGGCCACGACCTCCGGTTTCGAAATGCGCCGACGTCTGGCCGCGATGCCAGCTGTCCATTGCCTGCTTTGCCTGGGTCACAACATCCATCTTCCTGCACTCCTTTGCGGGGGATTTACTTTGAGGTCAGTGCCTGCAGCACATCGGCACGGTTGGCGGTGCGATTGATCCGGCAGGACTGCGCGTCCAGCATCTGCCCCTGCCCGTCTTCGGCAGGGTTCCAGCTGCAGTAGCGATTGGTATCGGACATGTAGGCAGCCTGCTCGTCCATCAGCCTGTCCTTGTCCTTGCCATCGGGGCCGTCAACGATCTTCATGAAAGCCTGCTCGAGCCGCTGCTCCTGCCAAGCAAGCTCGTCATCACCACACGCCTGCAGTGCCGATGTCTCGCCGCCGCTGGATCTCACGCATGCAGCATACTGCGGCCGCAACGTCGCCTTGTTGTAGGAATCATCCGGGCGCTGCGGCGGCATGTCCTGGTCATCGGCATCGGCCACCGTCGTGGCAGGTGCGGCACGTGCAGGCTCTGCAGTGGCGGGCGGCGATGCAGTGGCCGGCGCGGCGGCCGCGGGAGCAGCTGCCGTATCCGCCTCCGGGCTCTTGGCCTGGCATGCCGCCAGGCTGAGGCCAAAGGCCAGCGCAAGGGCGATGGCCCCAGCCTTGCCGAACGTTTCACGGGGGGCCGCTGGAAGGTGGTTTATTCCCTGCATTGCTTGCATCTCCTTGGCATCCAGGCGCGTGGCCCGTCAACGCGGGGCCGTCCATCGGCCCCATCAGGAAACGCATGCTACGCGAGCGCCGGTTTCAGATGCCTGACCGGATTCAGAATGCGTGCACCTCGTCGCAGAAGCAGGATGCGTAAGCCTCAATGCCCGCCCGCGCGCCCGCCCACCTGTTCGATCAGCGTCTGGCTAGCCACATTGAGGCTTACCACCACCTCCGCCCCATGCGCGGCCAGCTTTTCCTGCGCACGTTCCAGCGCGGCCACTGCGGTCAGGTCCCACAGGTGGGCGTCACGCAGGTCGATCTGCACCTTCGGCGCGACGTGCTGGTAGTCAAACGCCGCGCCCAGCTGGCCGGCAGACGCAAAGAACACCTGCCCGCGTACGCGGTAGACCTGCGTGTCTCCGGCATCCTCGCGCTGCACCTCCAGCATGCGGCCGACCTTGCGGGCGAAGAACAGCGCCGACAGCAGCACGCCACTGAGCACGCCCTTGGCCAGGTCGTGGGTGGCCACGGTGACCACCACGGTCAGCAACATCACGGCCGAGGAACTGCGCGGATGCGTGCGCAGGTCGCGCAGCGAGCGCCAGCTGAAAGTGCCGATGCTGACCATGATCATCACCGCCACCAGCGCAGCCATCGGGATCTGCCGCACCAGGTCGCTGCCGTACACCACCAGCACCAGCAGCAGCACGCCGGCCACCAGGCAGGACAGGCGGCCGCGGCCACCAGACGTCACGTTGATGACCGACTGGCCGATCATCGCGCAGCCGGCCATTCCGCCGAGGAACCCGGTGACCGTGTTGGCCACGCCCTGGCCGACGCATTCGCGGTTGCGCTCGCTGGGCGTCTCGGTGATGTCCTCGACGATCTGCAGGGTCATCATCGATTCGAGCAAGCCGACCACGGCCAGCGTGGCCGACACCGGCAGCAGGATGCGCAGCGTTTCCCAGCTGAGCGGTACATCGGGGATGAGGAACTGCGGCAGGCTGTCCGGCAGCTGGCCCATGTCACCAACACTGCGCACGTCCACGCCAAAGCCGATCACTACGGCGGTGAGCACGACGATTGCCACCAGCGGCGAAGGCACAGCGCGGGTGAGGCGCGGCAGCAGGTAGATGATCGCCAGTGCGGCGGCACACAGCACGTAGACGGTGGGACCGCGGCCGATCAGTTCCGGCATCTGCGCCAGGAAGATCAGGATCGCCAGCGCGTTGACGAAGCCGGTGATGACCGAGCGCGAGACGAATCGCATCAGCGACCCAAGCTTGAACACACCGGCCAGCACCTGCAGCAGGCCGGCCAGGATGCTGGCGGCGAACAGGTACTGCAGGCCATGGTCCTTGACCAGGTCGACCATCACCAGCGCCATTGCACCGGTGGCGGCGGAGATCATGCCCGGCCGGCCGCCAGCGATGGCGGTGACCACCGCGATGGAAAACGCGGCGTACAGGCCAACCTTGGGGTCGACGCCGGCGATGAGCGAGAAGGCGATGGCCTCGGGAATCAGGGCCAGGGCGACGACCATGCCGGACAGCAGATCACCACGGATGTTGCCGAGCCATTGCTGGCGCAGGGGGTAGGACGTTTGCATGGAAAAACTCCGCGCGCACGCGGGCGTGGCCGCATGGCGCTGCAGTGGAAAGACGCGGGTTCCTGAGCCGGGCGGGCCGGCTGCCGAGATGCGGCAAGGGTCAGGGTGGCGTGATCACTGCAGGCGGGAATCGGTACGTGGGAGGGACGCAGTCTACGGCACAGGGCTGCCAAGGGACAGCGTCGACAGTCCGCAACGGCAGCGGAGCATGGCTCCGCTCTACAATCGCGCCATGGCCACCGACCACGCACAGTTCTTCGATCCCGCCACCGAACAAGGCGTGCTGCGCCTGTCCATCGCCGCCTCACTGCTGCTGGCCGCGGCAGCGGTGGTGTTCGGCCTGCTGGCCAATTCCTCGCTGATCATCTTCGACGGCATCTACGGCCTGATCGATGTGGTGATGACCTGGCTGTCACTGCTGGTCGCGCGGCTGATCGCACTGTCCACCAGCACCGACGCGCTGCAGTCGCGGCTCAACCAGCGCTTCACCATGGGCTTCTGGCACCTGGAGCCGATCGTGCTGGGGGTGAGCGGCACGCTGATGATCGGCGCTGCGCTGTATGCGCTGGTCAATGCGGTCGACGCGCTGATGTCCGGCGGCCGCCACATCGCGCTCGGTCCGGCCATCGCCTTCGCCGGGTTGTCGATCGTCGGCGAAGGTGCGCTGGCCTGGTTCGTGCTGCGCGCCAACCGCCGCATCGGCTCGGAGTTCATCGCACTGGATGCGAAAAACTGGGTGATCGCGGCCAGCATGTCGGCCTGCTACCTGCTGGCCTTCCTCGGCGGCGTGCTGGTGCAGGGCACCTCCTGGGCCTGGGTCGGGCCGTACATCGACCCGGCCATCCTCGCCTTCGTCTGCGTGCTGGTGATGATCGCCCCGCTCGGCACCGTGCGCCGGGCGCTGGCCGGCATCCTGCTGGTCACCCCGCCGGAACTGCAGGCGCATGTGGATGCGGTGGCACGCGCGATCGTGGCCAGGCACGGCTTCGTTGAGCACCGCAGCTACGTCGCGCAGGTGGGGCGTGGCGAGCAGATCGAGCTGTTCTTTGTGGTGCCGGAAGACGACCCGCCGCGGCCCTTGGTGGAATGGGACCGGCTGCGCGACGAGATCGGCGAAGCGCTGGGCGAGGCCTCGCCGGACCGCTGGCTGACCATCATGTTCACCACCGACCGCGAGTGGACGATCTAGGCCGGCAGGACGATTGATCAAGTTTTTCGTACGCGTTGCAACCCAACGTACGCGGAAAGCGGGCAAAGTAGGCTCCAACGCAACACCCACCCACTGACCAGGAGCATCCCGATGTCCATCGAAAAGGTTCTGTACACCGCCCAGGCCACCTCTACCGGCGGCCGCGAAGGCCGTTCCGTCTCCTCCGACAACGTGCTGGACATCCAGCTGTCGACCCCGCGCGAGCTGGGCGGCGCCGGCGGCCCGGGCACCAACCCGGAACAACTGTTCGCCGCCGGCTACTCGGCCTGCTTCCTGGGCGCGTTGAAGTTCGTGGCCGGCCAGGCCAAGGTCGCGTTGCCGGCCGACACCACCGTCACCGGCAAGGTCGGCATCGGTCAGATCCCGACCGGTTTCGGCATCGAGGCCGAGCTGACCATCAACGTGCCGGGCGTGCCGCGCGAGCAGGTCGAAGAGCTTGTGCAGAAGGCGCACATCGTGTGCCCGTACTCGAATGCCACCCGCGGCAACATCGACGTGACGCTGATCGTTGCCTGATGCAGCGCCGGGGTCGGATCCCTTTGCCAACAGCAAAGGGCTCTGACCCCATCCCAGGCCCGGCACGGCTATATGGGGTCAGAGCCCTTTCGCGTTGCGAAAGGGATCCGACCCCAGTGATCAGCCCCCCAAAAAAATGGGCGGATGCCGGTCGAAACCGAGCATCCGCCCATCCCACCTCGGGTGGGCCCCGGCACGTGGCCGGGGACGCATTCGCTACGGCGCGCATCCATCCTTCTGGAGGAGAGCCCCCTTGTTGTTCAAGGGGGTGCGCCAACGGCGCGGGGATAAGGTGGAATGCGCGGACCAGCGACCGGTTACCGGTCGCTGGTGATGAGCTGCACGACGCTGGAGAAATCCAGCTTGCCGCGGCCGGCCTGGTGGTTCATCGAGTACAGGTTGCGGGCCACTTCGCCCAGCGGGATCGAGGCGCCGACACTCATCGCCGCTTCCACCGCCAGGCCCATGTCCTTCAGCATCAGATCGCTGCCGAAACCGCCGCTGTAGCCGCGCGAGGCCGGCGCATTTTCCAGCACGCCCGGCCACGGGTTGCACACTTCGGTGGCCCAGCTGCGGCCGGTGCTGACCGCCATCATCTGCGACAGCACCTTCGGGTCCAGCCCGTGCGCAACACCCAGCGCGATGGCTTCACCGGTCACCGCCATGATCACGCCCAGCGCCATGTTGTTGCACAGCTTGGCGACCTGGCCGGCACCGCTGGCGCCGACATGGAAGATGTTCTTGCCCATCGCCTGCAGCACCGGGCGAGCGCGTTCCAGCGCGTCCTCTTCGCCACCGACGATGAAGGTCAGGGTGCCGGCCTGGGCGCCCGCGGTACCGCCGGAGACCGGCGCGTCGATCATCTGCAGGCCACGCGCGGCGGCCGCTTCGGAAACCTTGCGGGCACTGGCCGGTGCGATCGTGCTGCAGTCGATGACCAGTGCACCCGCTGGGATGGCGGCGAGGATGCCGTCATCGCCCAGGTACACGCCTTCGACGTGGCGGCTGGCCGGCAGCATCGAGATCACGACTTCCGCATCGGCCAGGGTGTCGCGTGCCGACGACGCCGCGCTGGCACCGGCATCGACGGCGGCCTGCACCGCAGCCGGGACCAGATCGAACACGCGCACGGTGTGGCCGTTCTTGACCAGATTGGCGGCCATCGGGCCACCCATGTTGCCCAACCCGATGAATGCAATGCGGCTCATGCAAGGCTCCTTTCAACAAGGGGAGTGCCCAGGTCGGCCAGCGGATGCGCGGCAGCGGCCCAGGGGGAAGCAAAGAAGGTGTCGGCCCACGCGCCGGTGGCCTCGGCCAGGGTGGCCGGGTTCCACTGCGGATTGCGGTCCTTGTCGATCAGCAGTGCGCGGATGCCTTCGGCGAAATCGCCGTGGGCGGCGCAGTGCAGCGCGGTGATGTACTCCAGCCGGTAGACGCTGGCCAGGTCCTGGCCGGCGCTGCGGCGCTGCAGCTCGAACGCCAGACGTGCCGAGCCGGGCGCGCCGGCGGCAAGCGTCTTCTGTGCCGCCTGCAGCCAGGCATCGTCGGTCTGCAGCGCGCTGATGCGTTTGATGATCGCGGGCAGGTCATCGCCTTCGCACAACGCATCGACCTGCGCCGCGTTGGCCAGCAGCGGACCGGTCGCAGCATCACTGGCATGCGACTGCAGCAGATGGGTCAGGCGTTCGTGGTTGTGTGCGGAATCACTGGACCAGGCCACCTGCAGCAGCGCATCGAACACCGCGCTGCGGCGTTCTTCAGCCACGTGCACATCGGCCAGGCCGGCATAGATGGCATCGCCCGGATTGAGCAACGCGCCGGTCAGGGCCAGGAACAGGCCGCCCTTGCCCGGCACGCGCGGCAGCAGCCAGCTGCCACCGACATCCGGGAACAGGCCAACGGTGATTTCCGGGAAGGCCAGCTTGGAGCGCTCGCTGACCACGCGGTGGCTGGCGCCGGACATCAGGCCGATACCGCCGCCCATCACGATGCCGTGGCCCCAGCACAGGATCGGCTTGGTATAGGTGTGGATGAGGTAATCGACGCGGTACTCGACGTCGAAGAACTCGGCGGCGTAGTCGTTCTCGCGGATGTCGCTGCGGCCGTCCTCACGGAAGGCGACCATGGCCTTGTACAGGCTGTGCAGGTCGCCGCCAGCGCAGAACGCCTTTTCGCCAGCACCCTGCAGCACCACCATGGCGATGCCGTCGTCGTCGGCCCAGGCGTTCAACTGCTCCAGCAGCAGGTGTGCCATCGGCAGCGAGAAGCCATTGAGCGTGCGCGGCGCGTTGAGCGTGGCGAGGCCGATGCGCACGCCGTTACCGGCCACGCGCTCCTCGAACAGCACCGGTGCGTCGTCGGCAGCGGTGTCGGCGCTCATGCGTTCTTCCACTGCGCGGCGCGCTTTTCCAGGAAGGCAGTCACGCCCTCGACCTGGTCGGCGGTGTCGAACAGGTCGACGAAGGCTTCGCGCTCGGCCACCAGCGCCGAGGCGTGGGTGCCGGTGCGGGTGGACTGCACCAGGGTCTTGCAGGCGGCGATGCTGGTCGGGCTCTGCTTGCCGGCCTTTTTCGCCCATTCCAGCGCCAGTGCCTTGGCTTCGCCCTTGCCGACCTTTTCTTCGGCCAGCCCGATGCGCAGCGCGGTCTCGGCGTTGATGCGCTCACCCAGCAGGATCATGCGCTTGGCCCAGCCTTCGCCAACCAGGCGCGGCAGGTTCTGGGTGCCACCGGCGCACGGCAGCAGGCCGACGGTGGCCTCCGGCAGCGCCACCTGGGCGTGCTCTTCGATGATGCGCAGGTCGCAGGCCAGTGCGCATTCCAGGCCTCCGCCCATCGCGTAGCCGTTGATCGCGGCGATCGACACGCCACGGAAACCGGACAACGCCTCGAAGGCTTCGCCGAAACGGCGCGCGGCTTCGCGCGCTGCGGCCTTGTCGCCGGAAGCGAACTGGTTGAGGTCGGCACCGGCGGAGAAGAACTTCTCGCCGTCACCGGTGATCACCAGCGCGTAGATGTCGCGGTCTGCGTTGAGCGCGCCGACCAGGTCGCGCAGCGCCGACAGGCTGTGCACGGTCCAGGTGTGCGCCGGCGGGTTGTTCAGGGTGACCACGGCGGTGTGGCCGTCGGCCTCGACCTTCAGGCCCACGTGCTCCTGGGTACGCCAATCCTTCATCGCAGTTCCTCTTCGGTGTTGAGCAGGTGACGGGCAACGATCACCCGCATGATCTCGTTGGTGCCTTCCAGGATCTGGTGCACGCGGCAGTCACGCAGCAGGCGCTCGATCGGGTACTCGCGGATGTAGCCGTAGCCACCGTGGATCTGCAGCGCTTCATTGCAGACGTTGAAGCCGGCATCGGTGGCGAAGCGCTTGGCCATCGCGCACCATACGTTGGCATCGCTGGCCCCGGCATCGAGCTTGCGTGCGGCGGTGTGCACCATCTGCCGCGCGGCCACCAGCTGGGTGACCATGTCGGCCAGCTTGAACTGCAGCGCCTGGAACTCGGCCAGCGCCTTGCCGAACTGGCGGCGCTCGCCCATGTAGCGGCGCGCGGCATCCAGCGCGCCCTGCGCGGCACCCAGCGAGCAGGCGGCAATGTTGATGCGGCCACCATCAAGCCCCTTCATCGCCAGCTTGAAGCCGCCGCCTTCCTCTCCCAGAAGGTGGCTGACCGGCACGCGGACGTTTTCGAAGGTGATGCCACGGGTGGGCTGGCTGTTCCAGCCCATCTTCTCTTCCTTGCGGCCGAAGCTGATGCCCGGCAGGTCCGACGGCACTGCAATGGCGCTGACGCCGCCGGCACCGGCACCGCCGGTACGTGCCATCACCACCAGCAGTTCGGTGGCACCGGCGCCGGAGATGAAGGCCTTCGAGCCGTTCAGCACGTAATGATCGCCGTCGCGCACGGCGGTGGTCTTCAGCGAGGCCGCATCGGAGCCGGCACCCGGTTCGGTCAGGCAGTACGAGGCCAGCCTGTTGCCCGAGGACAGGTCAGTGCCCCACGCATCGCGCAGTGCTGGCTGGCCCCACGTGGACACCATCCACGAGGCCATGTTGTGGATGCTGATGTAGGCCGCAGTCGACGGATCGACGTTGGCGAGCTCCTCGATGACGACGGCGGCGTCCAGCCGGCTCAGGCCGCTGCCGCCCACTTCCGGGTCCATGTACAGACCGCAGAAGCCCAGTTCACCGGCCTTGGCGATCGCCTCGCGCGGAAAGATGCCCTCCGCATCCCATCGCGCGGCGTGTGGCGCCAGTTCGGCCTGTGCGAAGTCGCGCGCCGCCTCGCGGTACGCCTGCTGCGCTTCTTCCAGTTCCGTCGTCATCGAGTGGCTCATGGCTGCTCCTGCCGTTACTTCAGGCTGATCGTGGTGTTGACGCCGTGGCTCAGCGTCTCGTCATCGAACCAGCGCGCGGTGACCGTCTTGGTCTGGGTGTAGAACAGCACCACCTGCTTGCCATACGGGCCCAGGTCACCCAGCTTGGAGGCGCGCGAACCGGTGAACGAGAACAGCGGCACCGGCACCGGGATCGGCACGTTGATGCCGACCTGGCCGACGTCGATGTCTTCCTGGAACTTGCGCGCGGCCGCGCCGGACTGGGTGAACAGTGCGGTGCCGTTGCCGTTCGGGTTGCTGTTGACCATCGCGATGGCGTCTTCCAGCGTTTCTGCTTCGAGGATGACCAGCACCGGCCCGAAGATTTCTTCCTGGTAGATGCGCATGTCGGTGGTGACACCGGCAAAGATGGTCGGGCCGACGAAGTTGCCCTTCTCGAAGCCATCGACCTGCGGGTTGCGGCCGTCGAGTACCAGCTTGGCGCCCTGCTCCACGCCCGAGGCGATCAGGCCTTCCACGCGCTCGCGGGCGCTGCAGGAAATGACCGGGCCGACGTCGGTGCCGGACACGGTGCCGGCGCTGACCTTCAACGTCTTGGCCTTTTCGACCAGGTCCTGCACCCAGTTGCGCGCCTCACCGACGAGCACCAGGGTGGAGGCGGCCATGCAGCGCTGGCCCGCGGCACCAAAGGCGGCACCGACCATCGCGTTGAGGGTCTGTTCCTTGTTGGCGTCCGGCAGCACCACGGCGTGGTTCTTGGCGCCCATCATGCACTGCACGCGCTTGCCGGCCAGCGAGGCGCGGTTGTAGACGTGGGTGCCGACGCGGGTGGAACCGACGAACGACACGGCCTTGATGTCCGGGTGGTCGCAGATCGCGTTGACCACTTCTTCGCCACCGTGGACGACGTTCAGCACGCCCTTCGGAATGCCGGCTTCCAGGGCAAGCTCGACCAGGCGCATGGTCACCATCGGGTCCTGCTCGGACGGCTTGAGGATGAAGGTGTTGCCCGTTGCAATCGCCATCGGGAACATCCACAGCGGGATCATCGCCGGGAAGTTGAACGGTGTGATGCCGGCGCACACGCCCAGCGGCTGCATGATCGTGTAGGTGTCCACGCCATTGGCCACGTTGTTGGCCAGCTCGCCCAGCTGCAGGTTGCCGATGGCGGCGGCGTGCTCGACCACTTCCAGGCCGCGGAACACATCGCCTTCGGCGTCGGGCAGAGTCTTGCCCTGTTCGGCGGTGAGGATGTGGGCCAGCTCGCTCATGTTCTCGCGGATCAGCTGCTGGTACTTCAGGAAGATGCGCGCGCGGGTGCCGATCGGGGTCTTGCGCCAGGTCTTGAAGGCTTCCTTGGCGGCGGCGACGGCGGCGTCCACTTCGCCGGTGGTGGCGAAGGGCACCGTGGCCAGCACGTCCTGGGTGGCCGGATTGATCACGTCCTGCCAGTGGGAGGTGGCCGATTCAACGAACTGGCCATCGATCAGCATGCGGATACGGGGCGCTGCAACAGTCATGACGACAATCCCACAGGGTGCGAAAGATGCTTGGCATTATTCACAGCACCCAGCTCGATTTCTGGGCTGAATCCGCTTAATCTGGCCAACACGCCCCACGATTCCTGTTAATTCTGTGAATCCCTCAGCTCCCCAGCGGCAACTCGGCCTGCGCCTGCGGCGGTTGCGCGAACAGCGCGGCTACAGCCAGGTTGACCTGGCGCGGGCGCTAGGGCTGTCGGCCAGCTACCTGAACCAGATCGAGCGCAACAAGCGCCCACTGACCCCGGCCGTGCAGAAGAAGCTGGGCCAGGTACTCGGCGATGTTTCCGCACTGTTCGACGAAGATGAGCCCGCCGCGCTGCAGGAAGCGCTGGGCGAGACCCTGCGCGACCTGGGCCTGGCCGAAGTCAGCGCCACCGAACTGCGCACCCTGGCGGGCAACCTGCCGCAGGTCAGCCGTGCGCTGCTGGACCTGCACCGCCGCCACCTGGCACTGCGCGAGCATGCCGCCGCGCTGGAATTCCAGCTGGGCGAGCCCGGCGCCGGCAGCACCCTGCCGGCCGGCGACCAGGTACGCGAGTTCTTCAACCGCATGCACAACCATATTCCCGAGCTGGACGAACTGGCCGAGCGCCTGTTCGCCGAGTGGGGGCTATCGCCTGGGCATGTGGCGCCGCGCTTGCGCCAGCTGCTGGCCGACCGCCACGGCGTGCTGGTGGAAGTGGCCGCACTGCAGGCCGGGCGCGAGAAGCGCCATTACGATGCCGGCACGCGCCGGTTGTGGCTGCCGGACTACCTGGAGCCAGGCCAGCAGGCGTTCCAGATGGCCGCCGAACTGGCCCTGCACGGCTACCTGCCGCAGATCGACGCGGTGGTGGCGCGTGCGGGCTTCACCGATGACGCGCGCATCGCGCAGGCGCGGGTGGGTCTTTCGAACTACTTCGCCGGCGCGCTGGTCATGCCCTACATGCGCTTCCTGCGTGCGGCCGAGGCCAGCAGCTACGACATCGAACTGCTGGCGCACCAGTTCGGCGTCGGCTTCGAGGCGGTCTGCCACCGGCTGAGCACGCTGGCACGGCGCAGTGCGCCCGGCCTGCCGTTCTTCTTCATCCGCGTGGACCGCGCGGGCAACGTATCCAAGCGCCATTCGGCCACCGACTTCCACTTCTCGCAGGTGGGCGGCTCGTGCCCGCTATGGATCGTCTACGAGGCGTTCAACCAGCCAGGCCGCATCCTTACCCAGACCGCGCGCATGCCCGATGGCCGCCGCCATTTCTGGCTGGCGCGGCAGGTCAGCAGTGGCCCGGTGGGCCATGGCCAGCCCCGCAAGACCTTCGCGGTGGCGCTGGGCTGCGATCTGCAGCATGCCGAACGCATGGTGTATTCGCTGGGGCTGGATGTGCAGAGCCCAGGGAACTCGGTTTCGATCGGACCGGGTTGCCGGGTGTGCCCACGCGAGGACTGCATGCAGCGTGCGTTCGCGCAGTTGCCGGGCAGGTAGGGGGTTTTGCAGGGCTGCGCCCCGCACCTGCGGTAGTGCCGGCCGCTGGCCGGCAACCTCAAAGGCAAAAGCGGGCATTCCGTGGGTTGGCGGGGTGGGTCCGGTTGCAGGGGACGCTGCAAGTACCCCTCCGGGGCCCGGCCCAGCCGCTGGCGGCTGTGCGTTCGGGCGCTTGCGAAGCAGTGCTTCGCAAGCAAAGCGTCCTCACCCATGTAAGCTCGGTCGCCGCTTGCTCGTGTGCGCTGTCCTGCGCACACGGCAAGAGCGGGGTTGGGCGTCCTGCCCAACCCGCCCGAGGCACGCCTCGGGCCCATGCGGCTCACGCCCCTGCCACCGGACCCACCCCATCCGGATGAATTCTCATTTTGGAATGCATCCACGCGTGGCGTGGCTCTACTGGTAGGTGCCAACCCTGGTTGGCGCGTTTTAGTCCCAGAACACGGTCAGTACGCGGTGGCCTTCCGAGGGCACAGGTGCGTCGATGTGTTGGCCGTACGGCCAGCCTTCGCCCACACCGTCGCATTCCAGACCCTGCAGCCAGCCTTCCACGGTCTCGACGTCGGCACTGGTCAGCACATGCACGTTCTCCGCAGCAGGCCATTCGCTGTCGTCTTCCAATGCACTGCCCCAGTCCTGGTGCAGGCCGACGTACACGCCTTCCACTTCAGGCTTCGCTGCAATCACGGCCAGGCGCGCGTACAGCTCGGCAATCGGCGGGCGGCCGAAACCCCATTGGTTGGGCGCGATGCATTCTTCGAAATCATTGCCTTCGAAGTACGCAGCCAGTGGCACCACCGGCAGGTGTTCCGGGTCGCGAGTATCGAGGCGTTCAAGCAGATCCAGCAGTTCCTGGCGGGCAGACATCCACAGCTCCTTGCGACATGAAGCACGATTGTATCGATCGCGCTCAGTAGATCGGCGTCACCTTCATCTGCGGCAGCGGGCGCGGTGCGCCGTCGGTCAGGTCCGGGCCAAGGTCTTCCCACGTGCGGCCCTGCTCGACCATCTGCGCCCACAGCTGCTGCGAGCCGCGACGTTTGTCTTCCGAGCCGAGCTTGTACGACGGCGGTGCCGGCTCGCCACGGGCAACCATCGAGTACGCCGCGCGATAGGCCAGCACCTGCTGCGCCGGGTCGTCGGTACGCGCCACTTCCAACGTGTAGCGCTGATAGGCCGAGGCCAGGTTGCGCCAGCGGATCCAGTAGTGGTTCCCGAACGAGAACGAACAGAAGCGCGCGCCCGCCAGGCTGCCCTTGTCGGCGATGCGGGTCAGCACCTCCTGCGGCATGTCCAGGTTCATGCCGCCTTCGTCGCCCTGCAGGCTGACGTGCACGATACGGTCGCGGTAACCCGGCGCGCGTGCCTGCAGCAGGTCACGCCAGTTCTGCATGGTCGCCACGACTGCGAACAGGAAGCGCCCCAGCTCGGCTGCGGCGAGCGGCGTGGCAATGGACTGGTAATGCCGTTGCCAACCGTGGCGGTTTTCGGTGGGCAGGAACACGGCACGTTCCAGCGCCTGTCGGCCATCACTGCCACGTCCCACGTCCTCGGCATGCTGCGGGTAGACCAGGTTGATGGCGAAGGTCGGCCAGCGCGGTAGCGCGGCATCAAACAGATGGATCGGGAAGTTGCTGCTGATGCCACCATCGGAGAACCAGCAGATGCGGAACGCGGTAATCACCGGGCCGCAGGTCTGCCCGGCGCTGGTCAGCCCTTCCATGCTGTCGGCCACGTTGTGTTCCTGATCGGCGGCAGGTGCAGTGGGTTCGCAGCGGCGTTCGCGGCGCGAGGGCTCATGCAGCGGCACCGCGCTGATCAGCAACGGGAAGCTCAGGCTCATGCGCGTGGCCACCAGCACCGGCAGCTTCGGACCCTGCGGCAGGTGGTAGTACCGGCGCCCTTCCACCTCCAGCGGCGGGCCGGCCTGCGTCACCAGCCACTGCACCACGCTGGCGGGGAACAACTGCTCGAACTCCTCGCGCAGGAACCAGAACTGCGCGCCGCCCAGCGGCAGTGTGCGTGGTTCGTTGTGCGATACGCAGGTGGTGATCATCTGCAGGCTGATCGCATGCGGGCTGTCCGGCTCGCCGGCATAGCGCGGCGCGTCATGCAGGTCGGCAAAGGTCAGCGGTGCATCCAGCGGCTTGCCGGACAACTGCTGCAGGCATTCATGCAGCCACTCGGTCAATGCCGGTTTACGTGCATCGCGACCGAGGCCACTGCACAGGCCCAGCAGGTTGCGCCGGGCCACGCGCGCCACGCGCAGCGCGGCTCCGGCCACGCCTGCACCGTAGGCGCACAGCAGCGACGGCAGCAGCGTCGCGGCCACGCCGCTCCAACCACCGCCCCACCCGCCCAAACCGAGCAGCAGCGCCAGCGACACCAGCACTTCCAGCGGCGCGATCTCGAATACCGCCACCGCCAGGCACAGCAGTTTGTGCGGCAAGCTGGCATTGCCGGTCAGCACCACCAGCAGCCGATAGGCCGCACGCGCGCCCCGCGCCGGTTGGAACAGGCTGTAGATGAACCCCCGCCGCGACAACTGCGCCGACACCGCCGACAGCCCGCCATAACCGGCATCACCGGGCAGGTGCTCGCCGGCCTGCTGGCGCCGATCACCGTATGCCGCCGCAGCCGCCACCGCCGCAGCGATGGCGCCGGCAGAGGTGCCGCCGATGCTCTTGAACCGATACTCGCGTGCCAGCGCCAGTACCGCGTTGGGGTACACGATGCCGCTGGTGATGCCGCCTTTCATGACCAGATCGCAGTACTTGTCCGCCACCGTCTTGCCCCCGAGCCTACCGTCCGCCGCGTGGATGCCAGTATGGCGCAGCGGCTTCTCAGGGCCTGAGAACACCACCGCAGTCCGGGCAGGAATCTGCGGCGTTCAGCAGATGGCAGGCCTGCAGGCTTGACCGGCTACACCATCGGCGTAGCATCTGCAGCAAGCCAAGGGACAGACCCGCGGCTGCCACAACGACATGAGGGATTCTCATGGAATTCGACTATCTCGTCTTCATCGGGCGATTCGAGCCCTTCCACAACGGCCACGCCGCCGTTGCCCGCCTGGCCCTGAGCCGGGCCCGCAAGCTGATCTTCCTGGTCGGCTCTGCCGATACCCCCCGCAGCCTCCGCAATCCCTGGACCGTGGCCGAACGCGCCGTGATGATCCAGGCCGCCCTCGATGGCCACACCGACCGCCTGCTGATCCGCCCGCTGCGTGACCACCTGTACAACGAAGCACAGTGGATCGCCAACGTGCAGCGCCAGGTGGCCGACGCCCTGCGCAACGACGGTGCCGCCGCCGATGCAAAGGTGGGCCTGATCGGCATGGACAAGGATGCCTCCAGCTACTACCTGCGGGAGTTCCCGCAATGGCCGCTGGTGGACGTGCAGCACACCGCCACCCTGTCGGCCACCGAGCTGCGGCGCTACCTGTTCGAAGCCGGCGACGTCGACTTCCACGGCGCGCTGCTGATGCTGCGTGGCAATGTGCCGGCGCCGGTGTACGACATGCTCGAAGCGTTCCGCAAAAGCGCGCCTGCGTATGCCCAGCTGGTGGCCGAGTACCGCTTCATCGAACAGTACAAGGCCGCCTGGAAGGATGCGCCCTACGCGCCCACCTTCGTCACCACCGATGCGGTGGTGGTGCATTCGGGCCACGTGCTGCTGGTACGGCGCCGTTCGGAGCCCGGCAAGGGCCTGTGGGCGCTGCCCGGCGGTTTCGTTGGCCAGGAGCAGAGCCTGCTGGACAGTTGCCTGCGCGAACTGCGCGAGGAAACCCGCCTTAAGATTCCGCTGCCGGTGCTGAAGGGTTCGCTGAAGGGCCAGCAGGTATTCGACCACCCCGACCGCAGCCAGCGCGGCCGCACCATCACCCACGGTTTCCACTTCGAATTCCCGGCCGGTGACCTGCCGCCGGTGCGCGGTGGCGACGACGCCGACAAGGCGCGCTGGATACCGGTGAGTGAAGCGTTGGACATGGGCCCGCAATTGTTCGAAGACCACCTGCACATCCTGGAGTATTTCCTCGGCCGCGGCTGACCGGCCCGGTTTTCCCACTGGCGGATAGACCGCTGGTGTCACTCGACGCGAAGGAGCTTCCGTCATGCACTACCTCGATAACCTTCTCCTCAACACCGACAGCTACAAGGCCAGCCATTGGCTGCAGTACCCGCCGGGTACCGATGCCACGTTCTTCTACGTGGAATCACGTGGCGGCCTGCACGATCGCACGGTGTTCTTCGGCCTGCAGGCGATCCTCAAGGACGCCCTGGCACGGCCGGTCACCCACGCCGACATCGACGACGCAGCTGCGGTATTCGCCGCCCATGGCGAGCCGTTCAACGAAGCCGGCTGGCGCGATATCGTCGATCGGCTCGGCGGCCACCTGCCGGTGCGCATCCGTGCCGTGCCCGAGGGTAGCGTGGTACCCACCCACCAGGCACTGATGACCGTCGAGTCGACCGACCCGGCTGCATTCTGGGTGCCGTCGTACCTGGAAACGCTGCTGCTGCGCGTGTGGTACCCGGTCACCGTGGCCACCATCAGCTGGCATGCACGGCAGACCATTGCTGCGTTCCTGCAGCAGACCAGCGACGATCCGCAGGGGCAGCTGCCGTTCAAGCTGCACGACTTCGGCGCCCGCGGTGTATCGAGCCTGGAATCGGCCGCGCTGGGCGGTGCCGCACACCTGGTCAACTTCCTCGGCACCGACACCGTCTCGGCCCTGTGCCTGGCCCGCGCGCACTATCACGCGCCGATGGCCGGTTATTCGATTCCCGCCGCCGAGCACAGCACCATCACCAGCTGGGGCCGCGAGCGCGAAGTGGACGCCTACCGCAACATGCTGCGCCAGTTCGGCAAGCCGGGCGCGATCGTGGCAGTGGTGTCGGACAGCTATGACATCTACCGCGCGATCAGTGAGCACTGGGGCACGACGCTGCGTGATGAAGTGATCGCTTCGGGCGCCACCCTGGTCATCCGCCCCGACTCGGGTGACCCTGTGGACGTGGTGGCCGAAAGCCTGCGCCGGCTGGATGAAGCGTTCGGCCACACCCTCAACGGCAAGGGCTACCGCGTGCTCAACCACGTTCGGGTGATCCAGGGTGATGGCATCAATCCGGATACGATCCGCGCCATCCTGCAGCGCATCACCGACGACGGCTATTCGGCCGACAACGTGGCCTTCGGCATGGGCGGCGCCCTGCTGCAACGACTGGACCGCGACACCCAGAAGTTCGCGCTGAAGTGCTCGGCAGCACGGGTCGAGGGTGCGTGGATCGACGTCTACAAGGACCCGGTCACCGATGCCGGCAAGGCCAGCAAGCGTGGCCGCATGCGCCTGCTGCGGCGCCTGGATGACGGCAGCCTGCACACGGTGGCGTTGCCTCCCAGCGGTGACGAGGCGCTGCCGACCGGCTTCGAGGATGCGATGGTGACCGTGTGGGAGAACGGGCGCCTGCTGCACGACCAGCGCTTGGATGAGATCCGCGCGCGGGCTGCGGCGGGGCGTTGAGGCGCATCCCGACCGGGGTCGGATCCCGTTGCAGCGCAAAGGGCTCCAACCCCGGTGCCCCTTGACCCACGCCGGCAACGCGTCCACCGTGGGCACGCCGAAGGTATCCCTGCCGTGGCTGGATGGCGGCAGGAAGTTAAACGGGAATCCGGTGAAGGCGCTTCGTGCGCCCATTCCGGAGCTGCCCCGCAGCGGTGAATGGAAACGAATCCTGCCAACAGCACTGGGCTCGCGCCTGGGAAGCGGCAGGGAGTAGGTGGGCTGCGGCCCGTGTCCATCAGCCCGAATACCGGCCCCGGCCGGGGGACACGACCGTCCCCTGATTCGACCTGGACTCTCCGCGGGGAGGGCGCCGGGGCCATCGCCCGCCTGCACGTACAGGCGGCGTGGCCGCGCGCGTCCTGTTCACGGTAACCGGCCAGACCGCTCCCACGCCCTGACGCACGCCACGATGACCGAGTTCCAACGCCCCACCCTGACCCTGCCCGCCGATGGCAAGCGCCTGCTGCTGCATTCGTGCTGCGCGCCGTGCTCGGGCGAAGTGATGGAGGCGATCACCGCTTCCGGGATCGACTACGCGATCTTCTTCTACAACCCCAACATCCATCCGGTGAAGGAGTACGAGCTGCGCAAGCAGGAGAACATCCGCTTCGCCGAGCAGCACGGCATTCCGTTCATCGACTGCGACTACGACACGGACAACTGGTTCAGCCGTGCGCGTGGCATGGAGAACGAGCCCGAGCGCGGCATCCGCTGCACGATGTGCTTCGACATGCGTTTCGAACGCACCGCGCTGTACGCGCACGAGCACGGCTACGACACCATCAGTTCGTCGCTGGGCATCTCGCGCTGGAAGAACATGGCGCAGATCAACGACTGCGGCATCCGCGCGGCGTCGCGCTATGAAGGCCTGCAGTACTGGGACTACAACTGGCGCAAGGGCGGCGGTGCCAGCCGCATGATCGAGATCAGCAAGCGCGAGCAGTTCTACCAGCAGGAGTACTGCGGCTGCGTGTACTCGCTGCGCGATGCCAACCGCCACCGCCGCGAGAACGGCCGCGAGCGGATCAGGATCGGCCTGCTGTACTACGGGCAGGACGCTGAGGCGCCGCAGGGCGATTGACGTGCAGGCATGGGGCGGCCACGCTGGTCGCTCCTTCTGATGTAGTGGATCTGCCATGATTGCCCTGCCCGCCGATGTCGCCCTGCTGGTGATCGACCTGCAGCCGGACTTCATGCCCGGCGGTGCGCTGGCCTGCGACCAGGGCGATGCGCTGGTGGCACCGATTGCCGACCTGCTGGCACAGCGTCGCTACCGCACCGTGGTGGCGACCCAGGACTGGCACCCGGCCGACCACGCCTCGTTCGCCAGCCAGCACCCCGGCAAGCGACCGTTCGAGACCATCCTGCTGCACGCGCAGCCACAGACCCTGTGGCCGGACCACTGCGTGCAGGGCAGCGCGGGTGCCGCCCTGCACCCGGATGTGGACTGGACCGTGGCCGACCTGATCCTGCGCAAGGGCACCCGCCCACAGGTGGATTCGTACAGCGCCTTCCGCGAGAACCACGGCCCCGATGGCGAGCGCCCGGCCACCGGCCTGGCCGGCTGGCTGCATGAGCGCCGCATCCGCGAAGTGCATGTGTGCGGCCTGGCCCGCGACTACTGCGTGCTGTGGAGCGCGCAGGACGCGGTGAAATCCGGCTTCCGGGTGAAGTTCCTGTGGGAGCTGACCCGGCCGGTGACCGAGGCCAACGACGCGATGGTGCGCGAAGCGCTGGGCAAGGCGGGGATTGCGATCGTCTGAGGCGTGACCGCCGGGCATGGCCCGGCGCTACCGCGCACGTCGCTTATGCCGCTTGCGCGCTCCTGCCCACAACAACACAATCGATTCATCCAGCCCCCTAACTACGCCCCCCTATAGATCGCGGGACGGCCGAACCGGGGGCTTTTCATTGGATGAAATCAGGATTCGGTAGTGCCGGCCGCTGGCCGGCAACCTCGGGATCTCTGCAGTTGCCGGCCGCTGGCCGGCAACTACCGGATAGAACCCGTGGTAGCGCCGGGCCATGCCCGGCGGACGCGGGATGGGCGATTACCGGAACACCACCGTGCGGTGCCCGTTGAGCAGGATGCGGTGCTCCACATGGCGGCGCACCGCGCGCGCCAGCACCAGCGATTCGGTATCGCTGCCCAGCCGCACCAGCTCGCGCGGCGCCATCGCGTGGTCCACGCGGGCCACGTCCTGTTCGATGATCGGGCCTTCGTCCAGATCCTCGGTGACGTAATGCGCGGTGGCGCCGATGATCTTGACCCCGCGCGCGTGCGCCTGATGATACGGCTGAGCGCCCTTGAAGCTGGGCAGGAAGCTGTGATGGATGTTGATCGCACGGCCGGCCAGCGCGCGGCACAGCGTGGGTGACAGGATCTGCATGTAGCGCGCCAGCACCACCAGGTCGATGCGCTCACGCTCGACCAGGTCGATGATCTGCTGCTCCTGCACCGCACGCGTATCGGCGGTCACCGGCAGGTGGTGGAACGGTACCAGGTAAGACGCGGCCAATGGCGCAAAGTCGGCGTGGTTGGACGCCACTGCCGCGATATCGACCTTCAGCTGGCCGCTGTGGGCACGGAACAGCAGGTCGTTGAGGCAGTGCCCCTGCTTGCTGACCAGCACCAGCAGGCGTGCCCGGCGGCGCCCATCATGCAGCTGCCAGTCCATGCCGAAGCCTTCGGCAAGTTTGGCCATCGCGGCATGCACGGTCTCCAGCAGCAGGCTGGCATCGCGGTCGAAATGCACGCGCAGGAAGAAGCGGCCACTTTCCTCGTCGCCAAACTGCTGGGCGTCGAGGATGTTGCAGCCGTGGTCGAACAGCAGGCCGGACACTCGGTAGACGATACCGGTACGGTCGGGGCAGGACAGGGTGAGGATGGAATCGGGGCGCATCTCCACAGTGTAGGGCAGCTTCCTGCCCAGCAGCCGGATGATCACCGATGCAACCGAACCGCTTGGTTCAGTCCCAAGCGATACTTGGCAATCACCGTGGCAAGCTGGTCGGTCATGAACCTGTTGCAACTGATCCGCAGCTTCACCCGCACCGCAGAGACCGGCAGCATTGCCGCCGCGGCCCGCATCCTTGGCATCAGCGCCACCGCAGTCGGCCAGAACATCAACCGACTGGAAGCGCATCTGGGCGTACGGCTGCTGAACCGGAGTACGCGCCAGCTGGCCCTCAGCGAGGCCGGCGCGCTGTACCTGGCGCAGGTGCGCCACATCGAGGGCGACCTGGCGCGCGCGCAGGCGATGGTGACTGCCGGTGATATCGAACCGGCCGGTCCCCTGCGCATCGCCAGCAGCAGCGCCTTCGGCCGCCACGTGCTGGCACCGTTGCTGCCGTCACTGCAGCAGCGCTACCCGCAACTGCAGCTGGAGCTGCGCCTGACCGACCGCGCCGTGCAGCATGGTCCAGAGGCGGTGGATGCCAGCATCCGCATCGGCGCGCAGCTGGAGGACGGTGTGGTCGCACGGCAGCTGGCGCGCGTGCCATTCGTGTTCTGCGCCTCACCAACCTACCTGAAGACCCATGGCACGCCGCAGGAACCCTCGGACCTGGGCAGCCATCGCGGGCTGCTGCACCGCTTCCCCACCGATGGCCGGCCGCTGCGCTGGGGCCTGCTGAAGGACGGCCAGCGCGTGGACGCCGCGCTGCCGCCGAGCATGGTCTGCGATGACATCGATGCGCTGGCGTCGCTGGCGGCGGCCGGTGCCGGCCTCACACGATTGGCTGCCTTCGTGGCCGAGCCCTACCTGCGCGACGGCCGCCTGCAGGCGGTGTTCGGCGCCGACACGGCGTGGCGCCCGGAGCCGATGGAGGTCTATTTCTGCGTCAGCGACCGCCGCGACTTCACCGCCAAGATCCGCGCGCTGTTCGAGCATCTGCAGGCCGGCATGGCGCCGGCCTGGCGGGTGTGAGCCTCAGCGCGCCTTGAACACGCCACGCGCCTCGCGCGGCTCGCAGCGCAGGTACTGCGGCGCCGGCTCCACGCTGTCGCGCAATGCGGCAGCAGCGTGCCACGGCCAGCGCGGGTCGTAGAGGATGCCGCGTGCCAGCGCTACCGCATCGGCGTGGCGATGGCGCAGGATCGATTCGGCCTGCTCCGGTTCGGTGATCATGCCCACCGCGATCACCGGCATGCGCACCTTGGCCTTGATCGCTGCTGCGAACGGCACCTGGTAGCCCGGGCCGACGGTGATCTTCTGGCGCTCGTCCAAGCCACCGCTGGAAACGTGCAGGAAGTTGCAGCCGCGCGCGTCCAGCACCTGGGCCAGCGCTTCGCTCTGCACCAGATCCCAGCCGCCATCGACCCAGTCGCTGGCGGAGATGCGCACGCCCACGGCGACCTTGTCCGATACCGCCGCACGCACGGCGTCGAATACTTCCACGAGCAGGCGCAGGCGGTTCGGCAATGAGCCACCGTAGCCATCGGTGCGGTGGTTGCTCAGCGGCGACAGGAACTGGTGCAGCAGGTAGCCGTGCGCGGCATGCAGCTCGATCAGCTCGAAGCCCAGGCGCTCGGCGCGCACCGCACTGGCGGCGAAAGCGGCGATGAGCTCGGCGATGCCGGCCTCGTCCAGTTCCTGCGGTGCCGGATCGGCGGCATGGAACGGCAGCGGCGACGGCGCCACCGTGGCCCAGCCACGCGCATCATCGCCCGGCAGCTGGCCGCCGCCGTCCCACGGGCGCTTCACCGAGGCCTTGCGACCGGCGTGGCCGAGCTGGATGCCCAGCGGCATCGGCGACCAGCGGCGGACGCTGGCCAGCACCTGCGCCAGCGCGGCCTCGGTGCCGTCGTCCCACAAGCCCAGGTCGGCCCAGCTGATGCGGCCGCGCGGCTCGACCGCAGTGGCTTCCAGGATCAGCAGGCCGGCGCCGGACTGCGCCAGGTTGCCCAGGTGCATGGCGTGCCAGTCGCTGGCGCGACCGTCTTCGGCGGAGTACTGGCACATCGGCGCGATGACGATGCGGTTGGACAGGGTGAGGGGGCCGAATGAAATCGGCGAGAACAGCTGGCTCAAGACGGTGATGAACGACGTAGGGGGTGCGTATTGCACCGCTGCGCGGCTCGCGGATCAACCATCTGGATGGATCGCTGTTTCGCGTGACCTGCAGCAGCCGAGCGTGCGCTCGGCCCTACAGAAGCCCTCGCCCCTTGTAGAGCCGAGCCCGTGCTTGGCTCAGCGCGCAGCCCACGTGGCCAGCGCTTCAGCGCAGTCCCGCTCATCCTTGAACAACAGCAGGTCGTCGGCTCGGGTGCGGCCTCGGTTCAGCGCCACCACCGGCAACCCTGCCTTCGCGGCCGCCTGCACGAAGCGGAAGCCGGAATAGACCATCAGCGACGAGCCCACCACCAGCACGGCATCAGCCTGTTGCAGGTGGTCATGCACCGCCGCCACCCGTTCACGCGGCACGTTCTCGCCGAAGAACACCACATCCGGCTTCAGCAGGCCGCCGCAGTAAGGGCAATCGGGCACCACGAACGTGGAGAAATCGGTCTCCAGATCGGCATCGCCATCGGGCGCGATACCGGCCTCCAGCGCATCCCAGCCCGGATTGGCGTCCAGCAGCCGCTGCTGGAAATCCTCGCGGCCACTGCGGCGCTCACAGCCCATGCAGCGCACCCGGTCCAGGCGGCCATGCAGGTCGATCACCTTGTGGCTGCCGGCGCGCTGGTGCAGGCCGTCCACGTTCTGGGTCAGCAGCACCTGCAGCTTGCCGTTGTTTTCCAGGGCGGCCAGGGCCTGGTGGGTGCCGTTGGGCCGGGCCAGGCCGAAGCGCGGCCAGCCCAGCAGGCTGCGCGCCCAGTAACGCTGGCGGGTACCCGCTTCGCCCATGAACGCCTGGTAGGTCACCGGCGGCGTGCGCTTCCACTGGCCGTCGGTATCGCGGTAATCGGGGATGCCCGAGGCGGTGCTGCAACCGGCGCCGGTCAGCACGAACAGGCGCTGGGCGCGGTCGATGAAGTCGGTCAGCGGCGAGGTCATGGCTGCCAGATGGGGGCGCCGCAGCGCCCGTGCAAGCGCCGGCTCAGGCGGCCGGCAGCGGCGGCACCGCGATCGGGTGGCCGTCCTCGTCCAGCGCGATCATCACGAAGTGGCCGCGGGTACACAGCTTGCGCTCACCGCTGTGCAGGTCCTCGGCGACCAGTTCGACCTCGACCTTCATCGAGCTGCGCCCGACTTCGACGATGCGGCCGATGGTTTCCACCATCTGGCCGATGCGGATCGGCAGCTTGAAGTCGACCTGGTCGCTGCGCGCGGTCACCACGGTGCGTCGCGAATAGCGGGCGGCGGCCAGGAAGGCGGCCTTGTCCATCCACGCCAATGCCTGGCCACCGAACAGGGTGCCGAGGTGGTTGGTGTGGTTGGGGAAGACGATTTCGGCCATGCGCACTTCAGTGGGCGGCACAGTCTCGGGGATCGGGGTCATGGGGGTGCTTCGGTGTGGGGTCCGTCAATTTTAAGCCAGGCCCCGTGCAGGCGGCGCTACACTGCGCCACGCCCACTGCCAGGACCGCCCATGCCCGCACTTTCCGACCTGCTGGCCTTCGCGCTGGTTTCCCTGGCCATGGTGCTCACGCCCGGGCCGAACATGATCTACGTCATCTCGCGCTCGATCTGCCAAGGGCCGCTCGCCGGGCTGATCTCGCTGGCCGGGGTGGCGCTGGGCTTCGTGTTCTACATGCTGTGCGCGGCGCTGGGCATCACCGCCCTGCTGACGACCGTGCCGTTCGCCTATGAGGCGCTGCGCATCGGTGGCGCGCTGTACCTGCTCTACCTGGCGTGGCAGGCGCTGAAGCCCGGCGGCCGTTCGCCGTTCGCGGTGCGCGAGCTGCCGCAGGACAGCCCGCGCAGACTGTTCACGATGGGCTTGCTGACCAATCTGCTGAACCCGAAAGTGGCGGTGATGTACCTGTCGCTGCTGCCGCAGTTCCTGCATCCGGACAGCGAAGGCAGTGTGCTGATGCAGTCGATCGTGTTGGGCTGCACCCAGATCCTGGTCAGCGTCAGCGTGAACGGCCTGATCGCGCTGACCGCCGGCAGCATCGCCGGCTTCCTGGCCGCGCGCCCCACCTGGCAGAGGGTGCAGCGCTGGCTGATGGGCACGGTGCTGGCCGGGTTGGCGGTGCGCATGGCGGTGGAAGGGCGGCGCTGATCGTAGAGTCGAGCCATGCTCGACTCTACAAAAGCCAGGCGCGCAACAAAAAACCCCGGCATTGGCCGGGGTCTTTCGTTGCGACAGGCCTGACCGGTTCGATCAGAAGTTCATGTCGAAGGCGACTTCGCCCTGCACGCCGACCTGGTAGGCCGAGACGCGGCGTTCGAAGAAGTTGGTCAGTTCCTGCACGTCCTGCAGTTCCATGAACGGCAGCGGGTTGCGCACGTTGTACTTCTTTTCCATGCCCAGCTTGGCAAAGTGCTGGTCGGCGCAGTGCTGCAGGTACTGGCGCATGTCGCGGGTGGAAATGCCAGCCACGCCACCGGACAGCACGTCCTCGGCGAACTGCACTTCGCATTCGATGGCTTCGGCCAGCATGTCGTAGACCTGCTGCTTCATTTCATCGTCGAACAGGTCCGGCTCTTCCTCACGCACCACGCGCACCGACTCGAAGGCGAACTCCATGTGCGCGCTTTCGTCGCGGAACACCCAGTTGGTGCCCGAGGCCAGGCCTGGCAGCAGGCCGCGCGAACGGAAGTAGTACACGTAGGCGAACGCAGCGAAGAAGAACAGGCCTTCGATGCAGGCAGCGAAGCAGATCTGGTTGAGCAGGAACTGGCGGCGCTGTTCGCGGGTCTCGATGCGGGTCAGGTCCTGGATCGAGTCGATCCACTTGAAGCAGAAATCGGCCTTCTTCTTGATCGAGTCGATGTTCTCCACCGCCGAGAACGCTTTGGCGCGCTCTTCCGGGTCCGGCAGGTAGTTGTCGAGCAGGGTCAGGTAGAACTGCACGTGCAGCGCTTCTTCATACAACTGGCGCGACAGGTACATGCGCGCTTCCGGCGCATTGAGGTGCTGGTACAGGTTCAGCACCAGGTTGTTGGACACGATCGAGTCGCCGGTGGCGAAGAACGCGACCAGGCGGTGGATCAGGTGGCGCTCGCCCGGCGACATCTTGCTGTGCAGGTCGGTGATGTCGATCTGGAAGTTGATCTCTTCCACCGTCCAGGTGTTCTTGATCGCATTCCGGTACATGTCATAGAACTGCGGGTAGCGCATCGGGCGCAGGGTCAGTTCAAAACCGGGATCGAGCAGCATCTGCTTGGGCTTGTCGGCCATGGGTGTTTCCTTGAATTCTCGGGTCAAAACGCCGGGCATGGCCCGGCGCTACCTTGGTGTTTCCGTGCTGCAGCCGAGCATGGCTCGGCTCTACAGGTGCGAGGTGTTCGAGTGCCGACCAACGGTCGGCACCCACCGCGCGGCGTGTTACTGGCAGGCCTCGCAGGCTTCCGGGTTTTCCAGCGAGCAGGCGATGGCTTCGTCCGGGCTGAACACCTTGGCCGGTGCGGCGGCACTCACCGTCGTCTTGGCGATCTTGGTGGCCGGGCGCGAACGCAGGTAGTAGGTGGTCTTGATGCCCTGCTTCCAGGCGTACATGTACATGGAGGACATCGCGCCGATGTTCGGGCTTTCCATGAACAGGTTGAGCGAGGCCGACTGGTCGATGAAGGCGCCACGCTCGGCGGCCATGTCGATCAGCGAACGCATCGGCAGTTCCCACGCGGTGCGGTAGACCTCGCGCAGCGTTTCCGGGATCTGCGCCACGCCGGCGATCGAGCCTTCGGCCAGCTTGATGGCATCGCGCATTTCCGGCGTCCACAGCCCCAGCTTCTTCAGCTCGTTGACCAGGTAGCGGTTGACCTGCAGGAAGTCACCGGACAGGGTCTCGCGCTTGAACAGGTTGGACACCTGCGGCTCGACGCACTCGTAGCAGCCGGCGATCGAGGCGATGGTCGCGGTCGGCGCGATCGCGATCATCAGCGAGTTGCGCAGGCCGTGTTCCTTGATGCGCTCACGCAGGGCGTCCCAGCGCGCAGTGTCTTCCGGCACCACGTTCCAGGCGTCGAACTGCAGTTCGCCGCTGGCGGCACGGGTGTCGTTGAACGACGGGTGCTTGCCGCGTTCCTGGGCCAGCTCGCAGGAGGTTTCCAGCGCGTGGAAGTAGATCGCTTCGGCGATCTTCTTCGACAGCGCGCGGGCTTCGGCGCTGTCGAACGGCAGGCGCTTGCGGAAGAACACATCCTGCAGGCCCATGCAGCCCAGGCCGACCGGACGCCAGCGCAGGTTGGCGCGGCGGGCGGTTTCGATCGGGTAGAAGTTCAGGTCGATGACGCGGTCGAGCTGGCGCACGGCCAGGCGCACGGTCTCGGCCAGCTTCTCGAAGTCGAACTCGTTGTGCTCGTCGAAGTGATTGCCCAGGTTGATCGAACCCAGGTTGCACACTGCGGTTTCATCGTTGGAAGTGACTTCCAGGATTTCGGTGCACAGGTTGGACAGGTGGATCACGTTGCCCGGACGCAGGGTCTGGTTGCTGGCGCGGTTGCACTTGTCCTTGAAGGTCATCCAGCCGTTGCCGGTCTCAGCCAGCGTACGCATCATGCGGGCGTACAGCTTGCGCGCGGAGATGGTGCGGTTGGCCTTGCCCTGGGCTTCGGCCTGCAGGTAGGCAGCCTCGAAGGCTTCGCCAAACAGGTCGGTGAACTCCGGCACGACGCGCGGATCGAACAGCGACCATTCCTGGTCGGCCTCGACGCGCTTCATGAACAGGTCCGGCACCCAGTTGGCCAGGTTCAGGTTGTGCGCACGGCGGGCTTCGTCACCGGTGTTGTCACGCAGTTCGAGGAAGTCCTCGATGTCGGCGTGCCAGGTTTCCAGGTACACGCAGGCTGCGCCCTTGCGCTTGCCGCCCTGGTTCACCGCGGCCACGGACGAATCCATGGTCTTCAGCCACGGCACGATGCCGTTGGAGTGGCCGTTGGTCGACTTGATCAGCGAACCGCGCGAACGCACGCGGGTGTAGCTGACGCCGATGCCGCCGGAGAACTTCGACAGCTGGGCGATGTCGCCGTACTTGGCATAGATCGACTCCAGCGAGTCCTGCGGCGAGTCCAGCAGGAAGCACGAGGACAGCTGCTCGTGGGTGGTGCCGGAGTTGAACAGGGTCGGGCTGGACGGCAGGTAGTCCAGATTGCCCATGCGCTTGTACAGCGCCAGGGTCTCGGACACGTCCTCGCTCAGCGCGCTGGCGATGCGCAGGAAGAACTGCTGCGGGGTCTCGATCACCTTGCGGGTGTGCGGATGGCGCAGCAGGTAACGGTCGTACAGGGTACGCAGGCCGAAGTAATCGAAGTTCAGGTCCAGCGCGCCGTCGATGGCGTCGTTGAGCTTGCGTGCATTGGTCTGCACGAAGTTCAGCAGGCGGTCGTTGATCAGGCCGACTTCATGACCGCGGCTGACCGACTGCGAGAAGGCGTAGATTTCCTGGCCCGAGACTTCCTTGGCGATGTAGTTGGCCAGCAGGCGCGCAGCGAGGCGGCCGTACTCGGGCTCTTCACCGATCAGCAGGGCGGCGGTGCGGATGGACAGTTCGTCCAGCTCGCGGGTGGTGGCGCCGTTGTACAGGCCGGAAATGGTGCGGGTGGCCACGCGCATCGGATCGACGGCGTGCAGGCCTTCGGAGGAACGCTGCACCGCGCGCACGATCTTGTTCAGGTCCACCAGCTCGGTGGTCCCGTTGCGCTTGGTCACACTCATCGCGTTGGCCGTCGGCGGCGACGTCAACAGGAACTCGCTTTCCTTCTCGATGGTGGCGCTGGATTCGGTGCTCACGGCGTATGTCCTCTTGGCGTGATTGGGGGTGCTCGATGCATCGGGGTGACGCAGCCCGGGACATGACGGCCCAGGATGGCAGGACGGCGTCGCAGGGGATGAGACCCTGCGCCTGCCACTGCCGTTGACGATCGCGGATGGGTGCTGCTGCCAACCCCCAGACCTGGGGTTGCTGCGACCGACGGCCACAAGATAGTGGGGGTAGTGGGGTCCGTCAACGCCAAATGTAGTGAAATTCGGCAATCCCTTGCGCCGCAAGGATCGTGCCGACGGCGCCCGGATCAGACGCTTCAGACCTGCCGGAACGGGCTGCGCAGTCAAGCCCGAAAGGCGTCACTGCGGTGGCACAACGCACCGCGGAAACGGAACAATGACAGCTTCACATGACAGTGATGAAACTGGCTAGGGACAACCCTGTGGATAGAGCGTGGGCAGCCGGTGGGAATCCGGTGGATGCCGGGATCACCCGCCGGGCAGCGACGCGAGGCTGAACATGTCGGCCGGGCCGGAGGAGCGGCCGCAGGGAAACGCCGTTGCGCCCTATCCCCCGATCATTGCCGCCCCGCGGCCGCCACTACCGGAATCCCAGGGTGGTCGTGCCGGCCGCTGGCCGGCATTGCATTCGCGCGGAACCCCTCACGCCCGGTGCGGGGTGCCCAGGTACTCGGCGCTCTGCATCTCGATCAGGCGCGAAGCGGTGCGCTCGAACGCGCCCTGCAGGCGCTGGCCGGTGTACAGCTCGACCGGCGAGGTGCTGGCGGTGCAGACCAGGTTGACGTGGCGGTCGTACAACTCGTCGATCAGGTTGACGAAGCGGCGCGCGGCATCCTCGTTCAGGCGATCGAAGGCCGGAATGCCGCCCAGCAGTACCGTGTTGAACTCGTGCGCGATCTCGATGTAGTCCGAGGGCCCGCGCGGGCCCTCGCACAGCGCGGCGAAATCGAACCAGGCGATGCTCTTGCCGCGGCCGCGGACCGGAATCTTGCGGCCCTCGATCTCGATGTTGCCGGGCCTGGCCGGTTGGCCGCCGCTCAGTTCGCTCCAGCGCGTGGCCAGCCAGTCGTCGCTGTCTGCGGCCAACGGTGCGCGGTACACCGGCGAGCGGGTCAGCGCGCGCATCCGGTAGTCCTCGGTGCCTTCTGCGTACAGCTCCACGCAGAAGCGCTGCAACAGGCCGATGGCCGGCAGGAAGCTCTCGCGCTGCAGGCCGTTGAGGTACAGGTTCTCAACTGCGGTGTTGGAGGTGGTGACCAGGGTCACGCCCTCGGCGAACAGGCGCTCCAGCAGCCGCGCAAGCAGCATCGCATCACCGATGTCGGTGACGAAGAACTCGTCCAGCACCAGCACGCGCAGGTTGCTGCGCCACTCCTGGGCGATCTTCGCCAGCGGGTCGCTCTGCCCCTGGTGCTCGCGCAGACGCTCGTGGACGCTGCGCATGAAGCGATGGAAATGCGTGCGGTACTTCTGCTTGATCGGCAGCCCGTCGTAGAACAGGTCGACCAGGAAGGTCTTGCCGCGGCCGACGCCGCCCCAGAAGTACAGGCCCTTGACCGGCTCGGGCTTCTTCCAGAACGAGGACAGGCGGTCCAGCCAGCCGTCCTCGGCACTGTCCAGCAGTCCCAGGTGGATGCGGTCCAGCTCGGCCAGCGCTGCATGCTGGGCCGGGTCGTCCTGCCAGTCACCACGGGCGACCCCTTCCGCGTACCGCTGCGACGGGGTCAACTCGGTTGCACTCATGCCGCCGCGCCCAGCCAATGCTTCACGCCGTGGGTCAGCGCGCCGCGCAGGTCGATCAGCTTGCGGTGGAAGAAGTGGCTGGTCTCGGGCATGCGCACCAGCTCATGCGGGAAGTCCAGCGTGTCCAGCCACTGGTAGACGGCCTGCGGGTCGACGATCTCGTCCTGCTCGCCCTGGATCACCAGCCAGCGGGCCGGCGGTGCGATACCGTCGAAATCCCAGCGACCAGCCGGCGGCGCGATCGAGATCAGCGCTTCCGGCTGCAGCGCGGCAGCCGCCTTCAGCGAAACGAACGAACCGAAGCTGAAACCGGCCAGCCATAGGCGGTCGTCCGGGCGCTGGCTGCGTACCCAGGCGGCGACGGCCTTCAGGTCATCCTGCTCGCCCACGCCGCCATCGAAGGTACCGGCCGAAGCGCCGACGCTGCGGAAGTTGAAGCGCACCGTGGCGATGCCCAGCTCGCGCAGGGTGGTGGCGGTCATGGTGACCACCTTGTTGTGCAGGGTGCCGCCTTCGGTGGACAGCGGATGGCAGACAATGGCCACGATCGGCTGCACCGGCACATCGGCCTTGGGCAGGTCGACGACCACTTCCAGCGGGCCGGCCGGGCCATCCAGTTGGAGACAGGCGGTTTCGCCGGGGGCGACGGGGAACGAGGGCTTGTGCATGGCACCATGATACCGTCCCCCGCCCCTGCCCTGTGCCCGCCCCATGCTCTACCTGTCTTTGGCCGTGATCTGCAGCGTGCTGGTCTCGGTGTTGTTGAAGGTGGCCGGACGCCGCCAACTGGATGTTGCGCAGATGGTCACCTGGAACTATCTGGTGGCGGCAACGCTCACCGCGGTGGTGCTGCAGCCGCCGCTGGATGCGCTGCGCGCGCCGCATGCGCCGTGGCTGTCATTGCTGGCGCTGGCGGTGGTGCTGCCCTCGATCTTCCTGGTGCTGGGCCGCGCAGTGGCGGTGGCCGGCATCGTGCGCAGCGATGTGGCGCAGCGCCTGTCGCTGCTGCTGTCACTGGCTGCCGCCTTCCTGTTCTTCGGCCAGAGCGCGACGCCGTGGAAGCTGGTCGGCCTGGCGCTGGGCCTGGTCGCCATGGTGGCGATCAGCCTGCGCCCGCGCGGCCCGGCGGTGGCGTCCTCGCCCGGCGGCTGGGGCTGGCTGCTGGGCGTATGGGGCGGGTTTGCGGTGGTGGACGTGCTGCTCAAGCAGGTGGCGCTGTCGGGCACGCCGTCGATGGCGGCGGTGCTGGCCAGCTTCAGCGTGGCCTTCGTGCTGATGCTGGCCCTGCAGCTGTGGCGGCATGTCAGTGGCCGCAGCCAGCTGGCCTGGCGCAACCTCGGCGCGGGTGCGCTGCTGGGCCTGCTCAATGGCAGCAACATCCTGTTCTATGTGCATGCGCACCAGTCGATGCCGGACAACCCGGCCACCGTGTTCGCCGGCATGAACATCGGCGTGGTGGTGCTGGGTGCACTGGTGGGCGTGTTCGTCTTCGGCGAGGCCACCACGAAGTGGAACCGTGCCGGTTTGGCGCTGGCGGTGCTGGCGATCGGCTTGATCGCCTGGGGGTGAGCATGTGCATCGGGGTCAGATCCCATTCCGTGGGAATGGGATCCGACCCCTGACGCGACCCCGGCGTTGAGGGTTATTTGTCGAAACCCAGCAGCAGCGGGTCGTGGTCGGAGCTGCGCCACGGGCCCTGCACGTTGCGGCCCTGGTAACCGCTGGCGTCCTGCTCGTCGGCGTTGCTGTGCCATTCGGCGGCACCGCGCAGGCGCTTGGCCATGCCCGGGCTGAGCAACGCGTGGTCAAGGCGGCCGGTGTAGCCGTTGTAGACGTAGCTGTAGGGATGCTCGACCTTGACGACCTTGAACGCGTCCTGCCAGCCCAGGTCGTGCAGGGTGCGGATCGGGTCTTCCATCGCGTAGGCGTTGAAATCGCCCAGCAGTACCGCGTCCTTTGTACCGGTACCGGTCGGATCCGTCTGCAGCCAGGCATGCAGCTGCTGCGCCGAGGTCACGCGGGTGGCGTTCCAGCAACCCTGGTTGTCGTTGCGGTCGGCGTCGGCGCCGCTTGCGTCGCGGCAGCCCTTCGACTTGAAGTGATTGGCCACCACCACGAACGGCGCGCCCTGCTTGCCCTGGAAGGCCTGCGCCAGCGGCACGCGGCTGTGCTCGACGAACGGGCCGCCGGTCAACGTGGCCGGCGTGCCGACCGGCTGCAGGCGTGAGCTGCGGTAGATGATGCCGACCCGGATCGGGTTGTCGCCGGGGCCGTTGCCGGCATCGACGAAGCGCCAGTCGCCCTGCGCGCCGCGGTCACGGTTGAGCGCATCGACCAGTTCGGCGATGGCCGACTGCGGTCCGTAGCCGTCGTTCTCCAGCTCCATCAGCGCGGCGACGTCGGCGCCCAGCGCGTTGACCGTGGCGACCAGCTTGGCCACCTGCGCTTTGTGCTCGTCCAGCGTGCGGGCGCCGCGCAGGGTCGGGAAGCCGCCGCCCTGGCCATCACCGTTGAAGAAGTTCTCCAGGTTGAAGGCGGCCACGTGCAGGCTACCCGGCACGGTCGGCACTGCGGGGCGCTTGAGTTCCGGCAGTTTCAGCGCACCCTCGACCTGCAGGCGCGGACGGCCCTGCGCGTCCACGCGCACGATGCCCTCCACATTGCGCAGCTGCATGCCAGTGCGCAGCACCGGGTTGCCCGGCAGGTAGGCCACGCTGGCCGGATCGCGGGCATCGCTGCCATCGTCCAGCACCAGGCGACGACGCTGGTTGTCGGCCATCACCTGCTCATAGCCGGCCGTACCCGGCGCGGCCACTTCGGTCGGCTGCCAGAGGCGGCCATCGAAGGCCACGGTGAGCTGGCCGAAGCGCTCCAGGCCATCGGTGCCGGCCAGGGTGAGCGGTGCGGCGATGCGCACGCGCTGTCCATCCAGCGCGCGCCAGTCGGCTGGCGCGGCGGTCAGCACCACGCTGGCGCTGCTGCGCGCAGCGGGCGGCGTCGCGACCGGCGTGGCCTGCGGCTGGGCCTGGGCGATGGCGCCGGCCGGCAGCAGCAGGGACAGGGCAAGGGCGAGGGAGCAGCGGCGCATCGACGGGCGATTCCTGGGACGAGGGCGCACAGACTAACCCTGAAATGCGAAACCCCGCCTGCGAGCGGGGTTTTGACCTTGGTGGGCAAAGCCTAGGTCGTGCCGGCCGCTGGCCGGCAACCTCATGACCTTCGTGCGATGTGTGGTTGCCGGCCAGCGGCCGGCACTACCGCTTACTTCAGATTGGCCAGCATCCAGTCCACGGTGGCGTGGATCTGTTCTTCCGTCAGGGCCGGGTTGCCGCCCCTGGGGGGCATGATGCCGCCGTCGGGGCCGGTATAGCCCTCGATGGCGTGCTTGTAGAGCGTGTCCTTGCCCTGCGCGATGCGCTTGTCCCAGTGCGAATGGTCCAGCGTCGGTGCCATGCCCACGCCGGTGGTGTGGCAGGCGGTGCACAGGTTGTCGAAGATCACCTTGCCATCCTTGGTGCCGCCGTAGGCCACCTGCGACGCGGCCTTGGCCAGCGCGGCGGCCTTGGCGGCGGCCTGCGCGGCAGCGCCGGTACTGCCGGCATAGACCGCGCCGGTGGGCGAGATGCGCTGTTCGGTGCGCTTGGCCGCGGTCGGCGACACCTCGGGCGGAATCCGGGTGTGGATGTAGGCGGCAAGGAGGATGAGGCCGAGGGTGATGGTCGCCAGCAGCGCGATCACCATGGAGAAGCGTTTCAGGAACTCCAGATCGTAATTCCGCACTCTTCGTTACCCCTGGCTGATAGTCGTTGGACCACGGCTGAGCGACTGCGTGATGGGCCGAGTATAGAACGCACTTTGCGTGCGACAACAGGCGTCACTGCTGATGCGGCGCAGCATGCCGGGGCTGGGGTCAGATCCCTTTTGCGCCGCAAAAGGGATCTGACCCCAGCAACAGAAGCCGGCCAGCGGCCGGCGCTACCGGATTGCCGGGGCGCCGATCGCGCGCAGGCAGAAGCTGCAGATCGCATCCACCAGCGCGTCTTCGTCGCGGTGCGCTTCGCGGCTGGGTGCGGTCGGGCCGACCATCGCTTCGGTGAAGGCACCCACCAGGCAGGCGGCGGCCACATGCGCGTCCTGCGCAGGCAGCTCGCCGGCCGCTACGCCCTCCTCCACCAGCCGCAGGAACACGTCGCCGAAGGCGCGACGGCCGCGCATGCGCTCGGCTTCCACGTCCGGGTCGACCGGTTCAACGATGAAGGCGTGCGCCAGCCCCGGCCCGGCCAGGGTACGGCGGACGAAGGCGGTGATCGCCAGCCGCAGCCGCTCGCTGGCCGCCTCCGGGCCACTGGCGATGCGCTCCATGATCGCGACCTCGTGGGCGACGGCGGCATTGAGGACTTCCACGAACAGCTCTGCCTTGGACGGGAAGTGGCGATAGATCAGGCCGGTGGACACCCCGGCCTGGGTCGCCACGGCCGTCACCGGGGCATTGCGCCAGCCGCCCGTGGCGACCAGCTCGCGGGTGGCCAGCAGGATCCGTTCACGGGCGCCCGCCAGGCGTTCTTCCATCAATGCAGAGCGTTTATAAGCCATGTTCTGATTCTAGTTTCAATTTTTGAATTCGTATTCACTTCTTACCCGAACCCCGCTACGCTGGGGCCATCGCCCGTGTGGGTGGCGGTCCTGCAGACCGCCCCCCACTCCCCCGCCGGGTGCGTCCATTCCTGCCATCCCGCCGTGGAGCCACCACAATGCACGTGCCATCCCTGAACTTCGATCTTGGCGAAGACATCGACCTGCTGCGCCAGAGCGTGGCCCATTTTGCCGCCGCCGAGGTCGCTCCGCTGGCCGCCGAGGCCGATGCCAGCAACCAGTTCCCGCTGGCGCTGTGGCCGAAGCTGGGCGAACAGGGGCTGCTGGGCCTCACCGTGGAAGAAGCATACGGCGGCACCGGCATGGGTTACCTGGCCCACGTGGTGGCGATGGAAGAGATCTCGCGCGCGTCCGGCGGCATCGGCCTGTCCTATGGCGCGCATTCCAATCTGTGCGTGAACCAGCTGCGCAAGAACGGCAACGAGGAACAGAAGCAGCGCTTCCTGCCCGACCTGTGCAGCGGCGCCAAGGTGGGCGCGCTGGCGATGAGCGAACCGGGCGCCGGTTCGGACGTGGTGTCGATGAAGCTGCGTGCGGACAAGCGCGGCGACCGCTACGTGCTCAACGGCAACAAGATGTGGATCACCAACGGCCCGGATGCCGACGTGCTGGTGGTCTACGCCAAGACCGACATGGAGGCCGGCGCCAAGGGCATCACCGCGTTCCTGGTCGAGAAGGGCATGAAGGGCTTTTCCACCGCGCAGAAGCTGGACAAGCTGGGCATGCGTTCTTCGCCCACCTGCGAGCTGGTGTTCCAGGATTGCGAGATTCCTGAAGAGAACGTGCTGGGCCAGGTTGGCGGTGGCGTGCGCGTGCTGATGTCCGGCCTGGACTACGAGCGCGTGGTGCTGTCCGGTGGCCCGCTGGGCCTGATGGCTGCGGCGATGGACGTGGTGATGCCGTACGTGCACGAGCGCCACCAGTTCGGCGAGCCGATCGGCAGCTTCCAGCTGATCCAGGCCAAGATCGCCGACATGTACGTGGGCCTGGGTGCCTGCCGCGCGTATGTCTATGCCGTGGCACGTGCCTGCGACCAGGGCCGCACCACCCGCCAGGACGCCGCCGGTGCCATCCTGTACGCCGCCGAGAAGGCCACCTGGCTGACCGGTCAGGCGATCCAGATCCTCGGCGGCAACGGCTACATCAACGAATACCCGACCGGCCGCTTGTGGCGCGATGCCAAGCTGTATGAGATCGGCGCCGGCACCTCGGAGATCCGCCGCATGCTGATCGGCCGCGAACTGTTCCAGCGCACCCTGTAAGGCCACTGCGATGACCGTATTGAGCACCCAGCTGCAACCGGGCAGCGAAACGTTTGAAAGCAACCGCGCGGCCATGCAGGCCGTGGTCGACGACCTGCATGCCACCCTCGCCCGCACCGCGCTGGGTGGCAGCGAAGCCGCACGCGCCAAGCACACCGCGCGCGGCAAGCTGCTGGTGCGTGACCGCATCGACGCGCTGCTCGACCCCGGCAGCGCCTTCCTGGAAATCGCGCCGCTGGCCGCGCACGGCATGTACGAAGACGCCGTGCCGGCCGCTGGCGTAGTGGCCGGCATCGGCCGCGTCAGTGGCGTGGAATGCGTGATCGTGGCCAACGATGCCACGGTCAAGGGCGGCACCTACTACCCGATGACGGTGAAGAAGCACCTGCGCGCGCAGGAGATCGCCGAGCAGAACCACCTGCCGTGCATCTACCTGGTCGATTCCGGTGGTGCGTTCCTGCCACTGCAGGACGAAGTCTTTCCCGACCGTGACCATTTCGGCCGCATCTTCTACAACCAGGCCAATCTGTCGGCGCAGGGCATTCCGCAGATCGCCTGCGTGATGGGCAGCTGCACCGCTGGTGGTGCCTATGTGCCAGCGATGAGCGACGAGACGGTGATCGTGCGCGAGCAGGGCACGATCTTCCTCGGCGGCCCGCCGCTGGTGAAGGCGGCCACAGGCGAAGTGGTGACGGCCGAGGAACTGGGTGGTGCCGATGTGCACACGCGCATCTCCGGCGTGGCTGACCACATGGCCGACAACGACCTGCAGGCACTGGCACGGGTGCGCGCGATCATCGCCCAGCTCAACTGGCGCAAGCCGGAACCGGCCATGGCGGTGCAGGCGCCCGAGGAACCGCTGCTGCCGGCACACGAACTGTACGGGGTGATCCCGGCCGATACGCGCAAGCCCTACGACGTACGCGAAGTGATCGCGCGGCTGGTCGATGGCTCACGCTTCGACGAATTCAAGCCGCGCTACGGCGCAACGCTGGTCACCGGCTTCGCCCATCTGAACGGCTACCCGATCGGCATCATCGCCAACAACGGCATCCTGTTCTCCGAGTCGGCACTGAAGGGCGCGCACTTCATCGAGCTATGCACCCAGCGCAACATCCCGCTGGTGTTCCTGCAGAACATCACCGGCTTCATGGTGGGTCGCAAGTACGAACAGGGTGGTATCGCCAAGGACGGGGCCAAGCTGGTGATGGCGGTGGCCTGCGCCAGGGTACCCAAGTTCACCGTGGTGATCGGTGGCTCGTTCGGTGCCGGCAACTACGGCATGTGCGGCCGCGCCTATTCGCCGAACTTCCTGTGGATGTGGCCGAACGCGCGCATCGGCGTGATGGGTGGCGAACAGGCCGCCAGCGTGCTGGCCACGGTCAAGCGCGATGGCATCGAGGCCAAGGGCGGCCAGTGGCCGGCAGCGGAGGAAGACGCGTTCAAGGCACCGATCCGCGACCAGTTCGAGCAGCAGGGCCACCCGTACTACGCCAGCGCACGCCTGTGGGACGACGGCGTGATCGATCCGGCCGACACCCGCCGGGTGCTGGCGCTGGCGCTGTCGGCCAGCCTCAATGCCGCCCCGCAGCAGACGCGCTTCGGCGTGTTCCGCATGTAACCCGTGCCATGACCGAGCCTGTTGCCATGTTCACCAAAGTCCTGATCGCCAACCGCGGCGAAATCGCCTGCCGCGTCATCGCCACCTGCCGCCGCCTCGGCATCGCCACCGTGGCGGTGTATTCCGATGCCGACCGCAATGCACGCCACGTACGCCTGGCCGACGAGGCCATCCACATCGGCCCGGCTGCCGCGCGTGAGAGCTACCTGCGCGGCGACGCGCTGCTCGACGCCGCACGCCTGACCAGCGCGCAGGCGATCCACCCCGGTTACGGTTTCCTGTCCGAGAATGCCGACTTCGCCGATGCCTGCGCCGCCGCCGGCATCACCTTCATCGGGCCGCCGGCCAGCGCGATCCGCGCGATGGGTGACAAGAGCGCGGCCAAGGCATTGATGGCCAAGGCCGGTGTGCCGCTGACGCCGGGCTACCACGGCGACCAGCAGGCGCCGGATTTCCTGCGCGCGCAGGCCGATGCCATCGGCTACCCGGTACTGATCAAGGCCAGCGCCGGTGGCGGTGGCAAGGGCATGCGCAAGGTCGAACGCAGCGAAGATTTCGTCGATGCACTGGCCAGCTGCCAGCGCGAGGCGGCCTCGGCATTCGGCAACGACCAAGTGCTGGTCGAGAAGTACGTCGAGCGCCCGCGCCATATCGAGATCCAGGTGTTCGGCGACAGCCACGGTGATGCGGTCTACCTGTTCGAGCGCGATTGCTCGGTGCAGCGCCGCCACCAGAAGGTGCTGGAAGAAGCGCCCGCCCCGGGCATGAGCCCCGAACGTCGTGCGGCGATGGGCAAGGCCGCGGTCGATGCCGCGCGCGCGGTGGGCTACGTCGGCGCCGGAACGGTGGAGTTCATCGCCGGCCCTGACGGCGATTTCTACTTCATGGAAATGAACACCCGCCTGCAGGTCGAGCATCCGGTCACCGAGTACATCACCGGCACCGACCTGGTGGAGTGGCAGCTGCGCGTAGCCTCGGGCCAGCCACTGCCGCTGCGCCAGGAGCAGCTGGCGATCCACGGCCACGCCATCGAGGCGCGGCTGTATGCCGAAGACGCCGACCGTGGTTTCCTGCCGTCCACCGGCCTCCTGCGCCGCCTGCGCCTGCCGTCGCCGTCGACTCATGTGCGCGTGGATACCGGTGTCGAGGAAGGCGACAGCATCACGCCGTACTACGATCCCATGATTGCCAAGCTGATCGTCTGGGACGTGGACCGCGACGCCGCGCTGCGCCGCATGAGCCAGGCCCTGGCCGACTGCCAGGTGGTGGGCGTGACCACCAATGCCGGCTTCCTGCGCCGCCTGGTGAACACCGATTCGTTTACCCATGCCAAGCTGGATACCGCGCTGATCGAGCGCGAGCAGGCCGCATTGGGCCGGGTGGGTGACAGCGATGATGCGCTGTGGCTGCTGGCGGCGGTGGCCGCCGTGGCCACTACTGCAGGTGCAGCCAGCGACGCGCGCGACCCGCATTCGCCGTGGCAGGCGCAGGATGGCTGGCGCCTTGGCGCGCCCGCGCCGCGCGTGCTTCCGCTGCAGCAGGGTGAACGCCGGCACACGCTGAAGGTGTGGGCGCAGACCGATGGCTGGCGCGTGCAGTGCGATGACGCGGCACCCGTGCAGGTGATCGGCACCGCCGATGTGCGGGGGCTGGCGGTGCAGCTGGGCGGGCGCCGCTGGACACTGCAGCTGCTGCGCGACGGTGACCAGCTGTACCTGTTCGGCACCGACGGCCAGCACCGTTTCACCCTGCATGATCCGGTGAGCGAATCGGACCACGCCGTGGCCGATGCCGGCAGCCTGCTGGCACCGATGCCCGGGAAGATCGTGGCCACGCTGGTCGCCGCCGGTACCGAGGTCAAGCGCGGCACGCCGCTGGTGGTGCTGGAAGCGATGAAGATGGAGCACACCCTGCAGGCGCCGGCCGACGGCACGGTGAAGGGCTACCGCGCCAAGGCCGGTGACCAGGTCAACGACGGCGCGGTGCTGGTGGACTTCGAAGCGGCGTGAACGCCAGGGCGACGGTCGCTCAGCGGTCGTCGCCCGCCGTCACCCGACCAGCGGGATCGAATTCTGCCGTGTCCAGTGTGGCACTGCGCCAGCCCAGGCCGCAGATGGCCATCGCGCTCTGGCCGATGCCATCGAAGCCGAAGGCACGATCGACATCGGCATCGTTGATGGCTGCGGTGACGAAGGCGGCCAGGCCGCGCTCGGTCGCGCACAGGTACAGCAGCTGCGAGATGTGGCCGACATCCAGCGTCACCGCACGATGCGCCTTGGCGTGGTTGCGGTACTTCCAGAAGCAGCGGTCATAGCGCGGCGCCAGCACCAGCAGCGCCGGCGCATCCGCGAACCACGCCTGCCCGGACAGCATCCGCCGCGCCAGCGCCGGCAGTGCCTGCGACGGTGGCGAGGGCAGCGGCAGCACGGCGTGCTGCACCGGGTGGTAGTGATACAGGCCCGGTGCCAGTCCTTCCACGTTCTGCACCAGCAGGAAGCCTTCGGTAGGATGCAGGCCGCCACCGGAAGGCACGTTCTTCTTCAGGAACTCGGTGTCGCGCTCGACCTTCTGCACCGCGTGCGCCATCAGCGTGCGCTGCAGCACCTGGGCCAGCAATGGCAGCGGCAGCGCGCGCTGCGGGTCGAAATTGCGGCAGGTGGTGCGGCGCGCCAGCAGTGCATCGAACGCGGCCTCTTCGCTGCGCGGCAGCGGCTGGTAGTCGCCCTGCATGGGCTGCACCACCGGCGGTGGCGGCCCGAGGCGCTGGCGCAGGCCGGCAGCGGTGTCCAACCCCTGCCGACGCATGTCCTCCACGCTGTCCACGGCCTGCCAGCGCGCATGGCGATGGGCCAGCGCGGCCAGCGGCCACCACTGGCTGCGCCGCAGTGCCTCGTCGCGCAACTGATGCCCCACCTCGCTCGGCGGGTCGGTCAGCAGCAGGCCCTGCTCGACCAGGCGGGCCAGCATCGCCGGGGAGGCATCGGCGGGCGGTTCGCTCCAGCGGTGCGCGCTGAGCTCGCCCAGCAGCTGGCGCTCCTCGGCGTCCACCGGCAGTGGCTGGTCCAGATGCGCGGCCAGCGCCACCCAGCTGATCTGGCTGTCCATCTCGGCGTGGCCGGCCAGCATCGCGCGCAGGTCCAGGGTGACCGCCTCGCGGGGCTCGAACATCAGGCTGGCGCAGCGGCGCAGGCGCATAAGTTTCCTTCCTTCTGCCGCACAACCGGCATAGCAGCAACGACCGCGGCGCGGCCAACTTTAGCGATGTGCGCAGCGCGGCCCTCAATGGCAGGCTGTCGCGGCCGATACGAGAAACTCCACCTACGGACGATCCCCATGAGCACCCATCCCCGCCTTTCCGCCGCAGACGCCAGCACCCTGCTGGACCACCTGATCGGCAGCGACGACTTCCGCCGCCACTTCACCGCGTCGCCGGCCAAGGCCCTGGCCTCGATCGGGCTGGACGGTGCCGTTGGCGAGAACGACTGCATGAAGATCGGCACCCTGGCCTCGGTCGAGGAGCTGAGCCAAGTGCGTGACGGGCTGCAGGCCCACCTGTCCGGGTCGGTGGCGGCCATGACCGTGGTGTTCTGCTTCGAAGCCGGCAAGGTCGGCGAGCGCATCGACGGCTGACCCGCCATCAGGGCGCGCCGGCCGTGGCCGGCGTAGCCCACGTGGAGACGTCATACACGTTCAGCGGTTGCCACACCTGCAGGGCGGTGACCTCGGCAATGGCCTGGCCGCGATGCTGGGCCAGCCAGGCCTGCTGGCGGCGCACGGCGGCTTCATCGCCCTGCGCACGCAGCGCGAGCAGCAGCACGACGCGCGCCTGCACCGGCTCGCTGCCATCCAGCATCGGCTCGATCAGGGCGCGGGCAGCCTCGGGGCGCTGCATCTGCAGCTCATCCATGGCGCTGACGATGCGCAGCCAGCGGTCCGCGACCGGACTGCGCAGGCTGCGCAGCAGGGGCCGCTGCTCGTCCAGCCAACGCCTGGCCAGTTCGAACTGGCCCTGCCGCTGCGCCAGGTGGACCAGTGCCAGCCACTGCAGGCCACGGGCATGCAGCATGGGATCATCACGCTCCTGCAGCGTCGGCTGCAGCAGCGCCGCAATGGCCTGCAGCCCGGCACGGTCAGCGCCCGGGCACAACGCCGCCACGCTGGCATGCTGCAGGCGCTGCTGCACCTGAAGATCGACCAGCGTCGGCGCCGCTGCATCTTCGCGTATCGCCCGCTGCATCGCCGGGCAGTCGCGCTGCGCGGCCGCCAGCAGCAGCTGCGCACGCAGCTTCATCCGCTGCTGCAGGGCATCGCTGGCATGGATCTGCGGCAACAGCTTCGCTGCCTTGGCGTACTGCCCCTGCGCCACCAGCACATCCACGCCGGTCTCATCGGCGTCATCACGGCCGCGCAGGATCTGCGCCTGTGCCAGTGTTTCGGCAGCGAGCTGCGGTTGGTTGGCAGCGATCTGTATCCGCACCAGGTGGACCAGGGGATACAGCCGCAGCGGATCCTGCGGCACTGCGGCGGCACGCGCATAGGGCTCGGCCTCGCTGAACTGGTTGGCCTGCAGCAGGTACCAGGACGTGTTGGACAGCCCCGCGAACGAATCCGGATAGACCTTGGCCAGCGTGCGCCATTGCTCCAGCGCCCAGCCACCCGGCTCCAGCTCGGCCATCCAGGCCTTCAGGTACAGCCGCTCGCGTGGCGGCAGCCGATCCTGCAGGTCCAGCGCATGCTGCATGGCTTCGCGTGCACGCCGCCCTTCCTCGACGCGCGCATGCAGTTTGGCCACGCCCATGTAGGCCAGGGCGAAACCGGGATCGATATCGATCGCCGCCTGGTAAAGGTTGCGCGCCTCCTCAAAGCGACGCTGGCCCAGTGCACTCTCCGCCAGCGCGAATGCACGCAGTGCGCGCAGGTCCTGGGTCGATGCCCGCGGCAGCGGCAACGACTGTTCCAGGCTCGCCACCGATTCGCCCAGTCCGCGCCGCAGGCGCCCGACCACATCGTCCACCGCGAACACCATCTGATCGGATCGATCCGCGGTGGCGGTGAACGTCTGGATCACCTGGCCGCTGCCCGGTGCTGCGACGTCGATGGCCAGCTCGTAGCCACCGATCTTCTGCCGCACGGTCGGCAACAGCACGGCGCGCGCGCCTTCCCGCACCGCCACGTTGGCCGCGGTATCGCGGCTGAGCCGGGTATCGCCGGAGAGCCGCGCCATTTCCAGGCTTTCGCGGATCTTGCCCTCCGACAGCACGTTCACGTAGCGCGACTGCTCCAGCGCGATCCGGATCGCATGCCGCATCGAGTCGTCGAAGATCGGGTCGCCGGTGAGGTTGTCGACATCGCCGAGCACCACCCAGTCGCGCTCGGCGAACGCAATCGCCGGTTCCGGCCGCAGCAGCAGCCAGCCGCCCAGCACCGCCACCGCCAGCACCAGGCCTTCGGCGGCCAGCACCAGCGGCTGCCGCCACAACGGCATGTCGCGGCGGGCCTTGGCATTGGCACGCGGCATGCGCAGCGGTGCGGAGCCGATCTCGCCCACTTCGATCACTTCCTGTACCACCGCCACGCCCTTGAAGCGCCAGCGCCCGTGCGACTTCCACAACAGGCGCGTGCCGCGCTCGCCCAACGCATCGGTGGCACGGCGGGTCAGCGATTCGGCTACCGCCGACAACAGGATCTGGCCGGGCCGCGCCAGCATCATCAGGCGCGCCGCCATCGGCTTGGCCAAGCCTTCCACTTCCATCGACTTGGCGCCGGCGCGGACCGCCTCTGCACTGTTTTCCCAGGTCAGCACGTCACCCACATGCAGGCCGGCACGCGCGCGCAGTTCAATCGCACGCTGCTGGCCCAGCGCATGTAGTTCGCGCTGGTAGTCCAGGGCGAAGCCCAGGGCATCGATGGCGCGCTCGAACAGCATGAACAGGCCGTCCGAACGATCGATCAGCTGGCCATTCCAGCGGTGCTGCAGCACCAGCACCAGGCGGTCGTGTTCCTGGAACAGGCTCGCCGCCGCCACGTCGCCGATCCGCTCGACCAGCTGCAGCGAATCACACAGATCAGTGAACAGCAGGGCGCGTAGCTGTGGGCTATGCGGGGCTGACGTTCCGTTGTCGCCATTCATCGCCTGCATCTCCCTATTGGCCGTCCGGATCATCCACCCAGCGCAGGCAGTTGCCGCCATCACGCTTGGCCCGGTACAGCGCCCGATCGGCGCTGGCATACCACTCGCTCCAGTCCGCGTCGGCATCCAGCAGGCTGGCTCCGATGCTGACCAGGCTTACATGCGGCGTGCCATGGCTGCGCTCGAGCAGGCCGTGCACCGCGCTGAGGATGAACTCGGCAGCGTGCTGCACGATCTCGCGGTTGCCACGGCGCAGCATCAGGCAGAACTCATCACCGCCAAGCCGGCAGGCCAGGTCCTGTTCGCCAGCCATCGAGCGCAGGATGTTGCCCATGCTCTGCAGCACGCGGTCGCCGGCCTGGTGGCCGTGGCGGTCGTTGATCTGCTTGAAACGGTCGCAATCGATCAGCAGCAGCGCCTGCGGCGGCCCCTCGGCACGCTCGCGGCACTCCTGCAGGTACAGGGTGAGGCCACGGCGGTTGTGCAGACCGGTCAGTTCATCGGTACGCACCAGCTCGCGGGTGTGGGTCAGCTGGTGGGTGGTGATGTAGAGGTTGTCCAGCGCGGTTTCCAGATCGTGGTTGCGCCGGCGCAACTGGCTGATCAGGGCCTGTTCGTTGGCCAGCACGCGCATGATCGTGCGGCGCAGGAAGTAGGCCACCAGGCCCGGATCGGATTCGACCAGCCGGTGGAAATCAGCCGGCCCCAGTTCCAGCACATCGCAGTCGACCAGCGCGCGCGCGCTGGCGCTGCGCAGGTGGTCGCCGACCAGCAGGCCCAGTTCTCCGAAGAACTCATGCTGCCCGAGTGTCTTGATCACCAGGTCCTCGCCGAAGTCCAGTTCGATCTGGCCTTCGAGGATCACATACATGCGCTCGCCGCGGTGGCCACGCTGGAACAGCCACTGTCCGGCACGGAGCTTGCATGCGCGGGCGAATCTGGCAAACAATGCCACCTCGGCATCTGACAACAGCGCGTGCACGATCTCGGCCATCGCCACCCGGGCGATACCTGTCGTCACATCACTGTTCTCGGCCGCACCCCTGCCGGTCATTCCCTGCACCCGCCGCCAGCGTCCCCTGGTGAGCCGCGGAGCATAGCACCGCTTTAAAGTGTGCGCCCTATCTCATTTTGACCGTTCTGCCGATCTTGATTGACGTGAAGATCGGTGGTGGCCCGTTCTGGTCACGGGTGCCCGGGCAAAACCCCTGCTGGATCAATTCGATGCCGGGTTTCACAGGGTTTCGGCCAAGTTGCCGGAACCCGGGGTGCGCCTGATTGACGCTGCCCGCTGGCTGCCCCCCTTGCATCGATACAACAACGCCGGCAGGTCCCCCGACCGGCCGGCGTTGCCTGGCCCTTCCCTGGCCACCCTGATCGGATTTCCAGGCCCCGGTAGAGCCGGCCGCTGGCCGGCTGCCACGCAGCGCCCGGAGCATCCCGTGATTGCCGGCCAGCGGCCGGCACTACCGGATCACGCCGCGCACCGGATCACGCCGCGCGTTCGCTGCGCCCGCCGTGGAACTGCTCTTCCTCGGTCGATCCGGTCAGCGCGGTGGTCGACGACTGGCCCTGCTGGATCGCCTGGGTCACCGCATCGAAATAGCCGGTACCGACCTCACGCTGGTGCTTGACCGCAGTGAAACCGCGCTCGGCCGCTTCGAACTCGGCTTCCTGCAGTTCCACGAACGCACTCATCTGGCGGCGCGCGTAGCCGTGGGCCAAATTGAACATGCCGTAGTTCAACGCATGGAACCCGGCCAGGGTGATGAACTGGAACTTGTAGCCGTAGCTGCCCAGTTCGCGCTGGAACTTGGCAATGGTGGCGTCGTCCAGGTTCTTCTTCCAGTTGAAGCTGGGCGAGCAGTTGTAGGCCAGCAGCTTGCCCGGGAACTTCGCGTGGATCGCCTCGGCGAATTTGCGTGCAAACTCCAGGTCCGGCTTGCCGGTCTCGCACCACACCAGGTCGGCATAGGGTGCATAGGCCAGGCCGCGGCTGATCGCCTGGTCCAGGCCGTTGCGGGTCTTGTAGAAACCTTCGACGGTGCGCTCACCGGTGGTGAACGGCTTGTCGTTGCCGTCGATGTCACTGGTCAGCAGATCCGCAGCTTCGGCATCGGTGCGCGCGACCAGCAGGGTCGGCACGCCCATCACGTCGGCGGCCAGGCGTGCGGCGTTGAGCTTCTCGATCGCCTCGCGGGTCGGCACCAGCACCTTGCCGCCCATGTGCCCGCACTTCTTGACCGAGGCCAGCTGGTCCTCGAAGTGCACGCCGGCGGCGCCGGCCTCGATCATCGCCTTCATCAGTTCAAAGGCGTTGAGTACGCCGCCGAAGCCGGCCTCAGCATCGGCCACGATCGGCTGCAGGAAGTCGATGTCATCCTTGCCTTCGGCGTGGTGCAGCTGGTCGGCGCGCAGCAGCGTGTTGTTGATGCGCTTGACCACCGCCGGCACCGAATCTGCCGGGTACAGCGACTGGTCCGGATACATCTGGCCGGCCAGGTTGGCGTCGGCCGCCACCTGCCAACCGGACAGGTAGATCGCCTTCAGGCCGGCCTTGACCTGCTGCATGGCCTGATTGCCGGTCAGTGCACCCAGCGCGTTGACGAACTCGCGCTCGTGCAGCGACGCCCACAGCTTCTCCGCACCCAGGCGGGCCAGCGAATGCTCGATGTGGACGGTGCCGCGCAGGCGCACCACGTCGGCGGCGCTGTAGTTGCGCTGGATGCCTTCCCAACGCGGGTTGGTATCCCAGTCGTGCTGGATCTGTTCGGCAGTGGGCAGCTTGCTCATGTCTTTCTCCAGTTCGGTTCGTGCGTGCAGCGGGGAGGGAAACGGCGGTAGACGCGGGCGGCAGTCAATCGATGCGCGCGTAGGCCGGCAGGGTCAGGAAATCGGTCAGTTCTTCGCTGCGGCTCAGTTCGCCGAGCAGGGCGATGGCCTCGCTGATGCGCGCGCCACCGGGCAGCGCGGCGGTATCGCCCAGCCGTGCCGGCAGCTGCGACAGGGTGGAATCCAGCAGGGCCAGGTCGATCGCGGTGCCATCGTCCAGCTGCTGGCCCGGCGTATGCAGCCACTGCCACAACTGGCTGCGGCTGATCTCGGCGGTGGCCGCGTCCTCCATCAGGTGATGGATCGGCACACAGCCGTTGCCATCCAGCCACGCCGCCAGGTAACGCACGCAGACTTCCACGTTGCCTTCGAAGCCGGCGCGGGTGATGGTGCCCGGCGGCCGCGCGATCAGTTCGTCGCGGCCGACGCGCACGTCCTGGCGCAGCACGCTGTGCTGGTTCGCACCGGGCATGTGCTCGTCGAAGATCGCCATCGCCACCGGAATCAGCGCCGGATGCGCGACCCAGGTGCCGTCGTGGCCGGCGCTGACTTCGCGCAGCTTGTCGGCGCGCACGCGGGCCATGGCCTGTTCGTTGGCGGCGGCATCGTGGTTGATCGGAATCTGCGCGGCCATGCCGCCCATCGCATGCGCACCGCGGCGGTGGCAGGTCTGGATCAGCAGTTCCGAATACGCCTTCAGGAACGGCTGGGTCATGGTCACCTGGCCGCGTTCGGGCAGCACGCGGTCGGCGTGGCGGCGGAAGGTCTTCAGGTACGAGAAGATGTAGTCCCAGCGCCCGCAGTTCAGGCCGACGATGCGATCACGCAGCGCGTGCAGGATCTCGTCCATCTCGAACACCGCCGGCAGCGTTTCGATCAGCACGGTCACCTTGATCTGGCCGTGCGGCAAGCCGAGCATCCCTTCGATGTGCGACAGCGCGGTTTCCCACAGCGCCGCCTCTTCCATGCTCTGCAGCTTGGGCAGGTAGAAGTACGGGCCACGATCCTTGGCCTGCAGGGAGCGGGCGTTGTGGAAGGCGAACACCGCTGCGTCGAACAGGCCGCCGGCGAGGAACTGGCCGTCGACGCGTACGTGCTTCTCGTCCAGGTGCCAGCCACGCGGGCGCACGATCAGCACCGCCTGTTCGTCGTATGGGCGCAGCGTGTAATGCTTGCCATTGGGGGCGGTGTATTCGAGATCGCCGCGCACCGCCGCGGCCAGCGACTGCTGCCCGGCCAGCAGGTTGCGCCAGGTCGGCGAGGTCGAATCCTCGAAGTCGGCCATGAACACCTTGGCGCCGGAGTTCAGCGCGTTGATGACCATCTTCGGGTCGGTCGGGCCGGTGATCTCGACGCGGCGGTCCTGCAGCGCGGCCGGCAGCGGCGCAACGCGCCAGTCGCCGCTGCGGATCGCAGTGGTGTCTTCACGGAAGTCCGGCAGGCCGCCCTGGTCGAAGAACGCCTGGCGTTCACGGCGGGCCTGCAGCCTCGCCTGCCGGCCCGGTTCCACCGCGCGGTGCAGCGACACCAGCAGGGCCAGCAGCGGCGCCGGCAGCACGGTGTCCTGGCCGGCCACGCGGGTCGCCAGGGCGATGCCGGGGGTGGCCTTGGTGGCGGGGGTGGGAACGGCGGAAGCGACGGCGGACATGGGGCTACTCCAGCGGTGGGGGAACGTCTCCACGGTGCCGCTGGGCCTCAGTATTTGGCAAAACAGTTTTTGCAATGTTTTACATAAGTTGTGCTAATACTCGTTACACGATGAGCACACGCGCCCCGCCAAGTCCTCGTTTTTCCTACAAATCCGACCGGCTCAAGCCGCTGCGCGCATTCTGCCAGACCGTGCGCCTCGGCTCGGTCTCACGGGCGGCTGAGGCACTTTTCGTCAGCCAGCCGGCCATCAGCCTGCAGTTGCAGGCGTTGGAACGGGAGCTGGGGGTGCCATTGTTCGAGCGCAGCGGGCGGCGCCTGGTGCCCAGCCGCGAGGGCCAGCTGCTGTACGAGATGGCACAGCCGCTGGTGGAGAACCTGGACGGGCTGGAGGCGCGCTTCCGCGACAAGGTGCGCGGCCTGGACGCGGGCGAGCTGAACATTGCCGCCAACAGCTCGACCATCCTGTACCTGCTGCCGAAGATCGTCGAACGCTTTCGCCTGCACCACCCGGACGTGCGCCTGACCCTGCACAACGCGATCAGCGCCGACGGCACCGACCTGCTGCGCGAGGATGCCGCCGACCTGGCGATAGGTTCGATGACCGATGTGCCGGCCGACCTGACCTACGCCCCGGCCTACCGCTTCGAGCAGGTGCTGATCGCACCGCACGATCATCCGCTGGCCAAGGGCGGCGAGCTGGAGCTGGCCGACATCGCGCGCTATCCGCTGGTGCTGCCGCCGAAGCGGCAGATCACCTACCGCCTGGTGGACCAGGTGTTCCAGCGCCACCGCATCGCCTACACCGTGGCGCTGGAAGTGGGGGGCTGGGAAGTGATCAAGCAGTACGTGGCGATGGGCATGGGCATTTCCATCGTGCCGGCGCTGTGCCTGAACGAGGCCGACCACGAGCGGCTGGCGGCGCGGTCGATGAAGCGCTGGTTCCCCGAGCGCAGCTACGGGGTGATCGTGCGCCGGGGCAAGGCGCTGTCGGCGCAGGCGCGGGCGTTCATCGAGCTGATCCAGCCGGAGTTGTTCAGTCCGCGCGATTACGATCAGAGCGGGCATTCGGAGCGGTGAGGGGTGTTCTGGTTTGCAGGGTTGCCGCCCTGCACCTGCAGAGGCCGAAGCAACGGCAACGTCAACGGCAACAGCGGGCATTCCGTGGGATGGCGGGGTGGGTCCGGTTGCGGGGGACGCCGTAAACCCGTCCATGGAGGCTCGGTCGCGCCATCCATGGCGCTCACGCCCCCGCAACCGGACCCACCCCGCCTTCGACTGTTTTCTGCGAACTGTGGGAAATGCTTCCCATGGTGGGTGCCGACCGTTGGTCGGCACGGGGTCGGATCCCGTTGCTGCGCAACGGGCTCTGACCCCGCCTCTGATTCATTTCCGGCTGACGATGAATAAACTGGCCCCATGTCCATCGAACTCCGCCACCTGCGCTACTTCCTCGCCGTCGCCGATACGCTGCACTTCGGCCAGGCGGCGGAGCGGCTGGGCATGTCACAGCCGCCGCTCAGCCAACAGATCCGCCAGCTGGAAGAACTGATTGACGCGCGCCTGTTCGTGCGCAGCCATCGCCGCGTGCAGCTGACGCCTGCGGGCGAACTGCTGCAGGAACGTGCACGCGCCATCGTGCAGCAGGTGGAAACGGCCGTGGACGAGGTGCAGCGTGCACAGCGTGGTGAGCAGGGTGAACTGCACATCGGTCTGACTCGCGCCACGCCGCTGTCGCCGCAGATTCCGCGTTCGATCCTGCGCTACCGTCAGCAGTACCCGCAGGTGCGGCTGCAGCTGAGCGAGATGAACACGCTGCAGCAGATCGACGCGCTGCTCGACGGTTCACTGGACGTGGGCATCATCCGCAAGCGCGCGCTGCCGCCGGAACTGGTGGCGCACAGCCTGTTCGTCGACCCGCTGGCGCTGATCGTGCACGCCGACCACCCTGCCCTGCGCAGGCTGTCGAAGCAGGGCACGCTGTCGCTGCGCGACTTCGCTCAGGAGCCGTTCGTAGCGTTCCGCCGCAGCGCCGGCGCGGGCATCCACGACCACATGATCGCGTTGTGCGCGGCGGCGGGCTTCACGCCGCGCATCGTGCAGGAAGCCGGTGAAGCATCGACGTTGATCAGCCTGGCCGCCGCGGGCCTGGGTGCGGCGATCCTGCCGTCGTCATGCGATCACATACGCGTGGAAGGATCGCGCTTCGTGGCACTGGCCGATGCCGGCGCGCATTCGGAAGTGCAGCTGGCCTGGCACCGCGAACGGGTAACGCCGCTGATCCGCAATTTCGCCACGCTACTGCGTGAGGCGTTCGCCGAAGGGTGAAGTGCAACCCACCCGGGTAGTGCCGGCCGCTGGCCGGCAACCCCACATGGGCCGGCATGCCGGCCAGCGGCCGGCACTACCGTAGCGGTGGATCACGCGGTGACCGGCTGCGGCGCGCGCTGCTGCAGTGCCCAGACGATGCCACCACCGATCAGGGTCAGCACGGCAGCGAACAGGCACACACCCAGCCAATCCCAGGCCGCATAGGCCAGGCCACCGACCCCGCCCAGCACGCTGGATCCCAGGTAGTAGGCGAACAGGTACATCGCCGAGGCTTCGGCGCGCATCGTACCGGCGCGGCTGCCAACCCAGCTGCTGGCCACCGAGTGGCCGCCGAAGAAGCCGAACGTGACCAGCGCGATACCCAGTGCCATCGCACTCAGCCACGGCATTGCCAGCAGCACGATGCCGGCGCCGATCAGCGCGAACGAGATCGACAGGATGCGGCCGCGGCCGTAGCGCGTGGCCTGCTGGCCCATCCACGCCGAACTGAAGGTGCCCACCAGGTAGACACTGAAGATCAGGCCGACCACGGTCTGGCTGAGGTGGTAGGGCGGCGCCAGCAGGTGGTAGCCCAGGTAGTTGTAGAGGGTGACGAACACGCCCATCAGCACGAACGAGGTGGCGAACAGCCACGGCAGGCCCGGGTCGGCGAACAGCATGCGCCAGCGCGACGGCAACTGGCGCAGGCCGTCACGACGGGGATGGAAGTGGCGCGACGGCGGCAGCTGAAGCCACAGCAGCACCGTGCTGGCCACCGCGATGATCGAGACCACGCCGATACCCCAGCGCCAGCCCCAGTGGTCGGCGATGATGCCGGCCAGCAGGCGCCCGCTCATGCCACCGATGGCATTGCCGCCGATGTACAGGCCCATCGCCAGGCCCAGCGCACGGCTGTCCATTTCCTCGACCAGGTAGGTCATCGCCACCGCCGGCACGCCGCTCAGCGCCAGGCCGAGCAGCGTGCGCAATACCAGCAGCGTGGTCCAGTCATCCACCAGCGCCGAGCTCAGCGACAGCATGGCCGAGGCCAGCAACGCGACGATCATCAACGGGCGGCGGCCGACCGCATCGGACAGCAGACCAGCCAGCAGCATCGCCACGGCCAAGGTGCCGGTGGTCAGCGACAACGACATGGCGCTGCCGGCGGCGGACACGCCGAAATGGCGGCTGAACTCAGGCAGCAGCGGCTGCACCGTGTACAGCAGGCCGAAGGTGGAAAAGCCGGCCAGGAACAGTGCCAGCGCGGTGCGACGAAAGGCCGGTGTGCCCTGCTGGATGCGGGTCTCGGCGCTGGGGTCGACAGTGGGGGGGCGGCGTTCGACGGCCGCCGCGGTTTCGCCAGTCATGGGATCGATGGGCCGGTGGGGGCGGCCAAGCGCGGGAGGGAACGGGCCTCAGACTAGGCCCGTCTATCCAGTCGATCCATAACCTGATAGGTCATGATTGATATACGAGAAGTATCAATTCAGCTTACAGGCGCTGCCACTCGAAGCCGTCGCCCCGGCGGTAGTACACCGCCACCGCGCGGCCGTAGAGCTTGTCGGCGTCGACGAAGCCGAAGAAGCGGCCATCGAAGCTGTTGCCGCGGTGGTCACCCAGCACCAGCACCTTGCCGGCCGGCACCACCAGGTCGGCGATGTCCGGACCGCCGCCCATGTCCAGATCAAGGCGGGCGCGTCGCTCGCCGAAGGCTTCCACGTCCTGCAGGTCGGCCATCTGCAGCGGCTGCCCGTTGATGCTCAGATGGCCCTCGCGCATCTGCACATGGTCACCGGCCACCGCCGCCACGCGCTTGATCAGGCGGGTGCCGTCGGCCGGTGAGTCGAAGACCGCCACCTCGCCACGCTGCGGGGTGCCGGTCGCCATCAGTTCCGTGTTGGTGAACGGCAGACGCAGACCGTAGGCGCGCATGTCCACCACCACCCGGTCGCCGGGCTGCAGGGTCGGCTGCATCGAACCACTCGGCACCACGTAATGGTTGGCCAGGGTATCGCGGGCGGCGGCGAGCAGGCCGAGCATCACCAGCAGCGGCAATGCCTCCTTCTTCAGCCAAGCCACGGCGCGTTGGAAAAGGGGGGGACGGGCAACAGCATCCATGACAGGCTCCGGTTGGGTGGTGGCTGCATCAGACCACATCTGGGCGCAAGAGGTTCCCGCGCCGCGCTCCTGTAGAGCCGAGCCTACGCTCGGCTTGTTCTTTGTAGCGTCGAGGTTGCCCGACTGGGGCGCAGAGCAGCCGAGAGTAGGCTCGGCTCTACATGAAGGGTTACGCAGGTTTTACGCCCCGGTCCGGCCACCGGCATCGCACCTTTACGGGCAGCACGCGCATCGTGTGCCCACCGCGCCACACGGCGCATTCCGCAAGGTGTTGTATGACCCTCCTGGTGATCCGCCACGCCTCTTCGTCGGCACCGCGTCCCCAACTGCCGGCACAGCTGGCCGGCCATCGCGTGCTGTGCAGTGACTGTGCCAGCCTGTCCGAGGTACGCCAGTGCCTGTGCCAACCGCAGGCGCGCTCGGCCGACTGGGTACTGCTGGATGTCGGTGCCGCCGACGAGGCGCAATGGCAGGCCGAAGGTGGCGCGCTGCAGGCGGCGCTGGAACGGCTACCGGCGCAGTACATCGAGTTGCAGGCGCCCAGCGAACCTGGTCTGGATGCACGCCTGCGCCTGCAGCACGGCCCCGCCGCCGTGGTGGTCGACCAGCGCAGCCAGCAGGCCGGTTACCCGTTGTCGCTGGCCATTGTCGGCCGCCGTCTGGCGCAGGAGAGCTGAGTCATGTCGATCTTCATCATCCGCGGCCCGGAAGCGGCCGGCGCCCTGATCCGCACCGCGATGCCGCTGCCGGCACCGGTCCTGAAGTCGCTGGTGCATCGCGCGATCGACGCCGGCACCAGCGTGGCGATCCGCGCCTGCGGTTCGGAACAGGAACTGCTCGATGCACTGCGCGTGGCCGACCACAGCCGTGGCGAGGTGACGCTGCTCGATCCGGGTGCGTGCGCCAACAGTCTGCGCCTGCAGCGGCTGCTGCCCTATCTGCACAACGCGTATGTAGAGGTGCATGACGACGGCGCAGTGGCCGAACCGTGCCTGCCAGCCGGTGTCGGCCAGCGCCTGGGCATTGCTGCTGGGTATGGCGCGCAGAGTTATGTGCTGGCGCTGGATATCGCGCTCGATCACCTGGGCCTGGCCGAGCAGGCCAACCGGGTGCACGTGGGGACGTAACGCTGCAATCAAACTACACAGCTAAGCGTTGGGCAGATGCAACTCCGAAGAAGCGGTGAACATGTTTCGCCGCTTTCCCCACAATTTAGGTCCTCCAAACGGAGGCAGCTCATGCGATGCTGTAAGCAATGGAAAGTTGCACATCGTGCAGACGAGCGCCTACCACAAGGAGGATCACGCGAATGATTGACGCATCTCCCGGCATTCCGCCTCACATTGCCTTGCTCCTCAATGAAAAGTTCGAATTTTCAGATCATCGAAGCGCTGCCAGAAAACTGAAGGGTATGCTGCGAGAGCTGAAGGACCAAGCTGTCGTAGAAGACATTCTTTCAAAGAAACCCAATGAATCTGATGAGAGAAATTTCAACGCCATACTAAGCGGAGGCCTAAACCTCTTCGCCGGAGAAGGCGCTTGCCAAGCCTTACCTTGTCGGGTCAGCTACGCGACCCAGATCTCTCGAAGTATTGCGCTAATGGCTGACACAGTCACGGCGAGCGATTCAATATTCGAAAAAATAATGAGACTGCGTTCAAGGCCAAGAAACGACGAGATATACCCTCTTCTGTCTGATCTAATCGTACTGAAGACAATTTATCCACTCATTGAGGCGGGACTATTCAAGTTCTCCCCTCCTTTCATTGGAGCCTGCTCAGGATGCATGAAATCATTCAACGAGAAAATTGAAGAAATCACAGATCGCGCTTTTCTCCAATTAGGGAAGGAGATAAAAGTCGAGCGCAGCTCAAATGGGACTTCAATGGACTTTGCTTCAGTATATACCCCTGCTATCCACATATACATTGACGAAGAATTTGCAAAATCAAACAGAGACGATGAAATAATAAGATCTGTCCTTAGAAGCTCAATTCGCTCCATCTTTCTTGACGCAAAAAGCGCAAGCTGGCTCAAAGGAAGCGTATTCTCCAACTCAAACGCAGGAATAACTGCGCTGCTGTCTGAGGATGGCAGAGTACTTGACTCATGGGATCTTAGAGCATTCTCCGCTGACCGAGCGGCGAATCTTCCGTGGGTTTCAGGATTGACTGTTCGTCAAACTCTAGAACTGAGAAATGAAGCAAAATCCGCGTTGCCAGCTCTCCGAGAGTTCATGGCTAGAAGACTATCGTCGCCCGACAATTCACAACAAGCGACGAACTGGGCGGACACCGTTGCCGAACTTCGAGATCAAGCAGCGCAGGTCCGATCTGAGCTGGCCATTGCAACCTCTCGCTCGAGATCCCTTCAACGAAACGCAATTGGCATTCTTGGCCTATGTGTATCAGCAGTGTGCCTTGCGACGGAAGGTCCTGGCTCCGCAATTGGTGGCTTGCTTGGAACGCTCGGACTGGTTCACTCGGACTCTTCGCCGATAAGTGAAGCAAAAGCGAAGCCCGGCTATGTGCTTGTTGCGGCGGAAGATATTCTCCACCATGCCAGTTAGAAAAACGGCGGGGTTGCCCCCGCCGTTTTCGCTTTCTTATTTCAGCCCGCGGAACTTCAGCAGCGGTTCCACCGACGGGTCCTTGCCGCGGAAATCGCGGTACAGGGTCGACAGCTCCACGCTGTTGCCGCGCGAGAGGATCTTGTCGCGGAACTCCTGGCCGTTGGCCGCCGTCAGGCCACCGTGTTCGGTGAACCACTGGTAGGCGTCATGGTCCAGCACTTCGGCCCAGAAGTAGGCGTAGTAACCGGCCGAGTAACCACCACCCCAGATGTGGTCGAAGTAGGTGGTGCGGTAACGCGGCGGCACCTGCGGCAGGTCGACCTTGAACTTCTTCAGCGCGCTGGCTTCAAAGGCACCGACATCCTGCAGCGGCGCATCGGCCTTCTGCGTGTGCCAGGCCAGGTCGAGCAGCGCGGCCGACAGATACTCGGTGGTCGCATAGCCCTGGTTGAAGCTGCGCGCCTTGAGAATCTTGTCGACCAGTTCCTGCGGCATCGCCTCGCCGGTCTTGTAGTGCTTGGCGTAGTTGGCGAACACCTTCGGGTCCAGTGCCCAGTGCTCGTTGAACTGCGACGGGAACTCGACGAAGTCACGCGAGGTGGCGGTGCCGGCGATCGACGGGTACTTCACGTTCGAGAACATGCCGTGCAGCGCATGGCCGAACTCATGGAACATCGTGGTGACGTCGTCGAAGCTGATCAGCGCCGGCTGGCCGGCGGCCGGCTTGGTGAAGTTGCAGACGTTGTAGACCACCGGCTTGGCACCGGTCAGGCCGTCCTGCTCGACGAACACGTCCATCCAGGCGCCGCCGGACTTGCTGTCACGCTTGAAGTAGTCGGTGTAGAACAGGGCCAGCGAGGTGCCGTCCTTGTCGAACACTTCGTACACCTTCATGTCCGGGTTGTAGGTCGGAATGTCGGTGCGCGGCTTGAAGGTGATGCCATACAGCTGGGTGGCGGCGTAGAAGACGCCGTTCTGCAGCACGTTGTCCAGTTCGAAGTACGGCTTGATCTGCGACTCGTCCAGATCGTACTTGGCCTTGCGCACCTGCTCGGCGTAGAAGTCCCAGTCCGAAGCGGCGACCTGGAATCCGCCCTTCTGCGCGTCGATGACCTTCTGGATCTCACCGGCCTCGGCGCGCGCCTTGGCGGTGGCGGCCGGCACGGTGTCGGTCAGCAGCTTGAGCGCGGCAGCCGGAGTCTTGGCCATCTGGTCGCCCAGCTGATAGTCGGCGAAGGTGTCGAAGCCGAGCAGCTTGGCCTTCTGCGCACGCAGCTGTGCCAGGCGCTGCACGGTCTGCCGGGTGTCGTTGGCATCACCGCGCTCGGCGCGGGTTTCAGAGGCCTTCAGAACGGCGGCACGCTGGTCGCGATCGCTCAGCGAGCCGAGCACCGGCTGCTGGGTGGTGTTCTGCAGCGGCAGCAGGAATTTGCCATCCAGCTTGCGATCCTTGGCGGCGGCCGCAGCGTTGTTGATCGCGCCCTCGTCCAGGCCGGCCAGCTTGGCCTTGTCGTCAACGACAACAGCCGCAGCGGCGGTCGCGGCCACCAGGCGGGTGTGGAACTGGGTGGAGAGCGTGGTCTCTTCCACGTTGAGCTTGCGCAGGGTCGCCTTGTCAGCGTCGGACAGCTGCGCACCGGCGCGCACCAGGCCATCGTAATAGTGCTCGACCAAGCGCTTCTGCACCGGGTCCAGCTCCAGCGTGTCACGCTGGTCGTACAGCGACTTCACGCGCGCGAACAGCTTCGGATCGAGGTTGATCTCGTCCTGGTGCGCGGCCAGCTTCGGCGCCACTTCTTCCTGGATCTTCTGGCGCGCATCGTTGGTGTCGGCCTGGACCAGGCCGAAGAAGATGCGCGACACGCGGGTCAGGGTCTCGCCGCTGCGCTCCATCGCCACGATGGTGTTGTCGAAAGTGGCCGGCTCGCTGCTGTCGGCGATCTTGCGCACGTCGGCCAGGTGCTGGCGCATGCCTTCTTCGAACGCCGGCAGGTAGTCGCTGTCCTTGATCTTGTCGAACGGCGGCGCCTGGAACGGCAGCGTGCTGGCGCTCAGCAGCGGATTGGTGGAGGCTTCGGCCGGCTGCGGGGCCGGGGCTTTCTGGGCATCGGTCACGGGGGTGGACTCCTTGCCGGAACAGGCCGCCAACGCCAGGCTGATGGCGGCGGCCAGGACTACGGTACGCGACATGTAAAACGCTCCTTGGGCAGACGGTATGGATACCAGCCCTCCACCCTACTCCTGTCGCGCTCGCCCGGCATGTGCCGGACGTGGCGTCTATGCGGCGGCCTGCGGCCGGCTCAGACCGTACCGCGGGTCTTGCCGATCCAGGGCCGGTAGAACTCGCGGATGGCAGCCATGTCGGCCACATCGTCGCCACTCGGGGTGAACAGCGGACCGATGCCGATGGTCTTTTCCGGATAGTGGAAATACGCGGTCAGGATCGGCACGTCGGCCATCCGGGCGATCTTCAGGAAGCCGGCCTTCCACTCCTTCACCGCCTTGCGGGTGCCCTCGGGGGTGATGGCGAACCACATCTTCTCGTTGTTGCGCAGCAGGTCCACCGCCTGGCCCACCGTACCCTGTGGCGAGCTGCGATCGAGCGGAATCACGCCCAGCCGGTGCAGCAGCGGGCCCAGCGGCCACCAGAACAGCGAGGCCTTGCCCAGCACCTTCACCTTCATGCCCAGCGCGATCTTGGCCGCCATGCCCCACAGCCCGTCCCAGTTGGACGAATGCGGGGCGATGATGAAGACCAGCCTGGGGATGTCAGGCAGGGTGCCGGTCACCTTCCAGCCCCCCATGCGCAGGGTGCAGCGCGCCAGCCAGCGCAGGAAGGCGTTGGGTTTGACCTGCGGCATCTGCGGCGGCACGGCCGGCAGCAACGAAGTCGGGTTGTTCAAGCAATCACTCCCAGTCACGTGATGAGCGCCCGCGCTTGATCTGCGCGCGCCCGCGTTTGGCGTCCAGACGACGCAGTTTCGACCCGAGGGTCGGCTTGGTGGCTTTGCGCGGTTTGGGCACGCTCAGCCCGGCCTGGATGAAGGCCGCCAGCCGCTCGCGCGCATCCTCGCGATTGCGATCCTGGGTGCGGAAACGTTGCGCGTCGATGACCAGCACGCCTTCGCCGGTCATGCGCCGGTCACGCCGCGCCAACAGCCGCGCGCGCAACGGTTCGGGCAACGAGGGCGAGTTGGCCACGTCGAAACGCAGTTCCACCGCAGTGGACACCTTGTTGACGTTCTGGCCGCCGGCGCCACTGGCGCGCACGAACCGCTCGACGATCTCGCCGTCGGGGATTTCAAGCTGCGCGCTGATGGTGACCGGTCCACTGCCCATCCGCGCATTGTAGCGGCAGCCACGTGGTGGAGTGCGCCATCGCGCCCCGTATGCCGCCGATCAGGCGCCGAACACGCCGCCTTCGCCTGGGCTGCAGGTATGCTGGCGGTCCCATGTACCGCAGGAAGCCCGCATGACCCGCTTCGCACCCGCCCTGCCGTCCCTGCTGCGCCGCGCCGCCCTGCTGCTGGCACTGGCCACGGCCAGCGTCCCGGCCCTGGCCGCCCCGCCGACCGACGGCGACATCAACCGCCTGCTGTCGGCCTCGCGCGCGCAGAGCATGATCGACACCATGGTGCCGCAGATCGAAGCCATGCAGCAGCAGCAGTTCCAGCAGGTGGCCGCGCAGCGCCAGCTCACCGCCCAGCAGCAGGAGCAGCTGAAGCGGATCCAGGCGCGGACCAGCCAGACCCTGCGCCAGGCCATGTCGTGGCAGCAGCTGCGGCCGATGTACGTGGACCTGTACAAGAAGACGTTCAGCAAGGAAGACGTGCTGGCGATGGCCGAGTTCTACGAGAGCGCGGCAGGCCAGAGCCTGCTGGACAAGACCCCGGCACTGATGCAGAACGTGATGGTGGCCATCCAGGCGCGCATGCAGCCGCTGTTTGCGGACCTGCAGAAAGACCTGGAAGCGATCGTCAACGAGCCGGAAAAGAAACGAGAATGAGGTAGTGCCGGCCGCTGGCCGGCTCCCCAGTACACCTGGAATCACGCAGCTGCCGGCCAGCGGCCGGCACTACCGTCAAACTGCGTCCACCTGCCAGCCGAACAGGTCCAGTGCCTTCTGGAACTGGCGGTCCAGCGGCGCACTGACATCCACGTTGCCGCCCTCCGGATGCGGAAAGCGCAGGCGCTCGGCGTGCAGCAGCATGCGGTGCACGCCCTGCATGCGGAAGATGCGGTTGTGGCGCCCATCGCCGTGGCTGGTATCGCCGATCATGTGATGTGACAGGTGCTTGAGGTGACGGCGGATCTGCCGGAAGCGCCCGGTCTGCGGCTGGCAGCGCAGCAGCGCGTAGCGCGAGCTGCTGAACTCGCCCACCGGCACCGACAGCTCGCCAGTGGCCAGGCGCTGGAAATCGGTGATCGCCGGCTTCTTCACCGGCTTGCCCGGCCCGCCGTCCAGATCATGGTCCACCCGCCAGGACAGCTCGGCCGGCCAGCCTCGGCAGACTGTCAGGTAGTCCTTGGCCACTACGCCACCCATCAGTGCCTTGCCCAGCGAACTGGCGGTTTCGCGGTCGAAGGCCAGCAGCAGGCAGCCACTGGTGGCCCGGTCCAGGCGGTGCACGAGGAAGATCGGCCGCCCCAGCTGCTCACGCAGGCGGTCGGCCAGGAAATCATCTTCGCCACGGGCCAGCTTGCTGTCGTGGACCATCAGCCCGGCAGGCTTGTTGACCACGGCCAGGCGCTCATCCAGGTGCAGCAGCTGCAGGGGCGCGGTTTCAGTCTCGACCGCGGCGAGGGTGTCAGGTTCGGTACTCACCGCGGGATTATAAGGGTGCCCTGTATGGGGTCAGATCCCTTTTCCACGGGAAAAAGGGATCTGACCCCGGGTCTGTGGCGTGGCAATCAGGCGTTGCGCACGGCCAGCAGTTCGCCGTTGCCCACCGGCACCACGCTGGTGCTGAAGTCCGGATCGGCATCCAGCAGCAGGCACAAGGGCTCCATCTCTTCCGCGTGCGAGGTGGCGTTGTCCACCACCAGCAGGCCCCCCGGCCGCAGCACGCGGCGCAGCTGCGGCCACCAGCCGGCGTACTGCCCGCGGTCCGAATCCAGGAACAACAGGTCGATGCAGCCTTCGCCGGCCTCTGCCAACCACTGCCCGGCATCGCCATGCACCAGCGTGATGTGCGCGGCCAACCCGCTGCGCGCGAACGTGGATCGCGCCAACGCCACCTTGTCCTCGGCGACTTCCAGCGTGGTCACGTGGCCGTCGATGGCGGCTGCGGCTTCGGCCAGCCACAGCGTGGAGTAGCCATTGGAGGTGCCGATTTCCAGTACCCGTCGCGCGGTGCCGAAACGCACCAGCACCGACAGGAATTCACCGGTATCCGGCGTGATGTTGAGCATGCGCCGAGCGCGCTCGGTTTCATGCGCGTCGTTTTCAGCACCGAAGTGCATCAGTTCGTTCTTCAGCGTCTGCAGCACCGGGTCTATCTCCACCACGCGCGCGCCAGCGCCAGCGCGCCGACGGCACCGGACACCCAGCTCCACATCGGCAGGTCGCCCCAGTACCAGCCCGGTGGCTGCAGCACGTACATCAGCGCGGCGATGGCCAGCAGGCCGACGCCGGTGATCGCGCCGACCGCGCGCCTCTGCAGGCGCTGCACGCTGGCATCCAGCGCAACCAGATCGCGCGAGCGCATCGCCAGCTCGTGGCGCCCCTCCACCTGCTGGGTCAGCCAAGCGTGTACCAGGCGCGGCATGTCCGGCGCGTGGGTCATGATTTCCGGCAACCGCTTGCCGATCTCGCGCACCACCCGGCGTGGGCTGTAGCGCTCGCGCAGGATCTTCGCCAGCACCGGCTTGGCCACCGCCCAGATATCGATCTGCGGATCCAGCTGCCGGCCGACACCTTCGATGTTCAGCAGGGTCTTCTGCAGCAGGATCAGCTGCGGCTGCAGGGTCAGCTGGTAGCGCTGCGCCACGCGGAACAGCTTCATCAGCACTTCGGCCAGCGAGATCTGCGACAGTGGGCGGGTGAAGTACGGCTCGCACACCGAACGCACGGCCGCTTCCAGATCATCGATGCGCACGTTGTCCGGCATCCAGCGCGCCTGCACATGCAGTTCGGCGATGCGGCGGTAATCGCGGTTGAAGATGGCCATGAAGTTCTCAGCCAGGTAGTACTGATCCTCCTGCGACAGCTGGCCCATGATGCCGAAGTCCAGCGCGATGAATCGCGGGTTGGCGCGGCGGCCCGGATCGGTGTCGACCCAGATGTTGCCGGCGTGCGCATCGGCATGGAAGAAGTTGTCGCGGAACACCTGGGTGTAGAAGACCCGCACGCCCTTGGCGGCCAGTGCCTTGCGGTCGATGCCCGCCTTGTCGAGCGCGGCGATGTCGTCGGACGGAATGCCCCACACGCGTTCCAGGGTCAGCGCGCGCTCGGCGGTATGGCTCCAGATCACTTCCGGCACATACAGGTCGTCGCTGTTCTCCCAGAAGCGGCGCAGCACGCTGGCATTGGCGCCTTCGCGCTGCAGGTCCAGCTCGGCGGCGAGGGTGTTCTCGACTTCGGCCACCACTTCGCGCGGTCGGATCTTGTCGGCACGCGGATGGGTACGCTCGACCAGCGCGGCCAGCGAGTTGAGCAGGGCGATGTCGGCATCGATCTGCTTCTCGATGCCGGGGCGCAGTACCTTGACCACCACCTGGCGGCCATCGGCCAGCGTGGCCGCATGCACCTGCGCGATCGAAGCCGAGGCCAGTGGTTCGGTATCGAAGCTGGCGAACGCCTCGCTGACCGGCAGGCCAAGCGCTTCCTCGACAATGCGGCGCGCAGTGTCACCGTCGAACGGCTTGACCCGGTCCTGCAGCAGGGTCAGCTCATTGGCCACATCCGGCGGCACCAGGTCGCGGCGTGTGGAGAGGATCTGGCCGAACTTGACGAAGATCGGGCCGAGATCCTGCAGCGCCAGGCGCAGGCGCGCACCGCGCGACTGCGCGGCGATGTCGGCCGAGGCACGCGGCACGAACGGCTTGGCCAGGCGCAGCCAACGCTCGGCCGGCGTGCCCTGCAACAGGTCGTCAAGGCGGTAACGCAGGATCACCCGGCCGATGCGGCTCGCCCGCAGCACGGCCTTCATGCGGCACCCCGCAGGCGCTGCACGCGCGCGCCAAGACGCTCGACGTCATCGCGCAGCACGTCCACATCATCATGGAAGGCATCCAGTTCGGCGCGCGGCACCACGTCGCGCGATTCCTCGGTGATGAATTCGGCGGCGCTGTGGGCCAGGTCGATCGCCCCCTGGCGCGCGTGCTGCAGGGCGCTGCGCAGGGTGTTGGCGACCTGCACGCCCAGTACCTCGCCGAATACGCTGACGAACGGCTGCTGCCAGTCCGGGTCGAAGCCCTTGGCCAGCTGCTGCAGGCGCCGCGCCAGTTCGGCGTCACCGGCCACGCGTACTCGGCCCTTGTTGTTGGACTCGCCGCGCCGTGCGTTGGCCAGCAGCGGCAGCTGCGCCAGCACGCCGGCCAGGCTGCTGCGCACGGCCAGGTCGGCTTCCTGCGCATCCACCGGGCCGACCCGCAGCTGGTCGCCGTCGACGCTGATGCGCATCGCCAGCGACGGCGCTTCCAGGGTCAGGTCAATGTGCCGGCCATCGAGGCTGGCCAGGGCATGGCGGGTATCCGGATCCAGCGCCAGCGCGCGGTTCAGGGCGATCTGCAGGGCGCGGCCAGCGACCGGCTTGAGGGACTTGAGCAGGGAAAGAGCCATGGGCGCATTCTACCTGCGTGGGTGGGGGGCTTGGGCCGGGCTGCCGCCCGGCACCCGCGGTAGTGCCGGCCGCTGGCCGGCAACCTCAACACCAACAGCAACAGCATGCATTCCGTGGGATGGCGGGATGGGTCCGGTTGCGGGGGACGCCGTAAACCCCGCTCCGCGGTCCGGCCCAGCCGCTGGCGGCTGGGCGTTCGGGCGCTTGCGAAGCAGTGCTTCGCAAGCAAAGCGCCCTCACCCATGGGGGCTTGGCCGCGGCATCCATGCCGCGGACACCCCCGCAACCGGACCCATCCCGCCTTCGACAGTTTCCTGTCGTCCGTGGGGTCGGATCCCGTTGTTGCGCAACGGGCTCCGACCCCTGTTGATGGGCCATGAGGACGGTAGATCCACGCCATGCGTGGATGGATTTCTGGTTCATCTGTGCCTCACGCGGTGGGCCGATGAAGGTTCATGCTATGGGGCCACGCAACGCACAGGACATCGCACTCCCCATGGCACGGACCCGGGTCGGCATCATCTTCGGGGGCAAGTCTTCCGAGCACGAAGTTTCACTGCAGTCGGCGAAGAACATCCTCGATGCGCTTGATCGCGAGCGCTTCGAGCCGGTGCTGGTCGGCATCGACAAGCAGGGCCAGTGGCATCTGAGCGAGCCTGCGACCTTCCTGCTCAATGCCGATGATCCGGCACGCATCGCGCTGCATCGCTCCGGCCAGTCGCTGGCGGTCTTTCCCGGTGCCGAGCAGGCACAGCTGCAGCCCTCCGATGCGGCCAGCGTGCTGGGCCAGATCGATGTGGTGCTGCCGATCGTGCACGGGCCTCTGGGCGAGGACGGTGCGCTGCAGGGGCTGCTGCGCATGGCCAACCTGCCCTTCGTCGGTTCGCCGGTACTGGGCTCGGCAGTGGCGATGGACAAGGACGTGACCAAGCGTCTGCTGCGCGACGCCGGGCTGCAGGTGGCGCCGTGGCTGTGCATCCGCCGCCACCAGGTGGCGGAAGTGGATGTCGATGCGGTGATTGCCCAGCTTGGCCTGCCGCTGTTCGTGAAGCCGGCCAACCAAGGCTCGTCGGTAGGCGTGAGCAAGGTCAAGGATGCGGCGGGCTTTGCCGAAGCGCTGGCATTGGCGCTGCGCTACGACCACAAGGTGCTGGTGGAATCGGCGGTGATCGGCCGCGAGATCGAGTGCGCGGTGCTGGGCAACGAACATCCGCAGGCCAGCCTGTGCGGCGAGGTGGTGGTGCACGACGAGTTCTACGCCTACGACACCAAGTACATCAACGCCGATGGTGCCGAAGTGGTGGTACCCGCGGATATCGATGCCGGCACCCAGGCACGCATCCAGCAGATCGCGCTGCGGGCCTACCAGGCGCTGGAGTGTGCCGGCATGGCGCGCGTGGATGTGTTCCTCACTGCGGGCGGCGACATCATCATCAACGAGGTCAACACGCTGCCGGGCTTCACCCGCATCAGCATGTACCCGAAGCTGTGGGGTGCCAGCGGCGTGGACTACACCACGCTGATCACCCGCCTGATCGAGCTGGCGCTGGAGCGCCATGAGGCCGATCGCGGGCTGCAGAGCGCTGTGTAACGTCGTGATCGCCCGCAGAGTCGAGCATGGCTCGACTCTGCGGAAAGCGATGCCGGCCAGCGGCCGGCACTACCGGCTAGCCGCGCTTGCGGAACATCGAGATCACCGCAAGGATCAGGAACACCACGAACAGGATCCAGGCGATGTTGGTTGCGGCGCCGGCGATTCCGGAGAAACCCAGAACAGCGGCGATGATGGCGATGACAAAGAAGATGATGGCGTAGTGCAGCATGGCGCTCCTCGCGGGTGGTCGAGCCTTGGATGGCGTGGGTCCATCCTCCCGATCCTGCGGTGTGCAACCAGTGACGGCGATCTATGCAGCAGATGAAGCCTTCAGCCTGCGCAGCCCCTCTTCGATGCTGACCTGCGGCACGTAGCCGAAGTCACGGCGCGCCGGTTCCATGCTGTACCAGTGCGGCGTGCACAACTGCTCGGCCAGGAAGCGGGTCAGCGGCGGCTCGCCACGCAGGCGCAGCAGCGGCCACAGCCGCTCGCAGATGGCGCCGACACGGTACGCGGTATTGAAGCTGATCGCCTTGCCCACCGTCGGCGCGCCAACAGCGGCCAGCAGCTTGTTGACCAGCTCGCGCATCGGCAGCGGCTCGCCATTGGAGATGAAGTAGGCCTTGCCCGCACACGCAGCGCCCGGCGCCAGTGCCTCGAAGGCGAGGAAGTGCGCGAGTGCGGCGTTGTCGATGTAGGTGGTGTCCACCCTGTTGTTGCCATCCCCCACCAGGCGCAGGCGGCCCTGCCGCGCACGCTCGGCCAGCCTCGGCACCAGCTGCTGGTCGCCTGGGCCCCAGATCAGGCGCGGGCGCAGTGCCACCGTCGCCAGCGACGCATCGTTGGCGGCCAGCACGCGCTGTTCGGCGATTGCCTTGGTAGCCGCATACGGCGCCTGGAAATCTTCGCCGTACGGCACCTCGTCAGCCCCGAGGCCTTCCACCGGGTGCGTGGCACGATGGGTCACGCTGGGCGTGGAGGTGTAGACCAGCCGGTTGATGCCATGCGCGCGGCAGGCCGCGAGGACGTTGTCGGTGCCGACCACGTTGGCCTGGTGGTAGCTGTCATAGCTGCCCCATGCGCCGGCCTTGGCGCCGTTGTGGAACACCGCATCGACGCCGGCCACCGCATGCAGCACCGCCTGCGCATCGGCCAGATCACCGCGGATCTGGCCCACGCCCATCGCCTGCAGTTCCGGGTAATGACTGCGGTTGAACGCCAGCACCTGGTGGCCACGCTCGACCAGCCCGCGGCACAGCGCCTGCCCAAGGAAACCACCGCCACCGGTGACCAGGATCTTCATGCGCGCTTCTCCAGTTCGGCGCTGGCCCAGACGGCGAGCTTCTCGCGGCCGATCTTGGCGTTATGACGGATATCGACGGGGAACGAAGGGTGTACCAGGAAGTGCTCCAGCCCGGCTCCGGCCAGGCATGCAGCGGCCTTGGCACGCAGCGCTTCCTGCAGTGCCGGGCTGTCGGACCGGCCACGCTGCAGCTCCACGCACAGCACCGGCACCTGCGCACCGGCGGCCCCCACGCCAACCAGCGCAGTGCGCGCCACGCCGGCCACGGTGTTGAACATCGGCTCGACCTGCTCGGTGTACAGCGGCCCGCGCGCGGTTTCCACGCGCTGCGTCTTGCGCCCGCAGAACCACAGGCGGCCCTGCACATCGAAATAACCAACGTCGCCCATGCGATGCACCACGCGGGTGCTGCCATCGGCCAGCGTCTCGCGGATCTTCGCCGCCGCAGTGGCCTGCGGGCGGTTGAAGTAGCTGTCGGTGGCGGTCGGCCCGGCCACGGTGATCTCGCCCACCTCGCCGGTGGCCAGCACACGTGCCTGCGACCAGTCGGCCAACGGTGCGTCGTCGATGGCGATGATGCGCACCTCGTTGGGGGCCACCACGTTGCCCACGCAGGTGCCGGCACCGGCCTCGGTCGCCGCGCGGGTGCGCTCCAGTTCGCGGCCTTCGACCACCGCCACCGGCAGGCACTCGGTGGCGCCATAGGGAGTCCAGAACTGCGCATCGGCCGGCAGCAGGCTGCGGATGGTGGCGACCACGTCCGGCGGCACCGGTGCCCCGGCCGAGGTCACCCGGGTCACCGTCGGCAGTGGCCGCCCGTGCCGGGCCAGCACCCGCATCAGCGCTGGCGAGCCGAACAGCTGGGTTACGCCGAAGCGCTGGATGGCATCGTGCAGGCGTCCCGGGTCGGCCTGCGCCGGCCGCGTCGGGTCCATGTCCGGGATCACCGAAGTCAGGCCCAACGCCGGGTCGAACAGCGCGAACGGTGGGAAGGTCGGCAGGTCCACCCCACCCGCTTCCATGCCGAAGGCACTGCCCAGCAACTGGATCTGGCCGACGAAGTGGCGGTGGCGGTAGACCACGCCCTTGGGCACGCCGGTGGAGCCGCTGGTGAACAGGATCGCCGCCATGTCCTCGCCATCGGTATCGGCCAGCATGGCCCCCCCCTTGGCACCGGCACGTTCCAGCGCGGCCAGGCTGGTACCGCCCCAGCCGAGGCGGCGGCCGACCGTCACCAGCCGGGTGGCCGACGGCGCCCAGCGCAGCACCAGCCGCGCCACATGCGCCAGCGGAATGCCGATGAAGGCCTGCGGCTGCGCCTCGTCCAGGCACTGCTTCAGCGCGCGCCGGTCGATGCCCGGATCGACCAGCACCGGCACTGCGCCCAGCTTGAACAACGCGAACATCAGCAGGAAGAACTCCGGAGAAGGCCGCACCATCACCACCGTGCGCACGCCACGGCCGATCCCGTAGCCGGCCAGGCCGGCGGCCATGGCATCACTGCGGGCGTCCAGCTGACGGTAATCGAGGGTGACATCGTAGGCGGCCATGCCGTTGCCGGCGCCGCGGCGGCCCGGGCAGCGGATGGCGATCTGGTCGGGGCGTTCACGCGCCAGTTCAGGCAAACGGGCCGCAATGTTGCAGGGTCGGTTCATCCGTTCATTGTCGCCGCTTACGGAATTTCTTGCGCGGCGGCCCACTTCGTGGAAAATCCGCACCCTCGTTCCCGATTCCGACTGCCGCCCGAGGCGGCTTGCCCATGCAACATCCCTGCATGACCTGCGGCGCCTGCTGCACCCAGTACCGCGTGGCCTTCCACTGGATGGAATCGGACGAGGTCACCCCCGGCGGCGTGCCGCATCAGCTCACTGAGGTGCTGGATCCGCACCGCCTGTGCATGCGCGGCACCCATTCCAAGCCGGTGCGCTGCGTCGCGCTGGATGCGCAGATCGGCGTGTATTCACGCTGCACGATCCACCCCAACCGGCCCAGCGTGTGCCGTGAGGTGGATGCATCGTGGGAATACGGCAAGGCCAGCCCGCAGTGCGACAAGGCGCGCATTGCCTATGGCCTGGATCCGCTGACGCCGGCCGACTGGCGCTGGCGCGATGACGCCGACAATGACGACGATCACCCGGACGACAACGGCAACAGCCCGTCCTCGCCACCACAGGCGCCGGTCGCCGCATAATCCGGTGTGCCGACCAACGGTCGGCACCCACCCATACCTTCCACTTGTGGGTGCCGACCGTTGGTCGGCACATCGATCAGATCGGGTTGGCGTCCAGGAACGCGCGGATTTCCGGCACCAGCACGTCCTGCTTGTCTTCCAGCACATAGTGGCCGGCATCCTCGAAGGCATGCACCTGGGCATTCGGCAGCGCGGCCTGGAAGCCCTTCAGGAAATGATGGTCGAACACGAAGTCGCGCAGGCCCCAGCCGAGGAAGGCGGGACGGTCGGCGAACGACGGCAGCGCCTTGCCGGCGCGTTCCAGCAGCGACCAGGCCTTGTCGGCCGGCGACAGCGGGATGTCCTGCATGAAGCGGATGGTGCTGATGCGGTTGGCCCAGCTGTTGTACGGCGACACGTAGGCGCGGCGCACATCGGCCGGCATCTTCCGCTCCACGCCCAGCCACGAGGCACCGGACGAGAACGCGTTGAAGCTGCGGATGATCCACTCGCCGATCTTCCAGTGGCGACCCAGTGCGATCTGCCAAGGCATCTTCTTTGCCGCCGGCATCGGGAAGGCAGCGGTGTTGAGCACCACCAGGCGCTTCACCTGCTCGTGGTGCGACAGCGCCCAGCCGAACCCGATCATGCCGCCCCAGTCGTGCACGGCCAGGGTCACCGGGCCGGTGATGCCCAGGTGCTTCAGCAGCGCATCAAGATCGTCCACGCGCGACTGCAGCGTGTACTCATAGCGGCTGTCGTCCGGCTTGTCCGACAGGCCCATGCCGATGTGGTCCGGCACGATGCAGCGGTAGGTGTCCGACAGGCCGGCCACCAGCGTGCGCCAGTAGTAGCTCCACGACGGGTTGCCGTGCACCATCACCACCACCTCGCCATCGCGCGGGCCCTCGTCGAGATAGTTCATCGACAGGCCGGGGCGGACCTCGAAGCGCTGCGGGTGGGCGGGGTAACCGGGAAGATCGCGCATGCGGAGCACCTAAGGAGAGTCGCGGCGCAATGTAGAGCCGAGCCGTTGCTCGGCTGCTCTCCGGTCCGCTGCGGAAGAGCCGCGCTGCGCGCGTGAGCCGAGCATGGCTCGGCTCTACAGGAGGTCGGGCAACGGGCTGCTTACCAGACCACTTCAGCCATCGAGCAGTTCAGGCCCGAGCCAATACCCAGAAGCGCGATGCGATCGCCCTTCTTCAGCTTGCCCAGCTGCTTGAGCTTGCTCAGCACGATCGGCACCGAGGCCGGGCCGATGTTGCCGTGCTCGCCGAAGATGGTCATGACCTTCTTCGGGTCGATGCCGAAGTTCTTGATGAACGCGGCGGTGTGCGGCTGGCTGACCTGGTGGATCACGAACTGGTCCAGCTCCTCCACGGCCCAGCCGAGTGCGATCTTGGCGGCGCTGAAGGTCTTCTGCGCCAGCTTGATGCCTTCGATCAGCAACAGGCGGGTGTCGGTGACCATGCGGTCCAGGTTGCCCAGGCACAGCTGGTTCCACTCGGTGGCCGAGCGGGTCACGCCGCCCTTGTAGCGCGGCGCGTCCGGCACCAGCTCCGCGCGCGCCATCACCATCGCGGCGGCGCCCGACCCGGTGGTCAGCGCGGCCAGCTCGTTGCGGAAGTCATCGGCGGTGACGTCCGGGGCGGTCATGCGCTCCAGGGTCTTCTCGTACACCAGGTTGGCGGTCTCGCCGTCCACCACCAGCGCGTAGTCGATATCACCGCGCTCGATCATGCGCGCCGCGATGTCCATGCCGTTGATGAAGGCCAGGCAGGCGTTGGCGACGTCGAAGGTCATGCATTCGTCGCTGACACCGAGGTTGCCCGACACGATGGAGGCCGTGGACGGCTCCAGGTAGTCGCGGCTGACCGAGGTGTTGACCAGCAGGCCGACCTGGGTCGCGGTGATGCCCGCGTCTTCCAGTGCCTTACGGCCGGCCATGGTGGCGGCGTCCGACGCCAGCACGCCGTTGTCCCACAGGCGGCGGGCGTGGATGCCGGCGATGTCGCCGAGCACATCGGTGCGGATACCCAGGCGATCCAACGTCGGCTGCAGGCGTTCGTTGATTTCCTTGGTCGTCAGCGTATGCGGTGCGTCGACGTGTGCCAGGCCGGCGATCGAGACATTCTTGAAGAGCATCGAGGTTAGCGCCAAGGCTCAGGCAAAAGGGGGCGCTATTCTATAACCCCCGGGCTTTCACCGCATCTTTACGAATTCAGCCTCGGCCGTATGGTGAAGCGTTCAGCGCGGCGGGCACTGGAACGCGGCGAAGCGCTGGCTGCCATCGGCGGGGGCCGCAGCGGCCTGGACGGCATTGGCGCCGGCGCTCGGGGCCTCGTTGCGGGCCAGGGTTTCCAGCTCTTCCTGCACCCGCAGCGGGTTGCGGTTGTAGAAGCCGACCTTGCTCTTCACGGTGACCACCACCTCGCCCTTGGCGATGCAGCCGGCCGGAACCGGCCCTGCCGGCAGCACGCGGGTTGCCTTGCCGGCCGGTTCGATCGGCACCCAGGTACAGGCGGTGACGGTGAGCAGCAGGGAGGAAAGCAGCAGAACGCGCATGGGCAGATCCTGGAAGGGTATGGGGGGATTCTGCCTGAACAGCCTGAATCGGGGGTAGCCGAGGCCGGGGTCACGGAGTTGCCGGCCAGCGGCCGGCACTACCCGGGGGGAGCCGGCCCGCCACATGGCGGGCCGGGTCTTGCCTTATTTCTTGACCGGGTTGCCTTCGGCGTCGATCACCGTCACCTCGCCCAGGTTCAGCGCGCGCACGGCCGCTTCGGTCTGCTTGAGGTCACCCACCACCACCCAGGTCAGGGCCTGCGGCTTGATCTCGGCGGCGGCCTGCTGCACCTGCGCCGGGGTCATCGCTTCGATCTCGGCCTTGCGCCGCAGCACGTAGTCGTCCGGGCGCTTGAACTGCACGATCGAACCGATGGTCGACGCCACCGCACTGGCGGTCTCGTAGGCACCGGGCAGGCTCAGGGTCTGGATGTTGCGGATGCGGTTGACCTCGGCAGCGGTGGCCGGCTTGCTGCCATCGGCGAACGCGGCGATTTCCTTGCGCATTTCCGCCAGTGCCGGGCCGGTCTTGTCGATCTGCACCGGCGCGCTGGCCATCCACGGGCGCTGGCCCACCGAACTGACCGCGCTGCTGCGCGCACCGTACGACCAGTGCTTGTCCTCGCGCAGGTTCATGTTCAGGCGCGAGGTGAAGTCGCCGCCGATCACGCCGTTGGCGATGTCGAAGCGGGTCGAACTGGTGGCGCTGGAAGGTGCCACCACCTGGCCGGCGAACAGGTTGGCCTGTACCGCGCCCGGCTGGTCGATCAGGAACACGCGCGGGCCCTTCGGCAGCGCAACGTCGGTGGCCGCCTTCACCTGCGGGGCCTCGCCACTGGCCTTCCAGTCGCCCAGCTGCTTGTCCAGCAGCGGCACGATCTCGGCCAGGGTGGTGTCGCCGACCACGATCAGGGTGCCGTTCTGCGGGCGCAGCCAGTCGTGGTGGAAGTCGACCAGGTCCTCGCGGGTCAGGCCGTTGATCGCCGCCTCGTCACCGCTACCGGTAAACGGAATGGCATACGGGTGGCCCTTGCCATACAGCAGCGGGGGCAGCACGCGCATCGCCACCGCACCCGGGTTCACCTTCTCCTGCTGGATGCCAGCGATCCAGCTCGCCTTGACCCGGTCGATCTCGCCCTGCTCGAAGCGCGGTTCGCGCAGCAGGTCGCGGTACAGCGCCAGCGACGGTGCCAGGTTTTCCTTCAGTGCCGACAGGTCCACGCTCATCGAATCCAGGCCGGCCGAAGCATCCAGGCTGGCGCCCAGCGCATCCGCGGCGTCGGCGAAGGCCAGCGAGCCCAGCTTGCCGGCGCCTTCGGTCATCAGGCTCATGGTGAAGTTGGCGGTGCCCGGCTTGCGGCCCTGGTCGGCACTGAAGCCGCCCGGGAACTGGTAGCTGAACTGCACCACCGGAATCTCGTGGCGCTCGGCCAGGATCACCTGGGTGCCGTTCTTCAGCGTGGCACGCTGCAGCGCCGGGAACTTCAGCTGCGGGAACTCGCGGGTCTGCGGCACGCCGGCCTTGCGGTCGACCTGCTCGGGCAGGGTGCTGTACTTCGGGTCCACCGCCGGCACGGTGAACGGCTTCGGCGCCTGGCTCGGGTCTTCCTTCAGCGCCACGCGCTCACCCGGTGCGATCACCAGGGTGTGACTGCCCTTGTCCAGCCACTGCGCGCCCAGCCGGCTCAGATCAGCAGCACTGGCCTTCTCGATGTTGGCCAGCGAGGTACGGAAGCAGCCCGGGTCGCCGGTGAACACCGCACATTCTGCAAGGGCGTCGGCCTTGCCGCCGAAGCCACCGATGCGCTCGATGCCGCGGATGAAGCCTGCGCGGGCACCGGTCTTGGCACGCTCCAGTTCGGCCGCGGTCGGGCCCTGCTTGATCAGCCGGTCCAGTTCCTCGTCGATGATCTTCTCGACCTTGGCCGGGTCCTGGCCCTGCTTGACCGTCGCCATGATCACGAAGTTCGAGCCCAACTGCGAGGTCGACAGGCCCGACGCGATGCTGTCCACCAGCTTGTCCTGGTGCTGCAGGCGCTGGCTCAGGCGCGAAGACTTCGCACCGCCGAGCACCTGCGCGAACAACTGCAGCTGATCGACCTCGGTGGTGCCGACCTGCGGCACGTTCCAGGCGCGGTAGATGCGCGCCTGCGGCACCTTGTCGGTCATCGTCTCGCGCGTGTCGGCACTACGCTTGGCCACGTTCACCGCCGGCTGCGCCATGGTCGGGCCGGCCGGGATGCTGCCGAAGTACCTGGCGACCTTTTCCTTGGCGGTGGCCAGGTCGATGTCGCCGGCCAGCACCAGCACCGCATTGTTCGGGCCGTACCAGGTGCGGAACCAGGTCTTCACGTCATCCAGCGACGCCGCGTTCAGATCGTTCATCGACCCGATCACGCCGTGGTGGTACGGGTGGCCCACCGGGTACAGCGCCTTGTTGAGCTGGTCCCAGGCCTGGCCGTAGGGCTGGTTCTCGCCCTGGCGCTTCTCGTTCTGCACCACGCCACGCTGCTCGTCCAGCGCGGCCTGGTCGATCGCACCGACCAGATGGCCCATGCGGTCCGATTCCATCCACAGTGCCATGTCCAGCGCGGTGGTCGGCACGTTCTCGAAGTAATTGGTGCGGTCGGTGTTGGTGGTGCCGTTCTGGTTGGTGGCACCCACCTGCTTGAACGGCTCGAAGAACTCGCCGTCGTGGTTTTCGCTGCCCTGGAACATCAGGTGTTCGAACAGGTGCGCAAAGCCGGTACGGCCAGCCGGCTCGTCCTTGCTGCCCACGTGGTACCAGACGTTGACCGCAACGATCGGCGCCTTGCGATCGGTATGCACGATCACGCGCAGGCCGTTGGGCAGGGTGAACTGCTCGTACGGGATATCGACCTTGGCCGGTGCCGCCGGCTTGGCGGCGAGCGCATGGGTGGGCGCGAGCGTGCCCAGGGCGGTGCTGAGAGCGACGGCCAGCAGTGCAGCGCGCGGGCGAAGGGCGAGAGACATATCCGGATCCTTGGTCACGAAGGTGAACCCCGATCCTAGCCTGCGCGCGCGGCGGCCGGAATCGGTCGCCAGTCACTGGGGGTGTTTGCCCAGATGACCATCCAGCCCGACGCCCAGGGGCGCTCTTGAAACGTCACAGACGCCGGCTGAAGGCGTCCGGACAGTGTCCGCGGCTTATCGAATGGACAGGTGTCCGCCCAGCGGACACTTTCGGGACCACATAAAAGCCTTTCAAATCAATAACTAAAAGTTGGCACGCGGATTGCTTGGTACTTCCTGCGCAAGGAAGGGCTTCAGACAAAAGCTGACTGAAGACTGAACAGATGCAGGAAATCGAAAATTTCTCTTGCATGCCCAGAACTAGTGTACTACCTTACTACCACACCACTGCTCACCAACACTAAACAGGCCCCGTCATGAACGCCAAGACCATTGCCATCGCCATCGCCCTGATCGCCGGCACCGCGGTTGTTTCGTCGGTGCAGGCCTCCGAATCCATCAAGACCCTGTCCACCGTGCAGGTTCGCCCGGCCGCCGACCAGCTGGCCCAGCAGGCCTGGGAACAGGCCAGCGGCATCCCGACCCTGGCCACCGTGGAAGTGCGCCCGAGCGCCGACCAGCTGGCCGAGCGCAACGGCTACGTCGCCGCCCCGGTCGCCGCCGCGATGCCGATCACCACGCTGGCCTCGGTGGAAGTGCGCCCGAGCCTGGAACAGCGCGTCGCCCTGGCCGCCGAACTGGAAGCCCAGCGCTACGCCGCCACCCTGGCTGCCGCTGCCACCAACGTCGCCAACTCGGTCATCGTCAACCTGCCGGCCCTGCAGGTGCGCCCGAGCGCCGCCGACCTGCAGGCCCTGGCCACCGAAACCGCCCAGGTCCTGCTGCGCCCGTAACCGGTGCCGCCCTGCCCCGTGCAGGGCGTGCGCCGTAAAGGCGGCGGTCGTCGCAGGTACACTGCGCCGATGAATGCCGCGCCCCAGTTCCACGTGATCCTGTTCCAACCGGAAATCCCGCCCAACACGGGCAATGTGATCCGGCTCTGCGCCAACACCGGCGCGCAGCTGCACCTGGTCGAGCCACTCGGCTTCGCACTGGAAGACAAGCAGCTCAAGCGCGCCGGCCTGGACTACCACGAGTACTCGCGCCTGCAGGTGCACCCCGACCTGGACACCGCGCTGGCGCGGATCGCACCGAATCGATTGTTCGCACTCAGTACCCGCGCCAGCGGGCGCTACGACAGCGTGGCCTTTGAAGACGGTGATGCGTTCCTGTTCGGCCCGGAAAGCCGTGGCCTGCCGCAGGAGGTGCTCGATGCCCTGCCCGACGGCCGCCGCCTGCGCCTGCCGATGCGGCCGGACAACCGCAGCCTCAATCTTTCCAACACCGTTGCGGTGGTGATGTACGAGGCGTGGCGGCAGCATGGGTTTGCCGGTGGGGCGTAGCTCACGTGTGTTACTTTCTTTGCTCGCGCAAAGAAAGTAACCAAAGAAACGCGCCGCCGCCCGCGAGCCGGTGCTCTGCACCGGTACCCTGCGCTCCTCGGCCCGCCGGGGGACGGCGCGGAACTCGCTGCGCTCAGACACCCGCGCCTCTTCGCCCCCGTCGGTCCTGTGGTGCTCGGCTCGCTTCAAGGCGGACCCAACAGCCGCGCGGTAAATCCACGCCATGCGTGGATGCCTTCCGCCTGGATCAATCAGGAGTGGGCGCCCTTGCGTTTCCCGGGGCGCGTGCACCCTACCTGGCAATGCCGGCCAGCGGCCGGCACTACCGGTGCACTCAGAACGCGTTGATGCCGGTCAGTTCGCGGCCGATCACCAGCTGGTGCACGGTCTCGGTGCCTTCATAGGTGATCACCGATTCCAGGTTCAGCGCGTGGCGGATCGCCACGTGCTCGGTGGTGATCCCAGCCCCACCAAGCAGATCGCGACACTCGCGGGCGATGTCAATCGCCATGCGGCAGTTGTTCCACTTGGCCAGGCTGACCTGCTGCGGCTGCAGCTGGCCGGCTTCCTTCAGGCGGCCCAGCTGCAAGGCCAGCAGCTGCGCGGTGGTGATGCGGCGGGCCATCTCGGCCAGCTTGATCTGCGCGCTCTGCGTGGCCGCCAGCGGACGACCAAACAGCACGCGCTCCTTGGCATAGCCCAGCGCTTCATCCAGGCAGGCAATCGCCGCACCGATCGGCCCCCAGCTGATGCCGTAACGGGCCTGGGTCAGGCAGCCCAGCGGCCCCTTCAGGCCCTTCACGTTCGGCAGGCGATGGCTGTCGGGCACGCGCACGTCATCGAAGAACAGCGCGCCGGTCAGCGACGCGCGCAGGCTCATCTTGTGCTTGATCTCCTGCGTCGTGAAGCCGGCCATGCCCTTTTCCAGCACGAAGCCTTGGATGCCATCTTCGGTCTGTGCCCAGACGATGGCCAGGTCGGCCACCGGGCCGCTGGTGATCCACATCTTGCTGCCGCTGATGCGCCAGTCGCTGCCGTCGCGCACCGCGCGGGTCTTCATGCTGGCCGGGTCGGACCCACCGTGCGCCTCGGTCAGGCCGAAGCAGCCGATCAGTTCGCCGCGCGCCATCGCCGGCAGCCACTGCTGGCGCTGTTCCTCGCTGCCATAGGCGTAGATCGGGTACATGCACAGCGAGCTCTGCACCGACACGAAGCTGCGCAGGCCCGAATCGCCGCGCTCCAGCTCCTGGCAGATCAGGCCATAGCTGACCGCGCCGAGGCCACCGCCGCCGTACTCGGCCGGCAGGGTCGCGCCCAGCAGGCCCAACGAGGCGATCTCAGGCACCAGTTCATCGGGGAAGCGGGCCTGGTCGAAGGCATCGCCGATGATCGGCAGCACGCGCTCGTTGGTGAAGCGGGCGACGCTCTCCTGCACTGCGCGCTCTTCCTCGTTGAACAGGGAACGGACATCGAACAGATCGTACGGATGCAAAGCCATGGCACTCACACGCAGTCAGGACCCGGCCATTGTCGGTCATCCGCGCAGCGTTGGTGCACGGGTAGAGGCCGACCTTGGTCGGCGCTGGCATTTCTGCCGGTGCCAACCAAGGTTGGCGACCACCGAAGCCGCGTTCGCTGCAATGCAGCAATCATGACGTGAACATCATCGATCTAGCTCGATCACGCGCGGCCCGGTACCCTGACACATTCAAACAACCGTTTCGCCCGTGGCATCACGCGCGATTCCCAGGCACCGCCGGTGGCCCCGATGCCGGCCCTACCCACGAGTCATGCAATCGATGAGCGCTGAAGCCAACGCCCTGCCCCCGCGTGAAGTAATGGAATTCGACGTGGTGATCGTCGGTGCCGGCCCCGCCGGCCTGGCCACCGCGATCCGGCTGCGCCAGCGCGCGATCGAAGCCGGCCGAGAGCTGTCGGTGTGCGTGCTGGAGAAGGGTTCCGAACCGGGCGCGCACGTGCTGTCCGGCGCGGTGATGGATCCGCGCGCGCTGACCGAGCTGTTCCCGGACTGGGCCGAGCGCGGCGCACCGCTGAAGCAGAAGGTCACCCGCGACGAATTCCTGTTCCTCAGCGAGACCGGCGCGCGCAGCACCCCCAACGCGCTGCTGCCGGAGTGCTTCCACAACGAAGGCAACTACATCATCAGCCTGGGCGAAGTGACCCGCTGGCTGGCGCAACAGGCCGAGGCGCTGGAGGTTGCGATCTTCCCTGGCTTCGCCGCTGCAGAAGTGCTGTGCGGCGACAACGGCGAGGTGATCGGCGTGGCCACCGGCGACATGGGCATCGAGAAGGACGGCAGCATCGGCCCGGCCTTCGAGCGTGGGATGGCGCTGCACGCCAAGTACACGATCTTCGCCGAAGGTGCGCGCGGCCACCTCGGTCGCCAGCTGATCGCCCGCTACAAACTGGACGAAGGCAAGGACCCGCAGGCCTACGGCATCGGCATCAAGGAGCTGTGGCAGATCGACCCGGCCAGGCATGAGCCGGGCCTGGTGGTGCATGCGGCTGGCTGGCCGCTGGACAGCGACACCTACGGCGGCGCGTTCCTGTACCACGCCGACGGCGGCAAGGTCGCCATTGGTTACGTGGTCGGCCTGGACTACAAGAACCCGTGGCTGAGCCCGTTCGAGGAGTTCCAGCGTTTCAAGACCCATCCCTCCATCCGCAAGCACCTGGAGGGCGGCACCCGCATCGGTTACGGCGCCCGTGCGATCACCGCCGGCGGCCTGCTGTCGCTGCCGAAGACGGTGTTCCCCGGGGGGGCGCTGGTCGGCTGCGAAGCCGGCTACCTCAACGCCAGCCGCATCAAGGGCAGCCATGCCGCGATCAAGACCGGCATGCTGTGCGCCGACGCCGCGTTCGACGCGCTGGCCGCCGATCGCCAGCACGATGAACTGAGCGCCTACCCGAAGGCGTTTGAAGCCAGCTGGCTGTTCACCGAACTGCAGCAGGCCAAGAACTTCAAGCAGTGGTTCAAGAAGGGCCAGACCGTTGCCACGCTGATGACCGGCGTGGAGCAGTGGCTGCTGCCGAAGCTGGGCGTGCGCAATCCGCCGTGGACCCTGCACCGCACCCAGCCGGACCACGCCTGCCTGGAGCCGGCGTCGCAGCACACCCGCATCGCCTACCCCAAGCCCGATGGCGTGCTGACCTTCGATCGTCTCAGCTCGGTGTTCCTGAGCAGCACCAACCACGACGAGAACCAGCCCAGCCACCTGACGCTGAAGGATCCGAGCATTCCGGTGAAGGTGAACCTGGCCGAGTACGCCGGTCCCGAAGCCCGTTACTGCCCGGCCGGCGTGTACGAGTTCGTCGGCGACGCCGACAACGCGCGCCTGCAGATCAACGCGCAGAACTGCGTGCACTGCAAGACCTGCGACATCAAGGATCCGACCCAGAACATCGTCTGGGTGACCCCGCAGGGCGGCGGCGGCCCGAACTACTCGGGCATGTGATCGCCCCGGGCTGCGACCGCGTGTCGCAGCCCGGCCGCTCCACCGCACCGCTATCCTGCCCGCCCATGCGTGCCTCCCGCCTGCTCACCACCGTTGCCGTGGCCCTGCTTGCCACGGCCTGCCAGCGCCCGCCTGCGGCGCCGGCGACGCCCGAACAGGCCCGGCAGCAGGCCATGCAGCGCGCGTTCGAACTGTGCGCCGGCTGCCACACCGTGCAGCCTGGCGGCATCCACCGCTTCGGCCCCAACCTGCACGGCGTGATCGGCCGTCGCGCCGGCAGCCTGCCCGATTACGGCTATTCCGACGGCATGCGCCGCGCCGACATCACCTGGAGCGCGCAGACCCTGGACGCGTTCCTGCAGTCGCCCACCCACGTGGTGCCCGGCACGCGCATGTACAACGCCTTTCCCAGCGCCGAACGCCGCGCGCTGGTGATCGCCTACCTGCAACAGCAGTCGGCTCAGTGAGCCAGTCGCTGCAGCTGATGCTGCAGCCTTGCCACGAACGCCGTTACAGCGGCGAATACCGGTGCCGGATCGGCCTCGGTCGCATCCTGCAGGCGCTCGACCAGCGCGTTGGCCTGCCCGGCCAGTGCGCTTGCCCCGATCGCCCCCAGACCGCCCGCCTGGCGATGCAGGTGGAGCGCCGCAGTCGCGCGGTCACCGGCCCGCACGGCGCGCTGCACCGCCGCCAGATCACTTTCACTGGCCTGCAACAGGCTGTCGCGCAGCTGCTCAGCCACGGCGCGCGAGCCATAGCGCTGCTGCAGGGTGGCCAGATCAGGCAGCACTTCAGCGTCGTCGGCGACAGTCTCCTGCACCGGCGCATCGAATGACTGGCCCTGTGCCTGCGGCAGCCAGCGCAGCAGCGCGGTGCGCAGCGTGGCCAGCGACAGCGGCTTGGCCAGCACCTCGTCCATGCCGGCTTCGCGGCAGCGGCGCGCATCGTCGTCCAGCACGCTGGCGGTCAGCGCCAGCACCGTCAGCCGCGGCTGGCCGGTACGGCCCTCGCGCTCGCGCAACAGGCGGGTGAAACCGAAGCCGTCGAGTACCGGCATGCGGCAGTCGGTAATGACCAGGTCGAAGGCCTCCGATGACAAGCGGTCCAGTGCCTGCTGGCCATCGCCCAGCAGTACATGGGGTACGCCCAGCTGCTGCAGCCGCCACGCCATCATCGCCTGGTTGGTCGGGTGGTCCTCGATCACCAGCACGCGTGCCTCGCGCAACGCCGGCGGCAGCAGCGCCGCCTGCTCCTGCTCCGCAACCAGCGCTTCAACGTCACCCCTGCCTGCCTCCACCAGCGCCAGCCGCACCTCGGCGCGGGTGCCCTCGCCCAGCGTGCTGTGCAGCTCCAGCTCGCCGCCCATCATCTGCACCAGGCGCTGGCAGATGCTCAGGCCGAGGCCGGTACCACCATGGTCGCGCTGGATGTAGGCACCGGCCTGGGTGAACGGCGCAAACAGGTGCTGCAGCTGTTCCGGTGCGATTCCGATGCCGGTGTCGGTGACGCTCAGGCACAGCGGCTGGCTGCCGTCGTCGGCGGTCGGGCCCAGTACCTCCAGCTGCAGCCGCACTTCGCCGCGCGCAGTGAACTTGATGGCATTGCTGAGCAGGTTGAACACGATCTGGCGCAGGCGCACGCCATCCACTTCGTGCGCTGCCGCCAGCTGAGGGTCGATCTGCACATGCAGCTCCAGCCCGCGTGCACTGGCCTGCGCCGACATCAACCGGCACACGCTTTCCAGCAGCGGCCGCAGCGGTTGCGGTACCGGCTCCAGGCGCAGTGCACCCGCTTCCAGCCGCGAGTAATCGAGGATGTCGTCGAGGATCTGCCGCAGCATCTGCGCCGAATCCTCGATCACGCCGAGGATGCGCTGCTGCTCGCTGTCCAGCGGTGAGTGTGCCAGCACCTCCAGCATGCCCAGCACGCCGCTCATCGGCGTACGGATCTCGTGGCTCATCGTGGCCAGGAAACGCGATTTGGCCTCAGCGGCCTGCTCGGCGTCCGCCTTCGCCGCCGCCAGTGCATCGGCCTGCATCCGCGCCTCGCTTACATCCACCCAGTACCCGCTCCAGATCACCGCGCCTTCTTCGGCGGCGTAGGGATGGGCCTGGCTGCGCACCCAGCGCACGCCTTCCCCGTCGCTGCGCAGGCGAAACTCCAGGATCAACGGCGCGAACTGGTGCGCGGCCTGCTCGATGGAATGCAGGATGCGCGCGCGGTCCTCCTGCTCGACGCGTTCCAGCAACACCCTCGCATCCTGTTCGGCCTGCTGACGGGTGATACCGAACAACGCAGGCAGGTCACCGGCGATGAACGGGAAGCTCAGCGTGCCATCGGCATCGCGACGGGCCTGGTAGACCACCGCCGGCAGGTTGTCGGTCACCTCGGCCAGGCGCTGCTCCAGCTGGCGGCGTCCTGCCACCTCACGGCGCAGCCGCCAATGGCCCACGCCATGCACCAGCAGTGCGGTCAGCAGCACCATCAGCACGGGCACGCCCCACCGCAGCAGATTGCTCCAGTCGACCCCATTGCGGTACTCCACCGCCAGCCAGGCGCTGCGCAACGCCTCGCGCTTGCGTGGGGTCATCTGCAGCAGCAGGCGATCGAAGGTCGTGGCCAGGGCCGCATGGCGGCGATCCACCGCCAGCGCCAGCTGGTCGTTGAAACCGGCCGGAGCCGCGACCTGCATCCGCCCCGGGAAACGGCTGCGCAGCAGGTGATCGACCACGGCAAGGTTGCCCACATAGGCATCGGCTTCACCCTCAAGCAGGCGCTGCAGCGCCTGCTCGGCACTCCGCGCAGCAATGATCCGGGCCTGCGGCGCCTGTTGCTGCACATAGCCACGCACGCGCTCCGGGTCGGACAGCAGCACGCGCTTGCCCTGCAGGTCGGCCAGGCCCAGCAGCGATTCGCCATCGCTCCTGACCACAATCACGTTCGGCACGCTGATGAAGGGCTGGCTGAACACCCAGTCCGGGCCCAGGTAGCGCGAATCAACGGGTATGCCCATCACCGCCTGCAGTTCACCGCGGCGGGCCTTCTCACGCACCTCGTACCAGTCGTGGCTGTTCTCGACCTTCAGGTTGGCGCCGGCCTGCATCAGGCGCTGCAGGTACTCGCTGGTCAGGCCACTGGGCCGGCCATCCTCGCCGGTGAACGACAGGGGCGCGGCATTCGGCGCGAAACCGATCATCAGCGGCTGCTCCAGCACACGCTTCTCGGCCTGGCTCAGCGCCAGCTGCGCCGATGCCGACCAGTGCGGCGGTGACAACCAGCGTTGTGCGAGGGCATCGCGCTGGGCCTGGCTGGTCGCGGCCAGCGCCAGGTCCAGGGCTTCGGCCAGGGGTTGCTTGCTGTTGGGAATGCCGAAGTGCAACCGTTCGGGGGGCAGGTCGCTCGGCCGCAACAGCGCCACGCCCTGCAGGCGCCGGCTGGCAATCAGCTCGGTGGCGACGAAGGCATTGCCGATGTAGACGTCCGCTTTGTCGTCTATGACCATCTGCAATGCGCTCAACGTGTCGTTTGCGACAAGCTGGCGGGCACGCGGGAATCGGGCGCGCACCTGCGGACCGGTCAGGAAGTCCTGTTCGATCACCACCCTCAGCCCATCCAGGTCCGGCATGTCGGAGGCACGCAGGTCATCGGGCCGGCCCACCAGAGCGAGCGGCGCCTCACTGTAGGCTGCGGTATAGACCATGCAGCGGGTGCGGTCGGCACTGAGGCCGACATTCATCACCACGTCGATCTCGCCACGACATGCCGCATCCAGCACGGATGTCCAGTCCGGATAGCGGCGCGCCTCGACCTTCACACCGAGCTGGCGAGCAAGATGCGACAGGTAGTCCGGTCCCAGCCCGACCTGCTTGCCATCACGGAGGGACTCGAAGGGCGGCCAGCCGCTGTCATACTGCCCGACAACGATGGTCGGATGCGCCACCAGGTATTCGCGCTGCAACGGGCTGAGCGGCAGCAGGCCAGGGGCCGGCTGTGCCTGGGCCACGGGCAGCGCCAGCACCGCCAGCAGCAGGAGCAGCCCGCGAACAGCCCACCTACGCATCTGCGTCGATCTCCTAGAATCCTGCCAGGGACCGCGATGGTCGCGGTCCGGCGTGCCCGATGGCCATACTAGAGCATGAGCTTGCGCATCATCATCGCAGACGATCACCCCGTGGTCCGTATCGGTACCCGCGCCGTCATCGAGTCGAGCGGCGTCGGCCGCGTGGTCGGCGAGGCCGACAGCGCGCAGGCGCTGATGACCCTGCTCGCCAGCCAGCCCTGTGACCTGCTGGTCACCGACTACTCCATGCCGGGCAGCCCGCAGGCCGACGGCTTCGCCATGATCGGCATGATCCGCCGCCGCCATCCCGAACTGCCGGTGCTGATGCTCAGCGTCTCCAGCAACCTGGCGATCCTGCGCATGGTACTCGACAGCGGCGTGCTCGGCCTGGTCGACAAGAGTTCGTCGATGGACGAACTGCCACAGGCCATCCAGTCGGTCTACCGCGGCCAGCCCTACATCAGCCGCAGCCTGCGCGAGCGGGTGGAAGCGGCCGGCAGCTGGCGCATGCGCGAGGGCGACGGCAAGCCGCTGTCCCCGCGCGAGGTGGAGGTGCTGCGCTTGCTCGGCACCGGCATGACGGTAAAGGAGATTTCGCTGCTGCTGCACAAGAGCGTCAGCACCATCAGCCGGCAGAAAGGCGATGCGATGCTCAAGCTGGGGCTGAAGGGCGATGCCGAATTGTTCGACTATCTGCGTGACGGGAAAATCTGAGACGCGATTCACATAATCGCACCGGCAACAATGCGAGGTCGAAGGAATCGACCGGCGCATGTCCGGCCGCCAGCGGGCAGAGCCTGGCGCTTCGCAGCGGTTCGGTGCAGAGCGCGCCTGACGTGCTGCAGCCGCAGCAGGAGACCCCGCAGGAGCAGGCGCGGCAGGCCCAGAAAGCGATGGGCGTCGGACATGCCAACGCCTTGGCAGAGAAGGGAGGGGCCACCTCCGCGGCCCTTTTCCTTTCCGCCAGCTGAGCGGCCGCAGCCGCTTTCAGCCTTGCTTCATGCCGCCTGCCGCTAGATGAATGCGCAAGCCGCTCGGTGCACCAGGCAATGTTCCGGCAATGTTGGAACGCCAGCGTGGACATCACGGCAGCCGGGGCGCCCCGCGCCCTCCCTGCCCAGCGTGGCATGCACCTCACAGGAGAACGAACATGCTCAGTACTTCCACACTCAGCTTCCGTGGTCTGGCGATGGCTCTGGCACTGGTTGCCGGTGTCGCCATGGTCAGCGATGCCAGCGCGATGTCGAGGAAGGACAAGCGCACCCTGGTCGGCGCCGTGGTCGGTGGCGTGGCCGGCAACCTGCTCTCCAACGGTGATCCTGCCGCCACCGTCGGTGGTGCCGTGGCCGGCGGCGCGATCGGCAATCTGACCACCTCCGACCGCCGCGACCGTCGTTATTACGACAATCGCTACTACGACAACCGTTACGACCGCCGCTACGATCGTGGCTACTACCGCAGCGGTTACTACGATCGTGGCGACGACCGCCGCTGGCAGCGCGAGCGTTACTACGACAACCGCTACTACCACGACCGCGGTCGCCATCGCGGCTGGTAAGCGGCACAGCGGCGTTACCCTGCCGATGGCAGAGACGGGCGGGTCGATGACCCGCCCGTTTGCGTTGGCCGCGCGCATGGCGTTGAATGCGCAGCCTTGGATGTGACTTTCCCCTCTCGGGCTGCGGCATGACGTCTTCCTCCCACCGCGTGCAGGGCCTCAACAACGACGAGGTCGCTGCCGACTGGCCACCGATCAGCGCGGCGGACATCGCGTGGTTGCGGCAGTGCTATCCGCAGCTGCACAGCGGCAGCCAGCCGCGCTGGCACAGCCCGCGACCGCTGTCGGCTGCCGCCATCGTCGATGGCACGCGCGGCGCGGTGTTCATCAAGCGCCATCACCACAGCGTGCGCAACGCGGCCTGCCTGGAGGAAGAGCACCGCTTCATCGCCCATCTCGACGCTGCTGGCGTGCCGGTGGCACAGGTGCTGGCAGCGACCGATGGTCACACCGCGGTCGAACACGGCGAATGGACGTTTGAACTGCACGACGTCGGCGTAGGCGACGACCTGTACCGCGACGCGGTGTCGTGGTCGCTGCTGACCGACGTCGCGCAGGCCCGTGAAGCCGGACGCATGCTGGCCCAGCTGCACCGTGCTGCCGACGGCTACCGCGCGCCCCAGCGCAGCACCCATCTGCTGGTCGCGCGCGATGATCTGATCCGCGCCGACGATCCGGTGGCGGCAATCAAGGCAGGGCTGCACGAGCGCCCCGGCCTGGCCCGCTATCTCGCGCGCATTCCGTGGGAAGCACAGCTGCGGCGTGACGTGCTGCCTTGGCACACGGGACTGGCCGAGCGCCTGCGCGACGAACCACGGCTGTGGGCGCACAACGACTGGCATGTCTCCAACCTGCTGTGGCGCGACGGGCAGGTCAGCACCGTGCTGGATTTCGGCCTGGCCTCGCCCACCAGTGCACTGTTCGACCTGGCTACCGCCATCGAGCGCAACGCCGTGGCATGGCTGGAGCTGGAGCGCGGCATGGAGGCGGTGCGCATCGATATCGCGCTGGCGTTGCTCGATGGCTACCGCCAGGTGCTGCCGCTGTCGGCGGCACGCGTGCACCTGCTGGCCGACCTGCTGCCGATGGTGCATTTCGACTTCGCACTGTCCGAAGTGGAGTATTTCGAGGGCGTCACAGGCTCGACCGCCAATGCCGATGTGGCGTGGCAGCCCTTCATGCTTGGCCATCCGGCGTGGTTCCATACCGCCCCGGGGCAGGCACTGCTGCAGGCCCTGCACGCCGCCGCGTGATCCGGTTGATGCAGCGTTGGGGTCAGATCCCTTTCCGCAGGAAAGGGATCTGACCCTGGGTGGCGCTCGCAAATCCGTACCATTTGTAGTGAAATGGTCACCTGAAGCGGGGGTGCCTGGATCTGCCAGGCTGAGAGAGTCCCTTGGAACCTGATCCGGTTTGCACCGGCGTAGGGAGCTTTGAGCCGCAGCCACACCCCCGTCATGGGCCGGTGCACCTGCGCGCCGTCGCTTCGTCTCCCTTGTTGTCCGAAGACGAACCGAATGAACCGCTGCCTGCGCCCCACCCTGCTCTCCCTCGCACTCTGCGCCGCGCTGCCGCTGCACGCCAGCGAGGCCGAAGCGTCCCCCGATGCGGCTGCCACCGGCGCCGAGCGCTCGCCGACCGAACTGGCGGCGGTGCGCGTGCAGGCCGGCAAACCGAAGGCCGATACCTCGCGCGTGAATGCCTTCGGTGGCGGCAGCTGGAAGGACACGCCCGCGTCGATGAACGTGCTCGAGCGCGATTACCTCGACCGCCGCCAGGTACGTTCGCTGTCCGAGCTGGCCAGCAACGATGCCTCGCTGGGTGATGCCTACGCGCCGGTGGGCTACTACCAGAACATCGCCATCCGAGGCTTCGCACTGGACGCGGCCACCGGCTACCGCTTCAACGGGCTGTCCATCGCCGGCGAACAACGCCTGGCGCTGGAGAACGTGCAGTCGGTGGAGATCCTCAAGGGTGAAGCCGGCCTGGCGGCAGGGGTGATGGCGCCGGGCGGGATCATCAATTACATCGGCAAGCGCCCGGCGGAAGTGCGCACCGCCACGCTCGGCACCGATTCGGAAGGCTCGCGCTACGTTGCCGTCGATGTCGGCCACTGGATCACCCCGCGCTTCGGCGTGCGCCTGAATGCCGCATGGGATTCCAGCAATTCCTACGTCGAGCACGCCGATGGCCGCCGCAACTTCTACTCGCTGGCCGCCGACTGGCTGATCGGCGAGCGCGGCAAGCTGGAAGTGGATGCCAACTACCAGACCAGCTCGCAGCGCTCGGTGTCCGGCTACCAGCTGCTGGGGGCGCGTGACCTGCCGCGCGGTGTCGACCGCGAGCATCTGCTCGGCTACCAGCCGTGGCAGCGCCCGGTGGATATCGCCAGCACCAACATCACCGCGCTGCATACCTACGACTTCAACGACGCCTGGCAATCACGTGTATCGGTGGGCCATAGCCGTTCGGTGATCGATGACAACGTCGCCTTCGCCTACGGCTGCTACTACGCCGCGCAATGTGCCGATGGCAGCGTGCCGGGCAACTACTTCGCACCCAACGGCGACTATGACATCTACGACTACCGCAGCCCGGACGACACCCGCCGCAACCAGCAGGCCCGTGCCGAACTGCGTGGCCGCTTCGAGACCGGCAGCGTCGGCCACCAGCTGACCCTCGGTGCCGACTACTTCCGCCGCACCGTGGACAGGCGCCCGAGCGTCAACGAGTACGTCGGTACCAGCAACATCCACGAGGCACCGGTGCCGGTGTTCGCGCCATCGCCGAAGATGCCGGGCCCATCCGCACGACGCCTGGACAGCCGCCAGACCGCGTTCTTCGCGCTGGACCGGATGAGCTTCGGTGACGACTGGCAGTGGCTGGCCGGTGGCCGCTTCGTCCGCCTGGACGAGCGCGCCTTTGACAAGCGCGGCACCCCGCAACGCTACAGCCGCCTGTCGCGTTTCCTGCCACAGACCGCCGTGGTGTGGAAAGCCACCGACCAGCTCAACGCCTACGCCAGTTACGTGCGCGGCATTTCGCTGGGCCAGGAAGCGCCGTTCTGGACCAGCAATGCCGATACCTTCCTGCCGTCGGTGCAGTCGCGGCAGCTGGAAGTGGGCCTGAAGTACGTGCCGGTCGAGGCGCTGACCCTGGGCGCAGCCGTGTTCCGCATTTCGCAGCCGTACCAGTACGCCAAGCCGGACAACAGCGACGTGGGCTACACCTTCGTCGAGGAAGGCACGCAGACCCACACCGGGCTGGAGCTGACCGCCAACGGTCAGCTGACGGATGCATTGCAGATCGTGGCCAGCGCCAGCGTGCTGCAGGCGCGTGCGCGCGACACCGGCACGCCAGCCTATGAAGGCCATCAGCTGGTGAACGTGCCGAAGGTACGCGCCAGCGTGCACGTGGCCTACGCGCTGCCGTTCGTGCGGGGCCTGGACGTGACCGGCGGCTGGCGCTATGCCGGTGCCAACGTGGCACGTGCCGACGGCGGCGTGCGCGCACCGGACTATTCGGTATTCGATGCCGGCCTGCGCTTCCAGCATCGCCTGCACGAGCGCGCGGTGACCTGGAACCTGTCAGTGGACAACCTGTTCAACCGCTTCTACTGGCGTGATACCGGCAGCAGCGGCGGTGACTACTACCTGTTCCCCGGTGCACCACGACAGGCCCGCCTGTCGGTGACGTTCGCGCTGTGAGCAGCGTGATGCTCGAGTGGAGCGCCGCGCTGTGCAGCATCCTCGGCGTCTGGCTGATGGCCCGCCGCCGGTTGTCTGCATGGCCGGTGGGCCTGCTGTCGGTCACGCTGTATGGCCTGGTGTTCGCCGAGGCCAAGCTGTACTCGGACACCCTGCTGCAGGTCGCCTTCGGTGGCTTCCTGGTCTATGGCTGGCTCAACTGGCGCCAGCACGCCGCCGATGAGGGCAGCATCCGCATCGTGCCGCTGGCGCGCGGCAAGCTCTTGCGTGACCTGGCCATCGGCCTGTGCGGCGGCGTGATGCTGGGCGCCGGGATGCACACCTTCACCGATGCCGCGCTGCCGTGGCTGGACGCGATGCTGACCGCACTGAGCCTGGTCGGCCAGTGGTGGCAGGCACGCCGCCACGTCGCCTGCTGGTGGGTATGGATCGCCGTGGACGTGGTCTATGTGGGTGCGTACCTGTTCAAGTCGCTGCATGTGACCGCCGCGCTGTACGTGTTCTTCCTCGGCCTGGCCGTGTTCGGCCTGCGCGCATGGAGCGCGGCCGCGCGCGAGCCGCAGGTGGCAACGCAGTAGAGCCACGCCATGCGTGGCTGTTGCGGGCAATCGGCGCGCCATCCACGCATGGCGTGGATCTACGGGCTCAGGGCCAAACCCAGACGCAGCGGCTGGCGCATGTCGGCCGGTGGGGCCGCCTGCAACGGCGCAGCCTGCAGCGTCGCGCGCAGGTCGGCATCGACCTGGGCATCACCCAGGCTGTCGAATTCCAGTTTCGAAATGCGGCCGTCCGCGGCGATCCACAGGCTTACCGGTAGCGGCGTCGGTGTGTCCGGATGTGCCTGCAGCCATTCCAGCACGCGCTGCGCCTGCGGGTCCTGCTCCTGCTGCAGGCGCTGCTGCAGTTGGCCACCCACGGTGGTGGCGTAGGCCATCCAGTGTGCGGGAGCCTCCTGCGCGGAAACGCTGGCACTCCCCAGTGCCAATGCCCCGAACAACGCGGCAAGTGGCCGCCACCAGCGGCGTACGCCGGTCCTGTTCCCTGCCATGACCATCGCCAGCCTCCTGCACTCCCATCCAGCGCGCCATGGTCGGCGCCATAGATGACAGGCAGATGGCGGGCCGTGATGGCCCGGCGCGATCACTCGCCCAGGTCGGCCAGCACCTTGCGCGACGGCGCGAAGAAGGTCACGCCGGTGGTGGCGGTGGAGAAGTCGAGGATGCGGTCGTGCAGCGGCGCGGGATTGCCGATGAACATGCGCTCGAGCATCTTCTCGATCACCCACAGGCGGCGCGTGTAGCCGATGAAGTAGGTGCCGTACTCGCCACGGCCCGGGTTGGCGAACGGCATGTTGTCACGCAGGATCTCGTGCTCGCCGTCAGCGTCTTCGATGGTGCACAGCGTCTTGTGCGATTTCTGCGCATCGGCCGGCGCATCATCCAGCTCGATGTTGTCGTGCTTGGTGCGTCCGATGATCGCCTCCTGCGCCTCGGTCTTCTGCGCGCGCCAGGCATCGAGGTTGTGCAGGTACTTCTGCACCACCACGTAGCTGCCACCGGCATGCTCCGGGTCTTCATCGCCAACAATGGTGGCTTCCGGCAGCGACAGTCCTTCCGGGTTGGCGGTGCCATCGACGAAGTCGAGCAGGTCGCGGCCATCGAAGTAGCGGAAGCCGGCCACGTCATCGACCGCCTCGACCGCATCACCGAAGGCCATCAGCAGGTTGCGCTCGAACGCCACGATCAGGTCCATGGTGCGTGCGCGGATGTGGTACAGCAGGTCACCGGGCGTGGACACAGCGGTGTGGGTCGCGCCCTTGATCTCGCGGAACGGCTTCAGCTCGCGTGGCGGCGTGGAGCCCACCAGCGGCTGCCACACGCGATGGCCGATGGCCACGTTGCAGGTGAAAGTGCGCTCGATCTCGCGGATGGCGGTGTTCTTGATCAGATCATCAGTGCTGGCCAGCACCTCGCGCGCCTTGGCGATCGACGCCACGTCGTCCTTCACCTTCAGCACCAGGAACGCCGCCGAATGGGTGAGTGGCGCGGTGATCTGCTGCGGCTCGTTGTCGGGCGTGTGATTGAGAGCGGTGATCTGGGCGGGCTGGGTGTTCACGGCAGTTCCTGCTGGCTTGAGGCGGGTGCATCGTCAATGGCGACGTGCCGGGATCATAGCGGAACCGCCTGACCGGCGACGGAGCAGTTCTCGTTCCGTCCTGCGCGCAGTACCGTGCATTCCTGCGCTACATGGAACTGCTGCGGCCCACTCCGGGCGATACGCTGGCAGCGACCGCTTGGCAGACCGCGTTCGCGCAGCCAGTCGAACACCTCGCCGGGGCACCCCCATGCCCTGCGGCAAACGACACGACGTCACTGTGAAACCGCGGCACTGCACTGCAAGGGCATGGTGAACTGCCACCGCTTGCACTTGCCGAAACGGCTGCGCCCATCGCACGCACGCTCGATCTCACCGTTCAGTTCGGCAGCGGGAAGGCCCCAGGTTGCACACTGGCGCGTTGCGGTCTGTTCGGCCGCCTGCCGGTTGGCTGGTGTCAGTTCGGGCGTCTTGCTCACCAGGGTCAGCACAACCCGGCCTTCCGAACGGTTGGCGCCTTTCAGATTCCACTCGGCGCTCGAACGCGCCTGCGCCGTTCCCAGCAGCAGCAGTGCTGCCACAGCAGTGATCGCCTTCATCTTCATCATGTCCCTTGATCGTGATTGCGCTGGAATCCGCCGCGCCAGGCTCTGCAGGACCGCCCTGCGGCCCTGCACTCTACCGGATGCACAGAAAAGAAGAAGCCCGGCGCGAGGCCGGGCTTCGGTTGGCGTGTGGGAGAGAGAGAGAGTCACACGCCAGCACAACACGCTCTAACGACAGGCGTTTGTTACCAGGTGAAGCGCGGGCCCACGAACCACTCGCGGTCGCCGGCCTTGGCCAGCTTCACTTCGCCACTCAGGCCCCAGTTCTGGTTGAACTTGGCGGTGGCGCCGACGCGGCCGTAGAACTCGCCGTCCGGGTTGATACCGTGCTTCTTGGCGTAGTCCTCGTAGCCGGCCATCACGTAGCCTTCCACGTACGGGTTGAACGCGGTACGCACGCCGACTTCGGTCGAGTAGCCGTTGAAGTCCAGGCCGTGCTTCATGTCGAACTTCTGGTACGCGACACGCGCCACCAGGTCGGTGTTCGGTGCGATGCCGTAGTTGTAGCCGGCACCGATGCGCCACTGGTCGACGTCGTTCTTGAACGTGTCGGTCTCCTGCGCGCTGTAGTCGCCGAAGATGTGGAAGTTCGGGTGCACCGCCACGGAACCCTTCACCTTCCAGCCATCGGCGTCGCCGCCCTTGGCATCGGTGTTCACATAGCCGCCTTCAACGTAGTTGTACGACAGGCCATCGGTTGCCGATGCAGCGAACGGCAGGGCAACCAGAAGACCCAGGGCGAGCAGCGAATTCTTGTTCATCGGGACACACCTTTAATTATTTTGGTTTCGTCGGCCGCCTCCCGGGAGGGGGAGAGAGAGGAGGCGGTCGACAGGTGTGAATTATCCGTTAGGGGGTCTAATCGACCCTGAATATTGAACTGACTGGTGTATAAATAAGGCTGGCGTTCAGGGAACTCCTCATGCCGCATGCATCCATCGCGTCACTGCTGTTTCCGCTTCATGCCCGGCGCACAGTGCGGGCTTTGCTGCTCTTCGCCCTGCCGATGATGCTGCAGGTAGCCAACGCAGCCGAGCGTACCCGCCCTTCCGGGCGCATCGTGATTCAGACCGACGATGTCGCGCGCTTCTTCAGCGTGCTGGATGCAAGCGGAGGGAAGCCAAGTGCCGACGATCTGCAGCGCGGCTATCTGCATGCGGGTACGGATGCACTACGCAGCTTCACTGACAGCCGTATCGGCTCGATGGATCGTCTTGCAGATGCGATCCAGCACAAACCTGCGCTGTTTGCCAAAGCCCGTACCTGTGCGACGGCGCTGCCGGAGATCCGCGAGCGGGTTGCCAAGGCACTCGATCGGTTGGGCACGCTGCTTCCCTCCGCACGTTTTCCGCCGGTCACCGTGCTGGTGGGTCGGGGAAACAGCGGCGGTGTCACCACCCCCGACGGCGTGGTGATCGGACTGGAGGCGCTGTGCAACGCCGACTGGATGCAGCCCGACATCGGCGATCGTTTCGTGCACCTGATCGCCCATGAGTACGTGGACGTGCAGCAGCCCGGTGCGAGCGTCGATGTCGCGCAACCGACCCTGCTCTATCAGACGCTGCTGGAAGGAGGCGCCGAGTACGTGGGCGAACTGATCTCGGGGCAACCGGCCAACGCGCATCTGCGTCGTTGGACGCAGGGCCGCGAATGCGCCCTGGAACGCCAGTTCGCCCGGGACAGCGCCGGTACTGATCTGTCGCAATGGCTCTACAACGGAGCGGGCGACGAAACGCGCCGCGGCGATCTTGGTTACTGGATCGGCTACCGCATTGCCGCTGACTACGTTGCCCGCACCGATGACAAAGCCGGTGCCGTCGCCACGCTGCTGGAGGTGCGCCCGGAAAGTGCGCCGGCATTGTTCGCCGCAAGTGAATGGCGCCCGACGTGTGGGCCAGTGGAAAACGGGAAAGAATGAGGCCGTCTTCAGGCTGATGAATTGGGCGATTCGAGCAACCGCAAGGCCGTCGCCTCTGCGCACATCAGCTCGCCTGATCTCACTCGTTAAGCTTCGCTGACGAACATATTTCACAACCCTTCCACGTCTTCCAACTTCAGCTGAAAGCGCTTGTCAGCGTGGGGAACAAACGCCGCTATATTCCAGCTTCCCCAGACGAAGGAGGGAGTGCAATGAACCTGAACCCGCAACACATGAAGACGGCCCGCGCACTTGCTGTCGCGCTCATCGCCACCGTGAGCCTTGGCGCTTGTGCCACCTACAAGGACGAGTTCGCAACCATCAACTCGCGCCTCGATCAGCTCGATGTAAAGGTGCAGGGCGCTGCACAGAGTGCCGAGTCCGCCAACCAGTCGGCACAGCAGGCCAACCAGCGCCTGGACCAGATCGAAGGCCGCGTGCAGCAGCTTGAAAGGGCACCCGTCGGACGCAAGCCGCGCGGCTGATCGCTCCCTCACTGTTTGAATTGATCCACCTGTGTATCGGGAGCCAGTGGCCCTCGCCGGCCACTGGCGTCCTTCCACCTCAGATCTGCATTGCCAGGAGCCGTCTCATTCGTACCTCCTCCTCCCCTGCACACCGCGCCCTGCACGCCACTCTGGCCGTGGCACTGGCCGTTGCATGCAGCGGCGTAGCCAACGCCAGGGACAAGGACGCACCCGCACCACAGGCGGCCGCCGTTGATGAACTTCCGCCCGACCAGAGCGTCTCCGAAACAGTGATCGAGCTGGCCGGCTGGGTGGTCGCCAGCAAGGACAATCAGGGTTATCCGTTCGCGATCATGGACAAGGCCGCCGCGCAGGTCCTGGTCTTCGGCGGCGACGGCAAGCTGCGCGGCGCCGCGCCGGCACTGTTCGGTTCGGCCATCGGCGATCATTCCGCACCGGGCGTCGCCAAGCTTGCTCTGAGCGCGATTCCCGGCCACGACCGCACCACGCCTGCGGGCCGCTTCATTGGCGCCTATGGCCCCTCCGACGATGCCGGGCGCGTGCTGTGGGTGGACTACGATTCCGCCGTCTCGATGCATCCGCTGCCACCGGGCAGCCCGAAGGAAAAGCGCGCCGAACGACTGGCGACGCCGACGCCGGACGACAACCGCGTCACCCACGGCTGCATCAACGTTTCGCCCGGCTTCTACGAACAGATCGTGCAATCCACGTTCCAGAAGGGCGGTGTGTTCTACATCCTGCCGGACAAGGATTCGATCGCGAAGACGTTCCCGGCGTTCGCGCAGAGCCGTGGCGATGCAAAGGACGAGAACAGCAAGGGCGCGCAGCGCGCGAGCAGGTAGCGCGCGTGCTGGAACTCAGGAAGCCGTCGCCCCTGCAGCCCGCGCCAAGGCCGCGGCGTGCGCGTCGCCCTTCCGCTCGCTGTAGCGGTCCACCAGGTAGTCCGACCGGCCCCGCGTCAGCAGCGTGAACTTCACCAGTTCTTCCATCACGTCCACCACCCGATCGTAGTACGGCGAGGGTTTCATCCGGCCGTCGTCATCGAATTCCTGCCAGGCCTTGGCCACCGACGACTGGTTGGGGATGGTCAGCATGCGCATCCAGCGGCCGAGCACGCGCAACGTGTTGACGGTATTGAACGACTGCGAGCCGCCGCTCACCTGCATCACCGCCAGCGTCCTGCCCTGCGTGGGCCGCACGCTGCCATCTTCCAGCGGCAACCAGTCGATCTGGTTCTTGAACACGCCGGTGACCGTGCCATGCCGCTCGGGGCTGACCCAGACCTGCCCTTCCGACCACTGTGACCATTCGCGCAGTCGCTGCACTTCGGGGTGATTCCTGTCCACGCTGTCCAGCATCGGCAGCGCATGCGGATCGAACACCCGGGTTTCGCACCCCAGGTGGCGCAGCAGCCGCTCGGCTTCCAGCGCAAGCTTGCGGCTGAACGACTGGGGCCGCAGCGAGCCGTAGAGCAGGAGAATGCGTGGCGGCCCCAGATCTGCCGCGGCGAGCTGGTGATGATTGGGCTGGGGCAATGACGATTCCAGCAGGTTGGGCAGGTCCAGGCTTGTGATTGGCTCATTCATTCGACTATTCTAGAAATATGGAAACATCTAATGCAATCACCGCCCTGACCGCCCTCGGCCATGCCACCCGCCTGGCTGCCTTCCGACTGCTGGTGGAGGCGGGCCCGGCAGGGCGCATGGCGGGCGACATCGCCACGGCCCTGCAGGTACCCCCAGCCACGCTCAGCTTCCACCTGAAGGAGCTGGTGCAGGCCGGGCTGGTGGAGAGCGAAAGCCAAGGCCGCCACGTCTGCTACCGCGCCAACTTCGATGCGATGAACGGCTTGGTCCAGTACCTGACGCACAACTGCTGCTCGGGCTCCCCGGATGAGCGGTGCACGGTGAGCGAACCGGCATGCAGGTGCTGAGATGAAACCCGACCCGGTGATTCGTGCAGGCACGCGCGACGACCTGTGCTCCATCCGTGACCTTCTGCAGCAGGCGCAGTTGCCCGTGGCCGATCTGGAAAGCAGCGAGGTGGCGTTTCTCGTCGCAGACCTCGACGGCGTTCCCGTGGGTGCCGTTGGATTGCAGATCTTCGGCGCGTCGGCCCTGCTTCGCTCGCTGGTGGTGTCCGACGACCGACGCAATACCGGCCTTGGGCGCGCGTTGCTGTCAGCGGCCGAGGACATGGCCCGCCGCATGCAGGTCAGGGAACTGGTGCTGCTGACAACGTCGGCAGGCCCATGGTTCGCGCGGCACGGCTATGCCGGATGCGATCGCGCGCAGATAGCCGAGGCGATCCGCAGCTCTGCCGAGTTCACTAGTCTCTGCCCGGCAAGCGCGCTTTGCATGTCCAAGCCACTCACTGACCACGGAAGCCACATGACCCGCAATGTCCTGTTCCTCTGCACCGGCAACAGCGCGCGCAGCGTGCTGGCTGAAGCCACCCTGCGCGCCTGGGGCGGCGATCGCTTCAGGGCTTTCAGTGCGGGCAGCCAGCCCACTGGCCAGATCAATCCCTTCGCGCTCGCCCAGTTGCAGGCCGAAGGAATGCCCATTGAAGGGCTGCGCAGCAAGTCGTGGGATGAGTTCGTAGATGCGGCCCCGATGGATCTGGTGATCACCGTGTGTGACGCGGCCGCTGCCGAAGCCTGCCCTGTGGTGTTCGGTGACTTCATCCGCAGCCACTGGGGCCTGCCCGATCCCGCCGCCGTGGCAGGCAGCGATGCCGACAAGGCCGCGGCCTTCGCACTGGCCCATGCCATCGTGAAAACGCGCCTGCGTGCGCTGCTCGCACTGCCCGAATCGGTGTGGTCCGAACGCGAAGCGCTGCAGCACGCGCTGGACCGGATCGGCCAGCTGCTGCCGACCGACGGCGCACAATGACGGTGCCACTGCCATGAGCCTGTTCGAGCGACACCTGACGCTGTGGGTTGTGCTGTGCATTGCGATGGGCACGCTGCTGGGCCACGTCCTGCCCGATGCCTTCGCGGTGCTGGCCTCCGCCGAAGTGGCCAAAGTCAACCTGCCGGTTGCGGTGCTGATCTGGCTGATGATCATCCCGATGCTGCTGAAGGTCGACTTCACTGCGATGCGCCAGTTGCAGCAGCACTGGAAGGGCATCGGCGTGACGCTGTTCATCAACTGGGCCGTGAAGCCGTTCTCGATGGCGCTGCTGGGCTGGCTGTTCCTGCGCCATGCCTTCGCGGACTGGTTGCCTGCAGCACAGATCGACAGCTACATCGCCGGGCTGATCCTGCTGGCGGCCGCGCCCTGCACCGCCATGGTGTTCGTGTGGAGCAACCTGTGCCGCGGTGATGCCAACTTCACCCTGAGCCAGGTGGCGTTGAACGACGCGATCATGGTGGTTGCCTACGCGCCGGTGGTTGCGCTGCTGCTGGGCCTGTCGGCGATCAGCGTGCCGTGGGACACCCTGCTGTTGTCGGTTGGCCTCTACATCGTGGTGCCCGTGCTGGTGGCCGCGTTGCTGCGGCGCTGGATCCTTTCGCGCAGCGGTGAGACGGGGCTGCAGCGTGCGCTTCGACGGCTGGGCCCGCTGTCGCTGTCCGCCCTGCTGCTGACGCTGGTGCTGCTGTTCGGGTTCCAGGGCCAGCAGATCGTGAAGCAACCGCTGGTGATCGCGCTGATTGCGGTGCCGATCCTGATCCAGGTCTATTTCACTTCGGGCCTGGCCTACCTTCTGAACCGCCGTCTGGGCGTGGCGCATTGCGTGGCCGGCCCGTCAGCGCTGATTGGTGCGAGCAACTTCTTCGAACTGGCTGTGGCCACAGCGGTGGGACTGTTCGGCGTGCACTCGGGAGCGGCGCTGGCCACCGTGGTGGGTGTGCTGATCGAGGTACCGGTCATGCTGTCCGTGGTGCGGATCGTGAACCGTACTCAGGCTTGGTACGAAGGACCCGAAGAGCGCTGACAACCAGAGTGGGGCGAGTTCGATTTACGTTCTTCGCTGCGCACTGTCGTCATCGGCCTGGTGGGGTACCCACATCCCTGTCATCAAGTTCGAATCATGTCGCATATTCTCCATGCTGCTACGGACGTTGCGGCACCTGCGTCCGCGACGGCTTAACAGCGTGCAAGAATGCTGAAAGCGTCTTCGATCAAACGCTGTTTGCAACTCGTCTGATTGGCGTTGCGCAGCGACAGCGGTACAGATGGCGGGCCACCGGAAGACGGGTGGCCGGGCCTCGAAAACCCGTCAGATCACGAACGTTGTTTGCGCTTGCCAGCCGGCGTCACCCCGCGTGGCGCCGGCTGGCATTCCGTCTGCCGGCTATGGCGGGCGGAGCGTGGAGGCCTTGCGCCTGCCGGTCTTGTTCGTGATCTCCCGGTTTTCGAGCCACGTCTCCGCCCGCCACCTTTGCGTGGCGGCTACCGTCTGTCCTGCACGGAGCACTGCCATGACCTCACCGGACTTCCCCCGCCTGCATCCGCATCGCTCGTCCGCCACTGGCGGTGAGCCCTCAAAGCACGCGGCTGCGACCGACCCGAACGCCTTCATCGCCACGCTTCACCGCATCGGCAAAGGCGCGGCCGCCGATGGCCAACCCTGGCCGGAGCGTCACCAGATGCCGGGCCGTTGCATGGCGCTGGCCGATGCGGACTGTGCACTGGCCGGCCAACGCGTGACGTTGGAGCTGCTGCTGGCGGCCGAGCGCGTGCGTCAGAACGGCGCGGAGGCCGAGTACGTGGGCGACCGGGTGATGGAAGGGCTGATCATGGCGTGCCTGACGATGAACGCACAGGCCAGCGCGCGCATGCAGCCGGACGGGTGACGCCGGCGCCACATCACTCGCAGAGCGCGCTGTCTTCCTTCAACGCGGCATCCTGCAGTGGCTGGCGCTGTTCGATCTGCTCACGTTGTTCCGCCGTCGGCTCGCCCAGCCACCACACACGGCAGCGCGCGGTAAGACGGCCGACCATCTTCGCTTCCGTCGGCGAATACAGCATCGCCAACGCGGTGCCGGGGCAGTCGTGGGCCTGGCAAGCGGTGTAGAACCACCATGGCTCGCCTTGCAGCACCAGCAGCTCGCCGGGCCCACTGGGTCCGCTCAACAGGCGTTGGCGCAGCGAGGGAATCTCCTTGTCGCTGGATTCGGCTGCCGAAGTACCCTTCATCAGGCTGTTGAAGGCCGCCAGCACCTTCGGGTCCTTGCGGCCGCAGTCGTCCACGGTACTGCCGCCGACCAGGGTGAAGAAGTGGGTCGCCAGCGGATTGTCCGCACAGGTCTGTTCGCCGCCGGCACTGGGGTCTTCCGGTTCACCTTCGTTGTCCCACACCGCGGGATCCACGCTGTCTTCGATGGACGGTTCCTTCTCGACCACCGTGGCCGTGGCGGCCAGAGCTTCGGTGGTTGGTGCTGGCGCCGCAGCAGGCGCGGCCTCGCCAGTCTTCTCCGGTGCCTGTCCGCAGGCTGCCAGCAGCGCGGCCATCATCGCCATCCCTGTGATTCGCGTCTTCATCGCGTGTCCTTGTCTGATCTGCGCTGCATCCACCGAATCGGCGGCCGCGTGATTCTAACCAGCGGCGCGCTAGGATGCGTCTGAAGTCTTCCCATCATCGCCAGGGCCTGGACGCATGCGCCGCACACGACTCGCCATGATCTTCTGCAGTGCCCTGCTGATGGCATCGCCGGCAAATGTCCACGATGCAGAAGGCGCGGAGCCTGCGCAGCCTCTCCCGGACGCAGCCCTGCCCGCACCGCTGGACCGTGTGCTGCGCAACTACGAGCAGGCGTGGCGCGGGGGTGATGCCAGGGCACTGGCTGCGCTCTTCGCCGAGGATGGCTTTGTGCTGCAGAGCAACCAGCCACCCGTGCGCGGGCGCACTGCGATCGAGGCTGCATATGCCGGACAGGGCGGCAGTCCGTTGCGGTTGCGTGCCTTGGCATATGCGGTGGAGGGGAACACGGGTTACATCGTCGGTGCGTACAGCTACGGCAACAACGTGGGCGATACCGGCAAGTTCACGCTCACGCTGAAGCGTGAGCGTGATGGGCCTTGGCTGATCTTTTCGGACATGGACAACAGCAACGCGCCGCCGCCGGCGCGGTGAGGGATTCCGCAGGGCATGGCCCGGCGCTACTGGGCGCCAACCAAGGTTGGCCGCTACCAGAAGCGGGTTCCGTCCTGGATCCACGCCATGCGTGGATGAGGCGCACAAGAAAAAACCCCGGCACCTGGCCGGGGTTTTTCGATTCACTTGAACAGCGTGTCCGGATACTCCGGTTTCTGTTCCCGCGCCAGCAGTGCGCGCAAGCCTTCTTCCGGGGTCTGCTCGCCATGCAGCACGGCACGCACACCGTCGGAGATCGGCAGGTCGATGCCATGGCGGCGTGCCTGTCGCATCACTTCGTCGGCGGTTTGCACCGACTCGACCACCTGACCGATCTCGCGCACGGCATCCTGCAGCGTCTGGCCGCGGCCCAGGGCCAGGCCCAGGCGGCGGTTGCGCGACAGGTCGCCGGTGCAGGTCAGCACCAGATCGCCCAGGCCGGCCAGGCCCATCAGCGTTTCCGGCTTGGCGCCGATCGCAGCGGCCAGGCGCAGCATTTCGTTGAGGCCGCGGGTGATCAGGCCGGCACGGGCGTTGAGGCCCAACTGCATGCCATCGGCCACGCCGGTGGCCACCGCCAGCACGTTCTTCATCGCGCCGCCCAGCTCGGCACCGACCATGTCGTCGCCGGTGTAGGCGCGGAACGCCGGGCCATGCATCGCCTCGGCCACCGTCTGCGCGAACTCGGGCACGTCGCCGTGCACGGTGATCGCGGTCGGCAGGCCCTGCGTGACTTCCTTGGCGAACGACGGCCCGGTGACGACGGCCAGCGGCACATCCTCACCCAGCACTTCGCGCGCCACTTCATGCAGGAAACGGCCCGAACCGGGTTCGAAGCCCTTGGTGGCCCAGGCCACGCCGGCACCGGCCGGTCGCAGCGGCGCCAGCGCACGCACGGTCTCGCCGAACGCGTGCGACGGCGTCACCACCAGGATCCAGGCCGCGCCCTGCACCGCCGACGCCAGATCGGTGGTGGCACGCAGGCTGTCCGGCAGCGGGATGCCCGGCAGGTAGCGCGGGTTCTCGTGGCGCTGGTCGATGGCCTCGACCACGGCCGCGTCGCGCCCCCACAGCACGGTCGGGTGACCGTGCCGTGCGAGCAGGCTGGCCAGCGCGGTTCCCCAGGAACCGGCGCCGAGCACGGCGATCTTGTCAGCGGGAGTGCTCATCCGTGACGTCGCGGCAGGAATCAGGCGTTGCCGGCCGGCTCGGAGTCAGCCAGCGACGGTGCGTCGCCCTGCTCCTGGCGCTGGCGCAGGGTTTCTGCGTACAGGCCTTCGAAGTTGATCGGCTGCAGGAAGAACGGCGGGAAGCCGCCGGCCTGGATCAGGTCGCTGATCAGCTGGCGCACGTACGGGAACAGGATGTTCGGGCACTGGGTGCCGAGCAGCACGTCGATCGACTGCGGGTCCAGGCCGACCAGGCCGAACACGCCGGCCTGCTTCACTTCGGCCACGTAGGCGGTGCGCTCACCGGCCTGGCAGGTCAGGGTCACGGCCAGCACGACTTCGAAGGCGTTCTCACCCAGGCGCTGCACCTGCTGGTTCAGGTTCAGCTGCAGCTCCGGCTGCACCTGGTCATTGAAGATGGTCGGCGCGTTCGGCGACTCGAAGGAGACGTCCTTGACGTAGATCTTCTCGACGGTGAAAGCGGGGCCGGTAGCGGCATCGACCGGCGCAGCGGCGCCGTTGGTGATCTCTTCGGACATTTCCAGTAACTCCAGGTGAATGCAATGAAAACGATGGTCGAACTACTGCGATGGGGGCGGGACCAGGCCCAGACAAGGCCGGATCCGCCACCTGCGGCAATCAGTTGCGGCCCTTGACCAGCGGCAGTTCGGCCTGCTGCCAGGCGGGAATGCCGCCATCGAGCACGTAGACCTTCTCGAAACCGGCCTTCTTCAGCGCCTTGGCGGCGGTTTCCGAAGCGTTGCCGCTGCGGCACACCAGCACCACCGGCGACTGCTTGGCATTGGCCACCAGCTTGTTTTCCGGGCCGAAGGCACTGGCCTGGGCATTGCGGCTGCCGGCAATGTGGCCCTTTTCGAAGTCACCGCTGGCCGACAGGTCGACCACCACCGTGCCGCCCGCGTTCATCAGCTGGGTCAGTTCGGCGGGCTTGATGCCCTTGAAGCCCCGGAACAGGCGGCGGATCTCGGTGACGATGATGGCCACGGTCAGGCCGACCAGGGCCGCGGACAGCATCGGGTTTCGGCCTGCAAAGGCCAGCAACTCTTCGTAATTCACTCAGGTCACGGGTCGATTAAGCGGGCGCCGATTGTCGCACAAGCCGGACGCGGCCCGTCACTGCCCCTTCCACAGGTCCGGCAGGCCGGCGGTCTGCCACCAGCGCTTGGCCTCCGGATCCCAGCGCCAGCGCTCGACCACGACCACGGTGCGCTCGGCCTGGGTGTTCTGGTTGATCACCCCGATTTCGACCCGGCGCTCGACCAGGCCACCGTCCAGCGAGGCGCTGCTGCGCTCGCGATAGGACGACACGCGCAGCTGCGCGTATCGGTTGAGCTCGAACTCGGTCGGCGGCTTTTCCTTGCGCAGCTTGGGGTCGAGGTAGCCGATGGCATCGTCCATGCTGCCCCAGCGGATGGTCGCCCCGTAGGCGATCTGGGTCTCTTCCAGCAGCTTGCGCTGCTTGCGGCTGAGGTCGTCGGCCGAGGCCACGGCACTGGCCAGCAGCAGGGAATACATCAGGAACTGGATGAGGCGGCGCATCGGTGGTTTCCCCAGAACGTCAGCCTGCCATCCTACCCTTTGGCGAAGGCAACAAAGCGACCGCTGAATTCGGCGGCGGGCTTGCCATCGGCACCGGGCTGGGTGGCGATGATGCTGATGCGGGCCTTGCGGCGCTGCCGGAAGGTATTCAGGAAGGCGTCCCAGCCGGTGGCTTCGGCCGCTTCGGCGTGGGCGTGCAGGTCCTCATAGACCGGCGCCAGATAGCGCAGGTTGCTGTCGGCCACATAGACCTCGGCATCGTGGCCGGCCAGGCGCAGGCGCAGGCTGACCAGCGCCCAGCCGGACAGGGTCAGCACCGAGGCCAGGCTGCCGCCGAAGGCGTTGCCCTTGTCGTTGACGTTGGCCGCCAGCGGCGCGGTGATGCGCAGCACGCCATCGGCATAGCCGTCGAGCTGGATCTGCATGGCGCGGACCGCCGGCATGCAGTCCAGCACGTCCTGCAGGGCGGCCAACGAGGAAGTCAGGGCATCAACGGACATCGGAGCAGCGACCACGACAACGAAGGGCCCGCATAATGCAGGCAATGGTCGACCATACGATACCCACTGGCGCCACCCGTTCCGGCCCGCGCTGGACCCTGATCTCGCTGCGCCCGCGGGGCCAGAACGTGGCGCTGCGCCGCGCCGTTGCCGGGCTGGGCGGGAATGTCCTGGCCCTGGCGCCCTGGCGCCTGCAGCGCCTGCAGGGCACGGCTGTGGTGCGCCAGCTGCAACGCGCGCTGAACTGCGACCGGGTGGTGTTCACCAGCCCGGCCGCCGTTGCCGCAGCCGCGTCCCTGCTGCCGCTGGCCGGCGTGCAGCGCAGCCCGTGGCTGACCGTGGGCGAAGGCACTGCGCGCGCATTGCAGGCACATGGCATCACCGAGGTGCACGCGCCGCAGCGGATGGACAGTGAAGGCCTGCTGGCGCTGCCGGTGCTGGCCGACGTACAGGGCCTGCGCATCGGACTGGTGACCGCGCCCGCCGGGCGTGGCCTGATTGCCGCGCAGCTGCAGGCGGCGGGCGCCACGATCGAACGTGCCGACGTCTACAAGCGTCGCCTGCTGCGACTGCCCCCGCGAACGCTGGCGCGATTGGCGCATTCAGCACAGCCGTGGGTACTGGCCGTGAGCAGTGGCGAAGCGCTGCAGCATTTCTGGCAACAGCTTCCGCCGGCCGGGCAGCAGCGCCTGCGGGCGTCTGCCCGCGTGGTGGTTGCCAGTGACCGCCTCGGCGAACAGGCGCAGGCGCTCGGCCTGCAGCGCATCACACGCAGCGCCGGCCCCACCGCTGCGCAGCTGGTGGCCGCTGCACACGCCACGCTCACCGTCCCGGCAGCGACCTGAACAGGGACGTGGATCACGCTTGCCGCTGCCGTCGGCAACGGTGATGCTGTGCACAACGCAGCCTGCCGGCACCCCGACCGGCGACGTTGCCGACAAGGAAGCCTGATGAACGATACTCCGCCCGCACCCCCACCCCATCGACCCGTGCGCTGGCTGCTGCCGCTGGCCGCCGTGGTCGTGCTCGGCGCGGGCGGCTATGCCGGCTGGTACGTCTGGCAGCAGCAACAGAACGAACAGGCAGCGCAGGCACAGACCACCGCCGTACAGCTGAAGGGCCTGGAGGCCACGCTGGATGCGCTGCGCCGTGACCAGCGTGCGACCAGCCAGCGCCTGCAGGACGCGGCGACCACCAACCGCGTGCTGCGCGACGAGATGCTGGGACTCTCGCAGCGCAGCGCTTTGCTGGAAGAGAACCTGGCCAAGCTGGCCGACAGCGCCAACCAGGGCCGCCAGGCGGTGCAGCGCGACGAGGCCGAGCTGCTGCTGACCCAGGCTGCGCAGCGTCTGAACTACGCCGACGACGTGGACGGCGCACGCCGCCTGTATGCACAGGCGGCCACCGCACTGGCCGAACTGCCCGACGCTGATGGCCTGAACCTGCGCCAGGCGCTGGTGCAGGAGCGCGAGGCGCTGGATGCGCTCGGCACCGGCCCGCGCGTGCAGTCGCTGCAGCGCCTGGATGCCGTGGCCCGCGCGCTGCAGGGCCTGCCCTCGCAGATCACCGGCACGACCGGCAGCAGCACCGCCAAGCCCTGGTGGCAGGCCACGCTGGCACCGTTCGTGGACATCACCCCGAGCCGCCAGAACGGCCCGCTGACGGCCGCCGAACAGCGCAACGCCGACGATGCCCTGCAGCTGGAATTGACGTTGGCGCGCGCCGCGATCGAGCGCGGCGACCGCGCGGGCCGCAACACCGCTCTGGACCGCGTGGAGCAGTGGGCACAGCGGCGCTGGCCGGATTCACCGGCCCTGCGCGCGCAACGTGCTGAACTGAAGGCCTTGCGCGAACTGCCGCTGCAGGCCAACGACGCTGTCCTTGGCAGCACCCTGCAACAACTGCGCACCCAGACCGACCGGAGGTAAGCCCGCATGAAACCACTGCAATCCCTGGTCGTGCTGTTGCTGGCCGTGGCCATCGGCGTGGTCGCCGCGCAATGGCTCGGCGCCGATGACCTGAACCGCTTCGGCGAAGTGACCCTGCGCTACGGCGGCTACGACTATCACAGCAACCTGCCGAAGGTAGCGCTGCTGGCAGTGATCACGGTGCTGGTGCTGTGGCTGCTGTGGAGCCTGATCGCTGCACCGTTCCGTGCCTGGGGCCGCTACCGCCGCAAGCAGGGCCGGGTGCGCCTGATCGACGGCCTGCAGGCCTACGAGCATGGCCAGTGGCAGCGTGCGGAGAAGCTGCTGGACGGCGCCGCCAGGGACCCGGAAGTGAGCGCGGTGGCACTGGCCACCGCCGTGCGCAGCGCGCAGGCACGGGCCGATGGCCCCGCCGGAGAGGCGCTGCTGCAGCGCCTGGGTGAAAGTGACGCCACCCTGCAGGCACTGCTGCGCGCCGAACAGCTGCTGGCGCGCGATCTGCCGGTCGATGCGATCAACGCGCTGGACGTAGCGGCGATCCAGCCGCTGCCACCACGCGGCCTGTGGCTGCGTACCGAAGCGCTGGCACAGGCCGGCCGCGCCCACGAAGCGTATGGCCAGCTGGGTGCGCTGCGCCAGAGCAAGGTGCTGCCGGCCGACGCGAACAGCGAACTGGAGGCACGCCTGGCCGCACAGGCGCTGCTGGAAGCGGCCGACGTCAACGCGCTGGCCGCACAGTGGGAGGCCACCCCGAAGGCGCTGCGCCCCACCCCGGACGTGGTGGGCGCCTATGCCAGCCGTGCGGTGGCGCTGGACTGGGATGAGCCGGCGCTGCTGGCGCTGGAACAGGCACTGGACCAGCGTTGGAATGACGATCTGGTGGCGCTGTATGGCCGCCTGCCCGCCGAGCGCCTGGCCACCCGCCAGGCCAATCTGGCGCGCTGGCGCAACGTGCATGACGGCTCGGCCGCGCTGCGCCTGGCCCAGGGCCGCGTGGCCCTGGGCCAGCAGCAATGGGATGCCGCCGATGCGTTCCTGCACGAGGCCATTGCCGCTGGCGCCGGTGCACCGGCGTGGGAAGCGCTGGGTGAAGTGTTCGCGCAACGTGGCGAACACGCGCTGGCCGCGCAGTGCCTGGCCAATGCGCTGCGCCTGCAGCGCGGCGAGGACAGCGTGGAACTGGTGCGTGGCACCGAGACGCCGCTGCGCGCCACGGTGGAGGAGCAGCCCATCGTTGCACAGCCGCCGGTGTATGACGCCAACGAAGAGCGCGACGAATTCGGCAACCCGCGGTTGCCCTGATGGGTAGTGCTGGCCGCTGGCCGGCATCCACCGGTGAATTTGGCACCCACCAGAGCAACAATCCGAACAAAAAAAACGCCGCCCGATGGGCGGCGTTTTCAGTTCCAGGAGTGCCGGCCGGATCGTGCCGACCAACGGTCGGCACCCACCGATGGATGCGATCAGCGTTCGACGATCGCCACCACGCCCATGCCGCCAGCGGTGCAGATCGACACCAGTGCGCGGCCACCGCCGCGTTCGGCCAGCTGCTTGGCTGCCGTGGCGATCACGCGTGCGCCGGTAGCGGCGAACGGGTGGCCGGTGGCCAGCGACGAGCCCAGCAGGTTGATCTTGTCCGGGTCGATGCGGCCCAGCGGCGCGTCCAGGCCCAGGCGGTTGCGGCAGTAGTCCTCGCTCTCCCACGCACGCAGGGTGCACAACACCTGTGCGGCAAAGGCTTCGTGGATCTCGTAGATGTCGAAGTCCTGCAGGGTCAGGCCGTTGCGCTTGAGCATCTCCGGCACCGCGATGGTCGGTGCCATCAGCAGGCCTTCGCCGTGCACGAAGTCCACCGCGGCGACGTGCGCGTCACGCAGGTAAGCCTGGGGTTCATGGCCATGCGCGCGTGCCCACTCTTCGCTGGCCAGCAGCACTGCAGCGGCACCGTCAGTCAGCGGGGTGGAGTTGGCGGCGGTGAGCGTGCCACGCCCGGAAACCTTGTCGAACGCCGGCTTCAGCGTGGCCAGCTTTTCCAGCGAGGTGTCCGGGCGCAGGATGTTGTCGCGCTCGACGCCACGGAACGGTGCGATCAGGTCGTTGAAGAAGCCACGCTCGTAGGCGGCGGCCAGCTTCTTGTGCGACGACACCGCCCACTCATCCTGCGAGTCGCGCGAGATGTTCCACTCCTTCGCCATGTCCTCGCAGTGGTCGCCCATGCTCTTGCCGGTGCGCGGCTCGGCCACGCCCGGGAACTCGGGCTTGAGCTCGGAGAACTTGAAACCGGCGGTGAGCGCACGGATCTTGTCGCCGGTGCTCTTGGCGCGGTTGGCCGCCAGCAGGCGTGCACGCAGTTTCTTGCCGTAGACGATCGGCACGTCGGAGGTGGTGTCCGAACCACCGCCGATGCCCGATTCGATCTGGCCCAGCGCGATCTTGTTGGCCACGGTGATGATGCTGTCCAGCGAGGTACCGCAGGCACGCTGCAGGGTGATGCCCGGGGTCAGCGGCGACAGGCCGGACGACAGCGTGGCTTCGCGGCCCAGGTTCCAGTCGCTGGAATGCTTGATCACCGCGCCCATCGCCACTTCACCCAGCTGCTGGCCATGCAGGCCGAACCGTTCGACCAGCGCACCCAGCGTACGGACCGACATGCCGAGGTTGCCGACATCCGAATACGCGGTGTTCTGGCGGCAGAACGGAATGCGGACGCCACCGAGGATGGCGACGGGACGAGCGTTGGGCATGGAGATACCTGGCATGGATGAGGGTGTCTGCAACATGGCCTGCACGACGGAGCAGGCATAATGGAGCCAAGTGTAGCTGCCGCCCTGTGATGGGCCAACCGTGGAACCATGAGCAAACCCGACCCCGCGATGAATGCCCTTGGCGTGCTGGCCCTGGAACTGGCCGGCGGCGAAATCCCCCGCCAGGCGGTGCTCAGCGCTGAACAGGCCGGTGAACTGGCCGAACGCGTCGGCCGTGACCTGGCCAAGCTGGTGCCACAGGTGGCCGAGCTGGACCTGGTGTTCGCCGCCGCGCATTTCGACCCGGCCGAAGTGCTGCGTCCGGGCTGGCCGATCCATCGCCGCCTGGAAGAACTGCAGATGCGTGCCCCGGGCCGCAACCAGGGCCCGCGCCTGCTGGCTTTCGGTACCGATGCCGAAGGTGACGTGCCACTGCCGCTCCAGGCCGATGCCACGCTGGTGGGCGGTGGCCTGCGCGTGGTGCCGTTCCTGCTGACCGGCAGCGACGTGGCCACCACCAGCGCGGTCGCCGATGCGCTGGAAGAAACCTTGCTGGCCAACGGCATGGCGCACGCCGACACCGCGCTGATGGCGCAGAACACCTTCGGTGCCCGCATCGAGCACGCGCGCTATTTCACCGTGAACGACCTGGCCGCGATGATGTCGATGCAGTACGACAACCAGGGCCTGGCCGCACTGTGGCCGCTGATCGAGACCGCGATCATGGCGCCGGGCGAGGACGAGTGGCTCAATGCCGCGCCCGAGCCGCTGCTGCGCTATACGCATGGCGAAGCACGCATGGCGCTGTTCGACCCGGCCGGTTGGTGCGCGCACTACAGTCACAGCAAGAACGACTGCGATCGCCTGAAGGGCATCTACGAGCAGTTCCTGATGCGCCAGCGACAGATGGCCGCGGTGCTGGAAGCACATGGCGTGCCGGTACTGTTCGTGCACTGCGAGGCCGGGCAGGACGCGCGCGAACTGCTGGCGCGCTGATCCGGGTGATATGTGGGTAGTGCCGGCCGCTGGCCGGCACCCTCCGGATCTGTGATTGCCGGCCAGCGGCCGGCACTACCCATCAGGAAAAACGCCGGCTTGTGCCGGCGTTCTTTGTTTCTTACGGGGCCTTCTGGATCACCGCACAGGCCAGGCGCGCGCCGGCGTTGCCGGTCGGCTGGGTCTTGTAGTCGTCCGCGTCGGCGTGGACGATCAGGCCGCGGCCGATGATGTCGAAGTCATCACCCTTGCCGATGTTGACGTTGCTCGACACCGGGCCGTCGATGGTGGCCACGCCCTTGTCGTCGGCCTTGATGTTGGGCATGTCGCCGCCGTGGTGCGGATCGGTGGCGACGTTGCCGTGATCCTGCTTGCCCGGGTTGAAGTGGCCGCCGGCGCTCATGCCGTCCGGCGCGCTGCAGTCGCCCTTCTCGTGGATGTGGAAGCCATGTTCGCTGCCCGGCTTCAGGCCGGTGATCTGGCCGGTCACGTGGACCTTGCCATCAACCACCTTGAAGGTGACGCTGCCCTTGGTCTCGTTGCCCTGGGTCGGTGCCAGTTCGGCCGTTGCCGAAGCATCGCCCGTCGGTGCAGCCGCCGGTGCCGGCGCTGCAGCCGGTTCGGTGGTGGCGCCGTCAGCCGGCGCGGCCGGCGGGGTTTCAGTCTGCGGCGCGGCGGGCTGCTGGTTGCAGGCCGCCAGGCCCAGCGCGGCGATGGCCGCAAACAGCGAAGTGTGGATCAGACGCATTGGAATCTCTCCCTCGATGATGCCTGCAGTGATCAGCGGACGACCCGGATCACGCCACAGGCGATGCGGACGCCGGCATTGCCGGCGGGCTGGCTGCGATAGTCGTCGGCGTTGGCATGCACGACCAGTGCGCGTCCGGCGATATCGGTGGCGGCGCCTCCGCCAAGGGTAACCCCCTTGAGGTGGATATCGACGTTGGCGCGGCCCTGGGCGTCGGCACGCAGATTGTCCATGTCGCCCAGGTGGTGCTTGCCGGTGCCGGCGCGGCCATGCGCAGCGCCACCGGGATTGAAGTGATTGCCGGCACTGCTGGCATCCACCGCACTGCAGTCGCCGCGCTCATGGATGTGGAAGCCGGCCTGCTGCATCGGCTGCAGGCCACCGACCAGGCCGGTGATGTGGATGCCACCGGGCTCCACCATCAGCGCGATGCGGCCACTGACGATGCTGGCCGAGGCCGGCGCGAGATTGGCCTCGCCCTGCTTCGCAGCACTGACCACGGTCGGCGGTGGCGGCGTGGGTTCGGCCTTCTTCGGTGCACTGCCACAGGCAGACAGCAGCACGGCGGCGGACAACGGCAGGATGGCAAAGGACAGACGCATCGAAGACTCCTTGCAGGTGACACTACGGACGGCATCGTCCATGAACGATCAACGGTTCGGCAAGCCGGTGCGAGGATCGCGTGCAGGGACCGTTCAATGGCCCCCGCGACGGCGCCCGGCGCCCAGCTTGCGGGTAAGGGTATTGCGGCCGAGGCCGAGACGGGCAGCGGCTTCGGCGCGGCGGCCGTGGGTGATCTGCAGCGCGGCCTCCAGCAGGGCATGGTCAACCCGCTCGCGCACCTGCGCGTGCAGCCCCTCCACGCCTTCGGCCAGCTGACGGCGCGCCCATTCGGCCAGCAGCGCTTCCCACTGCCCCGGATCGGCGGCGCTGGTACTGCTGCGGCGCCCGCGCGCGCGGTTCAGCGCGGTATCGACATCGGCCACGCCGATGGTGTCGGCGGCGGCCAGCGCGGCCATCCGCCAGCACACGTTCTCCAGCTCGCGCACATTGCCCGGCCAGTCGTGCTCGCGCAGCGCCTGCAGGGCCGCGGCGGTCAGGCGCTTCGGCGGCGTATCCAGCTTGCGTGCGGCGGCAGCCAGGAAGGTGCTGGCCAATTGCGCGATGTCCTCGCGGCGCTCGCGCAGTGGCGGCAGCTGCAGGCGCACCACGTCCAGGCGGTGCAGCAGATCTGCGCGGAACTTCCCCTGCGCGACCAGTCCCTCCAGATCCTGGTGGGTGGCGGCCACCACGCGCACGTCGACGCGGATCAGCTCGCGGCCACCGACGCGGAAGAACTCACCCTGCGCCAGCACACGCAGCAGGCGGGTCTGCAGCGGCAACGGCATGTCGCCGATCTCATCCAGGAACAGCGTGCCACCGTTGGCCTGCTCGAAGCGGCCGATGTGGCGGCGCTGCGCACCGGTGAAGGCACCGGCCTCGTGGCCGAACAACTCGCTTTCCAGCAGCTCGGACGGGATTGCAGCGGTATTGAGCGCGACGAACGGACCCAGCGCGCGCGGTGATTCGCGATGCAGCGCATTGGCCACCAGCTCCTTGCCGGTGCCGGTCTCGCCGGTGATCAGCACCGCCAGCGGTGCCTGCGCCAGGCGACCAATGGCGCGGAACAGCGCGCGCATCGGCGGCGTATCACCCACCAGTTGCGGCGGCTGGTCGCTATGCGCTTCCGCCGCAGGTGCGGGTGCCGCGAGTGCCGGTGCAACGGCCGGCAACACCCGCTGCGCCAGTGCCACCGCATCGTCCAGATCGAACGGCTTGGACAGGAATTCATGCGCGCCACCGCGGAACGCACCGGCCGTGCTGGCGACATCGGTATAGGCCGACATCACCACCACCGGCAGCTGCGGCAACGCGGCCTTGAGCTTGTCCAGCAGCACCAGGCCATCGTCGCCAGGCATGCGCACATCGGTGAACAGCAGCGCCGGCGGCGCGCCTTCGCCCAGGGCCTGCAGGGCAGCCGCAGCGCTGTCGAAATCGACAACCTGGTAGCCCGCCTCGCGCAGCGCGGTGCACAGCACGAAGCGCACCGCACGATCGTCATCGACCACCCAGATGCGCTGCGCGGTGGTGGGGGTCTCAGACATCGCGCGGGGCCTCCTCGGCCGGGGCGGCGCCGTTGCCGATCGGCAACAGCAGGGTGAACACGGTATGGCCCGGGCGCGAGCGGTAGGTCAGCGTGCCGCGATGCTCGCGCGCCACCTGCTGGGCCAGCGCCAGGCCCAGCCCGGTACCCTCGGCGCGGCCACTCACCAAGGGCAGGAACAGGTGTTCGGCCAGTTCCTCGGGCACGCCGCGGCCGTCGTCGGCGATTTCCAGGCGCAGCGCCAGCGTGTGCAGCTGCTCGGCGATGCGCACGCCATGCTCCACGCGGGTGCGCAGGGTGATGTTGCCGGCGCCGGCCTGGATCGCGTTGCGCACCAGGTTCCACACCGCCTGGGTGAGGCGGTCGGCGTCGCCGTGGAATTCGGGAATGCTGGGGTCGTAGTCGCGCTGCAGGCGCACCGCCCAGCCGGCCTCATTCTCGGCCAGGCGCAGCACGCGCTCCAGCGCGGCATGGATGTTCAGTTCCGCATGCGGCGCGGCCGGGGCCGGCGACAACAGCTGGTCAAGCAGGCCGTTGAGGCGCTCGATCTCCGAGCCGATCAGCTCGATCAGCTCGCGTTCGCTGGCCTCGCGCTGGGCCGCGCGACGGGCCAGCAGCTGGGCCGCACCCTTCAACCCGGCCAGCGGGTTGCGCAGCTCGTGGGCCAAGCCCTTCAGCGCCGCGCTGAGCGCGCTGGGCAGGGCCTGGGTCGGGTCCAGCCCGGGGAATTCATCGACCGGATGCGCCTCCAGCAGCCAGCCACCATCGTCGCGCCGGCTCATCCAGCCCTCGGCGAAGCGCGGCGCTTCGCCGGGCACCGCCAGCGCCAGCCGGTTCAAGCGCAGGCTGTCGCGCTCATCGCGGGCCAGGAAATGGGCCAGTGCCTCGCCCTGCACTTCCAGCGCGGCCAATGGGCGACCCAGCAGTCGCCGGGCGCTGACGCCCAGCCAGCGGGCGAACGCCGGATTGCAGCCGGCGATGCAGCCATCGGCCCCGGCCCAGGCCAGCGGCGTGCCCAGGGCTTCAAGGGTCGGCGGCGGTGCGGGGTCGGACATTGCACCAATGTAGTGCAAAACGCGGGGTTCGGGGTCAGAGCCCTTTCCTCGCGGAAAGGGATCTGACCGCATGCGCTGCGGGGTCCGGGGTCGGATCCCTTTCCGCCTGGAAAGGGCTCTGACCCCTGCCGCAGGTCGAGCAAGCTCGACCACGACCACATGCGTGGCCGGTTACAGCTTCATGTTGAGGCCGACGAACACGCTGCGGCCCGGCGCCGGCGAGAACATCGGGCGGGCGCTGTCCCAGAAGAAGCTGTCGTACCAGGCGTAGGCGTACTCGCGGCCGGTCACGTTCTTCAGCTGCAGGTCCACGCTGAAACGCGGGGTGAGCTGATAGGCAGCACTGAGGTCGAGCACGGCGAAACCACCGAACTTGCCGGCCACGTTGCGCTCTTCCAGGTAGTAATCGCCCTGTGCACGTGCCTGCAGGCCCAACCGCAGCGCATCACGGGCGCGGTAATCCACGCCCAGGTTGCTGATATGGCGCGGGGTGGCGGCCACTTCGCGGCCCTGCAGTGAAATGCTGGCATCGCGGTCGTCGCGGGTGATCTTCGCTTCCTGGTAGGCGTGCGACGCCCACACCGTCCAGTCTTCGCCCAGCTGCAGGCTCAGCTGCGCATCCACGCCGCGCCGGCGGGTCTTGCCCAGGGTGACCGTGGTGCCGGTGGCTGGCATGTTGGACACCTCGTTTTCCGCATCCTGCTGCCACACCGCCAGGCGTGCCTGGCTTCCCGCGAACGGCTGGAACTTCAGGCCCAGCTCCATGCCGGTGTTGGTGGACGGCTGCAAGGGCGCCTGCCCCGGGGTGAGGTAGGCCGGTGCGGTGGAGCCGGTCAGCACCTGGAAGGTGCGGCCCCAGTTCGCGTAGACGTGGGTGGTCTGGCCCAGGGTGTGGATGATGCTCAGCTTGGGCTGGCCGATGCTGCCGTAATCCTGCAGGCGGCCGCTGAGGCCGTTCATCAGGTGGGTGCGGCCACTGAAACGGTCGACGCGGTAGGCCGGCACGATCTTCCAGGCCTCGACGGGCTGGTAGACGGCCTGCACGTAGGCGCCCCAGTTGTCGAAGCTGTGGCGATCATTGTTCTGCACCCGCGCGGGGGGCTGGCTGAAATCGGTGGGTTCAGCGTAGGCGTAGCGCTCGCGGAGGTAGCCGTTGTCCTGCTGCTCGTAGTTCAGGCCACCCTCGACGGTGAGCGTGGGGCTGGCCTGCCAGGTGAGCGTGCTGAGCAGGCCATGCTGCCGCTCGTCCCATACGCGGCGCTGGCGCGGCAGGTTGCCGGTGGGGAGATCGCTGAAGGTCACGCGACGGTCGTCTTCGTAGCGGTTGTAGTACAGGCGGGTGCCGAAGGTGATTGCGTCGGACAGTTTCATGTCCAGGTGCACGGCAAGCTGGCGCATGTCGCGGTCATCGCCATCGTTGCCGTTGCGCAGGTCGCTGCCACGGCGGTGCGTGCGCAGCTCGTCGGCGGTCATGAAGCCGGGTTCGTCGGCTTCGTGGTGGTACGCACGGGCGGTCAGACCCACGCGCAGGCCGTCGTCCAGCGAGCCGTAGAACCACTTGCCGCCCAGCGAATATTTCTTCGAGGTGTCGTGGTCGCGGTAGCCGTCGCTGGCCTGGGTGCCGACGAAATAGTTCTGCGCGAAGCCATTGGCTTCACGGCCGACTGCCAGCTGCGCATCGCGGGTGTTATAGCTGCCGTAGGCCAGGCGCGCATCGGTGTAGCTGCCACCCTGGCGCGTACCGAAGTTCACGTTGCCGCCGATGCTGTGCAGGCCATAGCGCGGATCGTTGGTACCGCGCACTACTTCGATGTAGCTGATGTCCAGCGGGAACAGCATGTCGATGAAGCGCTGGTTGCCGCTGTTGACGTTGCTGGGGATGCCGTCGATCAGCGTCTTGATGGCGTTGAGGTAGCCCTCGCCGTTGAAGGCGCGGAAGCTGACCTTGCCCGATTCGGCGCCCTGCCGGGTTTCGGTGAGCTGGATGCCGGGCATCTGCCCGAGCAATTCCCAGCTGTGCGAGACGTTGCGGTTTTCGATCTGGTCTGCACCCAGCACGTCCACCGAGGTCAGCACCTGGTGCGCACTGAGCTGGCCTTCGCCGTGCTGGTGTACCTGCACCTTTCCGAGAGTGAGCGCGGCGTCGGCCGACTGTGCGAAGGCTTCAGGGGCGAACGGTGCGGCCGCGAGGGCGGCCACCAGGGTGGGAGTCTTCATGGAAAGGGGCGGTTGCGATGAAATGTAATCATATAACATTTCACGTGCCCACTTTTGCAGCGTCGAGCAAGGCTCGGCACTACAAGGGCGGGTGCCGGGGGGATTACACCGGGTAACCGGTGGCTTCCCGTGCCTTCTTCCAGGCGGCTTCGAATTCACGCGCGGAGATTTCGTCGTCCTCCTCGAAATCCAGGAACGACACTGGCTGGTCGGCCAGCAGGAAGCGGTCGTCGCTGTGGGCATGCTCGTCGGCCCAGACCATCTTGGTGCCGTAGATTTCCACCTGCCGCACGATCTTCTCGCCACGGGCTTCCATCAGCACGTTGCCCTTGCCCAGGCCCGATTCGGCCCAGTGCTTGTAGTACTTCTTTGCGGCGGATTTCGCGCCGGATTTTGCGGTGTGCTTTGCGTAGGTCATTGCAGGAGCCCTGGCCGCAGGCGCGGCCGGAAAGTACGAAATGGCGCCATTATCAGGCATCCGGGGTCAGAGCCCTTTCCTTTGGAAGGGATCCGACCCCTGCTGGTTCAGTTCGGCAGGGGCACGCCCTTTGGCCACAGCATCCAGATGTTGCCCTTCTGCTTCATGTCGCCAGCCAGCTTGCCGGCGGCATCGCCGCTGCCCCAGTACAGGTCGGCGCGCACTTCACCGGCGATGGCGCCGCCGGTGTCCTGCGCGGCCACCGGGCGCACCACCGGGCTACCGTCCGGGCGCGTGGTGGATAGCCACAGCAGGCTGCCCAGTGGCACCACGGTGCGATCCACCGCCACGCTGTAGCCGGCGGTGAGCGGCACATTCAGTGAACCGCGCGGGCCTTCCGGGCTGTCCGGGGTGCGCACGAAGAACACGTAGCTGGGATTGCTGCGCAGCAGTTCCGGCACGCGCGCGGGGTTGGCCCGTGCCCAGGTGCGGATGGCGTCCATGGTGACGTCTTCCTTCTTCAGCTGGCCCTGGTCCACCAGCCAACGGCCGATCGCACGGTAGGGGTGGCCGTTCTGTTCCGCGTAGGCCAGCCGCACCTGCTTGCCATCGGCCAGGCGCACGCGGCCGGACCCCTGGATCTGCAGCAGCTGCAGGTCCATCGGGTCGGTCAGCCAGGCCAGCACCGGCGCCTTGGCGCCCTTGGCCGCGATGGTGCCGGCGTCGTCATAGGGCTTGAGTACTTTGCCTTCGACGCGCCCGCGCAGGCGCTTGCCCTTCAGTTCCGGGTAGAGGCTCTCCAGCTGCACCACCACCAGATCATCCGGCGTGCCGTACACCGGCACCGTGGCCTTATCGGTACGGGTAAGACTGCCGGGGTAGATCGGCTCGTAGTAGCCGGTAATCAGCCCGTCGGCCTGATGGCCACCGGCACGTAGCGCGTAGGCATCGAGATCGCGCTGCAGGAACTGGCGGATCGCGGCCGGGTCCTTGTCGGATACCGCGGCGGCGGTGGCGCAGGGTTTGGCCCAGACAGCGTCGTTCTTCAGGCGGGCGCAGCTGCTGCGCCAAGCCACGAAGCCGGCCTGCAGATCAGCATCGGAGACCACTGGCAGGGCTTTCCAGTCGACCTTGGCGTAGGTGGCCGCCGGCGGCGAGGTCGGCGTGGGCGCTTCGGAGCCTGCGCGCGGAGCGGTGGTGGAGCAGCCTGCGAGCACCACCGCTGCCAACAGGGTCCAGTGCGTGCGCTTGAAGAAGGTAGCGGAATCGATCATGCCGCCATGGTGGAGTGCCGGCCGCTGGGCGGCAACCCAGCGCGAGGTCAAGCGTTCATGCGCGGGGTCACGGCATCTGCAGCAGCAACGAATGCAGAATACGGGCGTCCTCGGCATCCAGCGTCTTCGGCAGGTCGTCGCGGCCACGGAACCGGCGGTGGAAGGCGGCGACGGTGGCGTCGCGGTTGTCGAGCGGATAACCGAAGCGGGCCAGCGCATTCCACCCATCGAAGCCTTCCGGTGCGGCACCATCGGCCGCGCGCGGCCACACGCCGAACCCGGCCTCGGCCAGCTGCTGCCATGGGAAGAAGCGGCTCGGATCCTGCTTGCGCGTCGGCGCCAGGTCGGCATGGCCGATCACCTGGCGCGGCGGGATGTTCAGGCGCGTGGTGAGGTCGCGCAGCAGCACGATCAGCGATTCGATCTGTGCCGCACTGAACGGGCTGCGGCCATCGTTGTCGAGTTCGATGCCGATCGAGGCCGAATTGAGATCGGTGATGGTGCCCCAGCGCCCGGCCCCGGCGTGCCAGGCACGGCGCTCATCGGCGACCAGCTGGTAACGATGGCCATCGGCGCCGATCAGGTAGTGCGCACTGACCGGTCCACCGCTGTTGGCGGTGCGCAACGTATGCAGGCTCTGCTGCACCGACTTCTGCTCGGTGTGGTGGATGACGATGATGACCGGCGTGCGCGCGTTCTGGTTGGGTGACGGCACCCAGGTGGCGAGCGGGTTGCGGGTTTCCTGCGGCGTGGAGGCGCAGGCGGCCACCAGCAGGCAGGCCGAGAGCATCAGGGACGTGCGGATCGGGTGCATGGCCCGATTGTGCGCGATCAGGCCCGATGATGCATGCCGCCGTGCCAACCAAGCTTGGCACCCACCAGAGAGGATGCGGTAGATCCACGCCATGCGTGGATGCGCCACTCCGGCCGTGCCGACCAACGGTCGGCACCCACCAGAGCAGGAGCAGTGCCAGGCAAGCCTGGCACCGACCAAACGCAAAAGGCGGCCCCGCCGGGCCGCCCGTCATGCCTCAGGCCTCGTAGGCAGACTCGCCGTGCGAAGTCACATCCAGGCCGGTGCGTTCAGCCTCTTCGGTCACGCGCAGACCGACCACGACCTTGACCACCAGCAGGATGACCGCGGTCACCACCGCCGACCACAGTACGGTCAGGCCGACGCTGACCACCTGCACCCACACCTGATGGGCGATATCCAGATCGGCCTTGGTACCGCCCAGCGACTGTGCACTGAACACGCCGGTGAGAATCGCGCCGACGATGCCGCCGACACCATGCACACCGAACACGTCGGCCGTGTCGTCCACTTTGAGCAGGCGCTTGAGGCCGGTCACGCCCCACACGCAGACCACGCCGGCGACGAAGCCGATCACGATCGCGCCAAGCGGGCCGACCGTGCCGCAGGCCGGGGTGATGCCGACCAGGCCGGCCACCGCACCCGAGGCCGCGCCCAGTGCCGACGGCTTGCCCTTGCCGATCGCTTCCACCAGCGTCCAGCCGAGCACCGCGGCAGCGGTGGCCAGCACGGTGTTGAGGAAGGCCAGCGAGGCCACCGTATCGGCGGCGGCGGCGGAACCAGCATTGAAGCCGAACCAGCCCACCCACAGCAGCATGGCGCCGATGTAGGTAAACGGTACGTTGTGCGGCTTCAGCGCGGTCTGGCCGTAGCCCAGGCGCTTGCCGACGAACCACGCGCCGACCAGGCCGGCCACGCCCGCGTTGATATGGACCACGGTGCCACCGGCGAAGTCGATCGCGCCCAGTTCACCCAGGTAACCGCCACCCCAGACGATGTGTGCCATCGGGATGTAGCTGAGGGTGAACCACAGTGCCGAGAACAGCAGTACCGCACGGAACTTGATGCGCTCGGCAAAGGCTCCGACGATCAGCGCGGTGGTGATGCCGGCGAAGGTCGACTGGAAGGCGACGAACAGGTAGTCCGGCAGGCCCTTGATCGGCGTGTTGCCCACCGAGTCGGGCGTGAAGCCCTTGAGGAAGGCGAATTCGGTGAACGAACCGAAGAATGGATTGCCCGCACTGAACACCGCGCTGTAGCCGTAGGCCACCCACAGCAGCAGCACCAGCGAGAACACCACCAGGATCTGGCTGAGCACCGACAGCACATTCTTCGAACGCACCAGTCCGCCGTAGAACAGGGCCAGACCGGGCACCACCATCAGCAGCACCAGCAACGTGGAGGTAAGCATCCAGGCGACGTCGCCACGATCATACGCGGCGGCCGCTTCGGCCACGGCCGGCGCAGCGGCGGTGGCGGCCGGATCGTGCAGCGGCTCCACCGCCACGGTTTCGCTCGGCAGCGGCGACACCTGTGCCTGGGCATGGGCGCTGCCCGGCCACGCACCGGCGGCCAGCGCGCTGAGCAGCATCAACAGGCACACCAGGTGGAACCGGGCTTGCCACCCGGTGAGAAGGCGCATCTTCATTGGGGGAGTCTCCGGAAGGGGGTTACAGCGCGTCGGCACCGATTTCGCCGGTGCGGATGCGGATGACCTGTTCGACGGCGGTGACGAAGATCTTGCCGTCACCGATCTTGCCGGTGCCTGCCGACGACTGGATCGCTTCGATCACCGCGTCGGCACGCTCGTCGGTGACCACCGTTTCGATCTTGATCTTGGGCAGGAAATCGACGACGTACTCGGCGCCGCGATACAGCTCGGTGTGGCCCTTCTGGCGACCGAAACCTTTCACTTCGGTCACAGTGATGCCCGACACGCCTGCATCGGACAGGGCCTCGCGGACCTCGTCGAGCTTGAACGGTCGGATGATGGCGGAGATCAGTTTCATGCGCATGTCCCGAGGGTGGATGGGGCCAGCGCGCCAGCGCGCGTTGGCATCAGGCAACCACGGGTCATCAGGTGATGACCGTGGCTGTTGCACCGGACACGTACAGGGCCGGGACGGCCGTGCCTCTCTCCTTGCACGACCGACGCGGGAGGGAGGGCGGCCCTGGTCGCGTATCCGGTCTCTCTTGCCCCTGTTTCAGCGGACCGGCAGTCCGCTGTACTGCAGCGGGCCAGCGACCCGCTCTACAACGGCGGGCCTGCGCCCGCCTTGCGGCTCCCCAGCCGCGAGAACGGAAGCGATGGCGGCGGGTGGGAGGGGGGACCCACCGCCATCGCGCCCGGTCAGCTGGCGTAGTACAGCTGGTATTCCAGCGGGTGGGTGGCCGCGCGGAACTTGGTCACTTCCTGCATCTTCAGCGCGATGTAGCCGTCGATGAAGTCATCGCTCATCACGCCGCCGGCCTTGAGGAACTCGCGGTCCTTGTCCAGCGCTTCCAGCGCCTGGTCCAGCGAGGAGCAGACCTGCGGGATCAGCTTCTCTTCCTCCGGCGGCAGGTCGTACAGGTCCTTGTCGCTCGGTGCACCCGGGTCGATCTGGTTCTTGATGCCGTCCAGGCCGGCCATCATCAGCGCGGTGAAGGTCAGGTAGCCGGACTGGATCGGATCCGGGAAGCGCATTTCGATGCGGCGCGCCTTCGGGTTGGACACCCACGGAATGCGGCACGAGGCCGAACGGTTGCGGGCCGAATAGGCCAGCATCACCGGCGCCTCGAAGCCCGGCACCAGGCGCTTGTAGCTGTTGGTGCCCGAGTTGGCGAAGGCATTGATGGCCTTGGCGTGCTTGAAGATGCCGCCGATGTACCACAGCGCCAGCTGGCTCAGGCCACCGTAGCCGTCACCGGAGAACAGGTTGGTGCCGCCCTTGGACAGCGACTGGTGCACATGCATGCCGCTGCCGTTGTCGCCGACGATCGGCTTGGGCATGAAGGTGACGGTCTTGCCGTTGCGGTGCGCGACGTTCTTGATGACGTACTTCATGCGCAGCAGCTCGTCGGCCTTCTGCACCAGGGTGCTGAACTTGGTGCCGATCTCGCACTGGCCCGCAGTGGCCACTTCGTGGTGCTGCACTTCCACTTCGATGCCGACCTGTTCCAGGGTCTTGCACATTTCCGCGCGCAGGTCGTGCAGGGTGTCGGTCGGCGGAACCGGGAAGTAGCCACCCTTCACGCCCGGACGGTAGCCGCTGTTGGCGCCGTCATACTTGGCGCCGCTGTTCCACGCCGCTTCTTCCGAGTCGACCTTGAAGAAGGTGTTGCCCATTTCGTTGGCGAAACGGACCGAGTCGAAGATGAAGAACTCCGGCTCCGGGCCGAAGAACGCGGTTTCGGCGATGCCGGAGGACTTCAGGTAGGCCTCGGCACGCTTGGCGATGCCGCGCGGGCAGCGGCCATAGGCCTGCATGGTGGCCGGATCGAGGATGTCGCAGCTGATCACGATGGTCGGATCGGCGTAGAACGGGTCGACGTAGGCGCTGGACGGGTCCGGCAGCAGCACCATGTCCGATTCGTTGATGCCCTTCCAGCCGGCGATCGAGCTGCCGTCGAACATCTTGCCTTCTTCGAACAGCGACGGTTCGACGATGCTGACCGGGAAGGTGACGTGCTGCTCGACGCCACGCATATCCACGAAACGCAGATCGACGAACTCGATCTGGTTGTCCTTGATCAGCTTCTCAACGTTTTCCACGGACATCGGTACGACCTCGGATGGGGATGAATGCCTGCTGAGGTACAGCAATGACCGTGCCAACTTTTCGATACCCGCAAGTCGTTGATTCCAATATGGCTGCCCCGCGCCGGTGCAGAACGGTGCGCACCAAACCGGTGCGCCCGCCAACAGACGCACCCGTTTGGTGCAGCAGGGATCGTCTATCCTCTCGACCTTCTTCCTTCCGCCGCGCGTGCCCGCACCGTCCATGTCCGACCTGCTCTCCGCCCTGCTGCTGGGCATCCTCGAAGGCTTGACCGAATTCCTGCCGATCTCCAGCACCGGCCACCTGCTCATCGCCCAGCACTGGCTGGGTGCCCGCTCGGACTTCTTCAACATCGTCATCCAGGCCGGCGCGATCGTGGCCGTGGTGCTGGTGTTCCGCCAGCGCCTGCTGCAGCTGGCCACCGGCTTGAACCAACGCGAGAACCGTGAGTACGTGTTCAAGCTGGGCGCTGCGTTCCTGGTCACCGCCGTGGTCGGCCTGGTGGTGCGCAAGGCCGGCTGGTCGCTGCCGGAGACGGTCAGCCCGGTAGCCTGGGCACTGATCATCGGTGGCGTCTGGATGCTGCTGGTGGAGGCCTACACCGCGCGCCTGCCCGACCGCGACCAGGTGACCTGGACCGTGGCGATCGGCGTCGGCCTGGCGCAGGTGGTGGCGGGCGTGTTCCCCGGTACCTCGCGCTCGGCCTCGGCGATCTTCCTGGCCATGCTGCTGGGCCTGAGCCGCCGCGCCGCTGCCGCCGAGTTCGTGTTCCTGGTTGGCATTCCCACCATGTTCGCCGCCAGCGCCTACACCTTCCTGGAACTGGCCAGGGACGGGCAGCTGGGCAGCGAGAACTGGACCGAGGTGGGCGTGGCCTTCCTTGCCGCGGCCATCACCGGCTTCGTCGTAGTGAAGTGGCTGATGGGCTACATCAAGTCGCACCGGTTCACCGCCTTTGCGATCTACCGCATCGCGCTGGGCGCTGCGTTGCTGCTGTGGTTGCCCTCCGGCAGCTGAACAGCGCCGGCCGCACGGTAACCCCATTGCCGGCCCCACCCCGTTTTCCCCACGGTTCCCCAAGGAGAATCACCATGAACCGCAAGCTCACCCTGCTCCTCCCGCTGGCCCTGATGGCCGCCTGCAGCCAGACCCCGGCCCCGGCCGGCAATGGCGGCGACGACGTGGCCCCGGCCGCGACCAAGGCAGCGGACCAGCAGACGCTGGCGCACCTGGATGCGCAGCGCCTGCAGAGCCAGCACTGGCTGCTGCAGCAGGCCACCGGCGCCGACGGCAAGCGCATCGACGCGCTGTTCGCCCGCGAAGACAAGCCGGTCACCCTGGACTTCGCTGATGGCCGCCTGTCGGTCAGCAACACCTGCAACCGCATGGGCGGCGGCTACACCCTGGCCGACGGCAAGCTGACGGTCAGTGCGATGGCCTCGACCATGATGGCCTGCACCGACAAGGCGCTGATGGCGCTGGACGAAGCCGTGTCGAGCCGCCTGCAGGGCGAACTGAAGGCCGAGCAGGATGCCGATGGCAAGCTGACCCTGACCAATGCCAAGGGCGACGTGCTGGTGTTCAACCCGGAACCGACCGCTGAAACCCGCTACGGCGGCGCCGGCGAAACCGTGTTCCTGGAAGTGGCCGCGAAGACCGAGAAGTGCTCGCACCCGCTGATCCCGGACTTCCAGTGCCTGCAGGTGCGCGAAGTGAAGTTCGACGACAAGGGCCTGAAGCAGGGTGAGCCGGGCAAGTTCGAGAACTTCTACGGCAACATCGAGGGCTACACCCACGAAGACGGCGTGCGCAACGTAGTGCGCGTGAAGCGCTACGAAGTGAAGAACCCACCGGCCGATGCGCCGTCGCAGGCCTACGTGCTGGACATGGTGGTCGAGTCGGCCATCGAGAAGTGATGTAGAGCCGACTGTTAGTCGGCTGGCTCTTGAAGGGCGGCCGCGAGGTCGCCCTTCTTCGTGGTGGGTAGAGCCGGCCGCTGGCCGGCTGCCTTGCGGAGCACCGCCAACACACGGATGTTGCCGGCCAACGGCCGGCACTACCCGCATGCATCAGGGAGATCGGCATGAAGCACGTCCCCGCCCTCATCATTGCCGCGCTGCTGGCCATGTCTACGGATGTGGCCGCTGCCAGCACGCCCACCACCGGGCAGCTCGAGGCACATCCGTGGCAACTCGCGCGCGCCACCGACGCGCAGGGCCGGCGCATTGATGCGTTGTTCGTGCGCGGTCGACCGCCCTACACGCTGCGCTTCCAACCCGGCTACATGAGCGAGTTGAACCTGTGCAACCAGTCAAGCAGCACCTATCACCTGCAAGGTGACCGGCTGGTTCTTGAGGGCGGCATCATCACCACAGCCGCTTGCATGCGGGCCGAGGTGGCCGAACAGGAACGTGTCGCCGGCACGCTGGTGAATGCACGCGCAGAGATGACGCTTGCGCTGGATGAGCGTGGCCGCCTGCTGCTGCGCAATGCGCACGGCGATGTGCTGGTGTTCGCGCCGGTAGCCGGTACGGACGAATGAAAAGGGCGGCCGCAGGGTCGCCCGTCTTCGTCAGCGGTAGAGCCGGCCGCTGGCCGGCTGCCACGGGCGAATGCAGCAGCACACGGGCGTTGCCGGCCAGCGGCCGGCACGACCCGTTATGCCGCCTCAGCCCAGCGCCGGATTCAACGTGTAGGTGCCGTGCAGTGCCGCTTCGGCCAGCACGTGGCCGTGCATGGTCCGGTAGGCGTCGGCGGCGGTAAAGCGTTCCGGCAGCTGCAGCGATGCCACGTCCAGCGCGAACACGCGGAAGAAGTAGCGGTGCACGCGCTCGTCGTTGAACGGCGGATAGGGGCCGTCGTAGCCCAGGTAGTCACCGGCCATGTCCGGGTTGCCGGCGAACCAGCCGGTGAAGTCGTTCAGGCCCTGGCGGCTGCCGGCCGGCCCGGCCGGCGTGGTCTTGCCCTTCACCACGAAGCCGTCGCTGCAGCTGCCTGCGGCAATCTCGCGCACCGAAGCCGGAATATCGGCCATCACCCAGTGCACGAAATCACAGCGGGGCTGGTCGCGCGGCACGCTCATGTCGGTGCGGCCGACCGTCTCCGGCACGGTCGGCACGTCCGGATCGACGCATACCAGCAGGAACGAACGGGTGCCCTCCGGCACATCGCTCCAGGCCAGGTGCGGATTGCGGTCCGGTGCGAAGCCCGCGGCATCGCCTGCGGCGAATTCGCGGTCGATCGGTGCACCGTTGGTCAGGCTGTGGCTGCTCAGTTGCATCGGCGTGTCCTCACTCTTCCGGGTAACCCAGGCGCACCGCGATCGGGGTGAGCTTGGCGAAGGCGGCGCTCATCACGTCGCGGTAGTTGCGCCAGTGGCCCGGCGGGAAGCGCGGCGCGCCCAGCTGCGCGGCCGGCGGCATCGGCCGCTCGAACAGTCGGCCCAGCAGTTCGGCCATCGCCTGCGGATCGTTGCCGATCTGGTCGATGCGCAGCAGCACCTGCGGGTACAGATCGTCCTCGTGCAAAGCGGCGACCTGGGCCAGCGCGCGCGCCAGCCATTCGCTGGCTTCGGCCAGCGAGGTCATCGCCAGCGGCGCGGCGGCACCATAGGCCACCCAGTCCAGCAGCATGTCGCGCGGGTCGCGCAGCACCACCAGCAGGCGGCCCTGCGGCAACTGCGGGCGCAGCGCCCACAGCAGCGCGTTGTCCCACCACAGCAGCCAGTCGATGATCGCGTCGTCCTGCACGCCGCGCGACGGCAGCTGTTCGCGCCAGCGCTGCACCAGCCGCTCCGGCGTCAGCACGCCCGAAGCGAGGTCCTGCAGCGTGTGGTAGTTCTGGAAGGCGTCGTCGGGTGCGTTGGAGGTATAGCGGTCGCTGCGCAGCACCGGGCTGGCCGCGGCCAGGCCGGTCGCCACGCGCTCCACGCCCGACCCTGGCGCGCCCCACAGGAAGATCGGCGCGGAGGTGGCATCGCCGTCGATCTCGCCCTTGTCCGGCCAGCTCGGCGGTGCCTTGGCCTGCGGCGGCAGCGGCAGGCGCTGCGGGGCCTGGTCGGCCTGCAGGGCCAGCCAGGTCTGCAGCGCATCTTCGTGCTGCCCGGCGCGATCCTGGATCTCACCCAGCCAGGTGCGCAGGTCGGCGCGGTGGCCTTCCGGTGCCATGCCGATCAGCGCCTGCACGCGGGCGACCGCAGCGGCCGGATCGCGCTGCAGCAGGCCTTCGACCAGGCGGGTTTCGCCGCTGACGCGGCCCGGTTCGAGGCTGACGATGCGCTCGGCGATCGCTTCGGCCTGGGCGTGTTCGCCCACCATGTCGTGCAGCCGCAGGCGCGCTTCCAGCGCCGGCAGGTGGCCCGGCATCGCGTCCATCCAGCGCTCGACCGTGGCGGCGGCGGTGGCACTGCCGACCTCCTCCACCGCCAGGCGTGCCAGCCACAGGTCGTGCAGCTGCGGGTGCTGCTCCAGGGCTGCATCCAGGCGGGCGCGGGCCTCGTCTTCGCGGCCCAGGCGCTGCCAGGACATCAGCAGCAGCTGCAGCACGTCGCGGTCATCAGGCAGCGATTCCAGCAACGGCAGCAGGTGCTCCAGCGCCTGCAGCGGCTGGCCGCTGCGCAGTGCCAGTTCGCCGGCCAGGCGGCGCATCGAAGGCGTATCCAGGCCTTCCTGCTGCAGCGCGATCTGCATCGCCTCTGCCGCAGCTTCCAGGTTGCCCTGGCGCATGGCCAGCTGCACCACCAGGCCATGCAATGAGGCGATGGTCGGGTTCAGTTCCAGCACGCGCCGGAACGCCTGCTCGGCGAAGGCCAGCATGTTCTTGCCCAGGTAGGCGAAGCCCAGTGCGTAAAGCACGCGGATGTCGTTGGGCAGGGCCTGGTTGGCGGCCGACAGCAGCGTCAGCGCGCGATCGGCATCATCGCGGCGCAGCGCGATCATGCCATCGATGGTCAGCAGCTCCGGGTGGTCCGGTTCGACACGCGAGGCCAGCGTGGACAGGCGCTGCGCTTCATCGAAATCGTTGCGACCGATCGCCAGGTGGGCCTGCATCAGGTACGCGGCGAATGCGTTCGGGTCCAGCCCGGTGGTGCGCGTCAGTGCTTCGCCTGCGCCGTCGAACTGGCGCAGGGCCAGCAGCAGGCCGGCGTGCTGCAGGTGCAGCTGGGCGTTGTCCGGGGCCAGCTGCAGCGCCTGCTGCAGGGCCTCCATCGCGTCCTCGGCCTTGCCCTGCTGCTGCAGCGCAAGCGCCAGCCAGCGGTGGGCCTCGGCCTGGCCGGGTTCATCACGGGTCCACGCCTGGGCCAGCTGCACGGCCCGGTCGGCCTCGTTCTGGCGCAACGCTTGGATGATCTGGTCTTGCATGGCGGTCCGGTTCAAGGGCAAACCCGCATTGTAGCGGCCTGCGCGCCCGTGCCGGTTCAGCCTTGCAGCACGCGCTGCAGGCGCTGCGCCACCCAGCGCTCGGAGAAGCCGTCACCGCGCCAGTTTTCCAGGAAGCCACAGTGTCCGCCCCAGCTGGCGGTTTCCAGATGCGCCTGGTGCGGCAGCTGCCAGTCGCTGAAGGTCGCGTAGGGGATCACCGGGTCGTCCTGCGCCATCAGGATGTCGGCCGGCACCTGCAACGTGGACAGGCGATCACCGGCAATCGAGTAGCCATCGAAATAGGCCTGCAACGAACCGAAACTGGTGTGGCGCTCGACCAGCCAGGCGGTCAGCGCGCGGATGTCCAGTTTCAGTACGCGGTCGTCGCAGTCGCTCAGTTCGGGGAACAGGTCGCGCTTGCGCCGCAGCGAACCGGCCCACTTGCGGCGGAAGTACCAGCCGTACATCGCCGGGCCGTTCTCGATGCTCTCCATGGTCAGCGCCGGGTCCAGCACCGGGCATACCGAGGCCACGCGCAGCAGCGGCACGCCGGCCGCTGGCGCGCGCAGGGCCAGGCGCAGCACGAAGTTGCCGCCCAGCGAGTAACCGGCGGCCACCAGCGGCAACTGCGGCCAGCGCTGGGCGATATCGCCCGCGGCATGCACCACTTCGTCGATCAGGTTGGAGTGGAAGATGCCAGGGTTGAGATGATGGGTATTGCCGTGGTCGCGGAAATTCAGCCGCACCACGTCGAAGCCCTGTTCGAGCATGCGCGCGGCCGCCATGCGCATGTAGCTGGATTCGGCGCTGCCTTCCCAGCCGTGCAGCAGCAGGGCCATGCCTTTGGGTTCGCGGCCTTCGATGTGGCTGTGCCAGCCTTGCAGGCGCACGCCATCACCGCCGTCGAGGATCAGTTCTTCGCTGATCGCGCCGGTCGCGGCCAGCAGCAGCAGGCCGCGCTGCAGGCGCATGCGGCTGGAGCTGAGCATCGATTGCAGGTGCGGGTTGCGCAGCCAGCGCGGCGGCTGGTAGTCAGCCGCGTGCAACGTCGGCGTGCCGGCGTCCAGGACGGGTGGCGGGATCAGGGCCACCGCACCCTCACTCGGTGCTCATGGCCGCCACGATGCGCGCGCGCGACGTCTCCGCGATGCGCCGACGGCCTTCCAGGTCCTGCGCACCGATCGGTGTCAGGAAGTGCACTTCTGCACGCCGCGCCGGCTCACCGAGCAGGCGCAGGAAATTGGCGAAGAAACTCTCGCCGGGGCCGAACGCGACAATGGTCTGCGCATCGCCCTTGAGCCCGTACACCAGTGCCACCGGCTGCACCGGCACGCCGGTTTCAACCGCGGCCTGGAAGATGCGGGCATGGAACGGGCCTACTTCGTGGCCGCCGCGGGTGCGCCCTTCCGGGAACACGCCCACCGCCTTGCCTTCGCGCAGGCGGTCAGCCATCACCTGCATCACGCCACCGAGCGATTCGGTGTTGCCGCGCTGGTGGAAGATGGTCTGGCCACGCGCGGCCAGCCAGCCGACCAGCGGCCAGCTGGCGATCTCGCGCTTGGCGACAAAGCCCATCATGCGCTGGCTGTGCAGGATGCAGATGTCGACCCAGCTGACGTGGTTGGCGACGAACAGCACGGCGCCGGGCAGCGGCGTGCCGATCTGCACCAGGCGGAAGCCGAAGATCCACATCAGCCCGCCCTGCCACCAGTTGACCACTTTGGCCCCCAGGGTCGCCTCGCCCACGCGCAGTTCGCCCCACGGCCGAAGCATGCCGATCAGGATGAGCGGCAGGAACACGATGATGTGGACCAACAGCAGCGGTACGCGGTACAGGTAACGGCACACACGCGCCACGCCGCCGCGGGGGGCCGGAGTGGGGGAAGTCATCCGCGCACGATACCGGAGGGCCGTCATCGCTGCCAGCCGATTTAGGCCATAACACCCATCAACCGGGGCAATCGGCGGGGAACGCTGGGTTCCGCTGCCGTCACCGGCCGTCCGGGGCTCAGCCGTGGCCGGCCGCCACCACCGCCAGGGTCAGCCGCGAGATGCACACCAGGCGGCCCTGCTCGTCCTCGATGCGGATCTCCCACAGCTGGGTGCTGCGGCCGACGTGCAGTGCACGTGCGGTGCCGGTCACGGTGCCCGAGCGAACGGCGCGTACATGGTTGGCGTTGATCTCCAGCCCTACGCAGATCTGTTTGGCCGTATCCACGCACAGGTTGCCGGCGCTGCTGCCCAGGGTCTCGGCCAGCACCACCGACGCGCCGCCATGCAGGATGCCGTAGGGCTGGCGGGTGCGCTCGTCCACCGGCATGGTGGCCTGCAGCCAATCGTCGCCGGCCGCGCTGAAGACGATGCCCAGCGACTCGATCGCGGTGTTGCGGCTGAGCGTGTTGAGCTGCTCGAGGGAAACGGCTTCGCGGAACACCAGGGTCATGCGGGCACCTTCAGAGGATGGGAACGAGGCCGGCGCCGAATGCGGTCAGCATTCGGACCAGCAGCCATTTCGGGCCGACATTGACCTCGGGGAAATCGCCCACGGCGACATAGCAGCGGTGGAAGTCCGGGTCCTGCCGGGGCAGCGGCTGCGGGCAGTCCGGGCCGGGCTTGAACTCGTAGTCGGTGGCATAGCGCCACGGCCAGAAGTCGAGGATCGGCAGTGCCTCGGAGGCCTTGCCGACGCTGTAGTTGAGCCCGGACAGCACCGGCGGCTTGGCCCGCGGCGCCACCGTCCACGAGTTCTGCGGGTGGGTATCGCGCAGGATGCTCTCGGCCAGCTGCTCGGCGAAGGCCGGGTCGTCGATGATCACCGCACCTTCGGTGTTGTAGTTCTCGCTGCGCGGATCGAAGTTGTGGGTGCCGACCACGCCGATGCGGCGGTCGACCACCAGCGACTTGGCATGCAGGCCCATGCGCGCGCCCTTGCGGGTGACCGGCAACGGCTTGTTGACCGCCTTGCTGCCCAGGAAGGAGGGCCGGGTCTCGGTGCGCAGCAGGCGGGTCTCGACCTCGCTGCCGGCCGCGCGGCGGCGCTCGCGCGCGTTCTGGTAGGCACTGCCGGTGCGCGGGTGGTTCACCGGCCCCTGCTTGCCGGTGGGTGCCGGATGCTCATCGCGATCGCGGCTGTCGCCGGCATTGCTGCCCGCGGCGCTGCCGCCAATCAGCGGATTGCGCCCGCCGTCGTCGTCACCTCCGGGCGCGGCGATCGGATCTGGCAACAGGTTGCGGTAGTCGACCGGTGCATCCAGCGGGAACGGCTTGTATTCGAAGATGTTGAAGCCCAGTTCGCGCATGTTGCGCCGCTTGTACTTGTACGACAGCGCATACACGATCGGGTTGTCGGTGGCCGCCAGGCTGTTGCTGGACACCACCACCCGCGGCGGCTGCGGGCGCTTGCGCAGCTCGCGGAACAGCTTCTGCGCCGGCTTGGACAACACCAGGTACGGCGTCTGCAGGATCACCTCCTCCTGCGCGCCGGCGATCAGCGCATCCAGCTGCGGCTCGGTCACGTGCTGGCCCGCCAGTGGCGCATCGGCCTTCTCGCGCCGGTGCTTGCGTGGCAGGTCGGCGACATAGCGCACCGAGGCCACCGGCAACGCGGTATCGACGAAGGAACGGCTGACGAAGTCCATGTCATTGGCTTCGGCACTGACCCGCTGCACCCGCTCGGGGCGGCGGAAGCTGGCCGGCGGCAGGGTCGGCACGCCCTCGCGCAGCAGGGTGCGGCCGACATCGTTCAGGCGCTCGGCCGGCACGCTGCGCCTGGCATGCCAGAAGGCATCGAAGTTGGCGGCCATCGCCCGCGCCTCCGGGCCGGCGATCAGCACGTCGCGGTCGCGGAAGTTGTACTCGCGGTCCCAGTCGTAATAGTCGTCCTGGTAGTTGCGGCCACCGACCACGCCGATCGCATCGTCGATCACCAGCAGCTTGTTGTGCATGCGCTGGTTGAAGCGGCGGAAGCAGCACAGCACGCTGCCGGCATAGTCGAAGTAGTTCAGCCGGGCCTTGCCGAAGGTCGGGTTGTAGACCCGCAGCTGGAAGTTCTGGTGCGCGCTGGACAGCGCGCCGAGGATCTGCAGGTCGGAGATCGCCGAGAGCTGATCGATCAGCACGCGCACCTTCACCCCGCGCCGCGATGCAGCCAGCAGCTCGTCGATGACCAGCCGGGCGCTGTCGTCCTTGTCGAAGATGTAGGTCTGCAGGTCGATGCTGCGGGTGGCGCTGCGCAGCAGGTTCAGGCGCGCCACCAGCGCACCTTCGCCCTCGTCGAGCAGGGTGGCGTAGTGGCGCGGCTGTTCCGGGGTGGATTCGGTGAACGCCCGGCCGGCCAGCGCACGCAGCGGTGAGTCCTGCGCGCAGCGGTCGGCGCGCTGGCAGCCGACCACGGTCGAGCGCGCCTGCACGGCGATCGCTTCGGCGCGGTCGCGCTCGGCATGCGAAAGCGATGCACAACCGCTGCCCAGCAACACCGTTGCCAGCGCCAGTAAACGCAGCAGGAGGTTCACGGTTTCGGCGCCTCGCTCAGGCGCGCACGCAATACGAAGGTCACTCGGTCACTCAGGGCTAGCTGCCAGCTGTCCATTCCATACCGGCCTCGCTGCACGGTACCGCGGCTGACGACATCGCAATCATAGCCGGGTCGGGCGCACTCCGCCTTCTCGACCCGCAGCGACTCGGGATGGCTGACGCCGCGCAGGGTCAGCCGGCCGTTGATGTCGCCACCCTGTTCCACCGTCTCCGGCCAGTATGGCAGCGAGTCGAACTCGACCACCGGATGGCGCCCTGCATCGAAGAACTCTTCGCCGCGCATCCAGCCGGTGTAGCGCGCCTTGCCAGGGATCTCCACCGAACGGGTGAACATCTTCAGGTGCACCTGGTGGCGCCCGTCGGACAGGATCTCGATGCGCCCCTCGAAGTGCGGGAATACGCCTTCGATGCGCTGGCCGAAACGGGTCCGCACCTCGAAACCGATCCGCGAGCGCTGGGTATCCAGGCGCAGTACCCGCGGCGCTTCGGCGGACACCGGCGGCAACGGCGTTGGTGGGGGCACAGCCGCCCAGGCCGGGCCAAGCGCCAGCAACGCGGGCAGCAGGAAGCGGCTGCGCCGCGCCTGGCTCATCGGATCACGGCCACCAGAACGCGTTCAGGCTGGCCACGCCCGGCTCGATCGAGACCTCGCGCGGGAAGCCGAGGACGGCCACGCCGCCCGGCGGCATGCCCCGGTAGTCGCTGCTGGTGCCGTCGGTCATCAGGGCCACCAGCTGCTCCAGGCCCGGGTTGTGGCCCACGATCAGCACCCGGTCCAGGTCGCGACGTTCGTCCACCAGCGCCGCCAGGGTGCCCGGGGTGGCTTCGTAGATCCGGTCTTCCAGGCGCTTCTCGACATAGCCGATGGCCGTCATCACCGCTTCCAGGGTCTCACGGGTACGTCGCGACGGCGAGCACAGCACGCAGTCCGGCAGCAGGTTGTTTTCCTTCAACCACTTGCCGGCGGCTTCAGCTTCGGCCAGCCCCACCGGCGACAGCGGCCGGTCGAGGTCGGCCTGGCCGGAAACGGCGGGTTCGGCATGGGCATGGCGCAGCAGGATCAGTTCACGCATCGCGGGTTTCCATGGAGAAGAGGATGCAGCAGGAGAAGTGAGGCAGGCATCAAAGCTTGAGCCAGGACAGCAGCGGTTCCCAGTCCGCCTGGTGTTCGCGCACCTGGGCGGAGCGATAGTCGAACAGGCTGCGGCCCAGGCCGGTCATGACCACGTAGCTCTGGCTGTCACGCAGCTGCGCGACCACCGGGTACGGCCATTCGGCCAGCATCTGCAATGCCTGCTGCGAGGTCTGGGTCCAGGGTTTGGTGCGGTTGAGGACCAGCCCTACCGGCAGCTTGCGGCTGTGCACGCGCGGGTTCTGGGCCAGGCTGTTGAGGAAGCCGACGATGGCTTCGATATCCAGCGCCGAGGGCAGCACCGGCACCACCACGGCGTCGGCCGCGTCCAGGAAATGGGGGATATCGTCGGCCAGCGCACCGGCGGGTGCATCAATGATGACGGTATCGGTACCGTCGGGCAGCTTCTGCGCCCACTGCTTCTTCCGATACACATCGATGGGGAGCACCGCGCTTTCCAGCCCGGCACGCCGTTGTGCCCAGCGGGTGCTGGAGCCCTGCGGGTCGGCATCGGCGATCACCGTGGCCTTGCCCTGCAATGCCGCGTACGCGGCCAGGTGGGTGGCGACGGTGGTCTTGCCCACCCCGCCCTTGGAACCGGCCACCAGGATCGTCTTCATGCCAGCCTCGCTTCCGGGTACGTGCCCCGAGCGTACACCGGCGGTGGTGACGGGAGGTAGCGCCGTGCTGAACCCGTGGCCATCGCCTTTGCTATCGTGGCGCCCCCGAAGGATCGAACCGGCATGAGCGAACTGCAGGACCTGAGCGCACTGATCCGCGCCAATACCCCCCTGATCGTGATCGAGACCCAGGATGAGGGGCGCATCGTTGAACTGTTCCGGCAGACGCTTATGCACGTGTGGCGGGCCCTGCACCGCTGGTCCATCACCGAGGGCCTGCGCCGCATCGACCTGGACCGCGAGGATCCGCCGGTCGGCCCGCCCGATGCCAGCGCCGCGCTGCAGATGATCCGCCAGGCTGATCAGCGCGGTGTCTACCTGCTGCTCGATTTCCACCCCTACCTGGGCTATGCCAGCCACCAGCGCGCACTGCGCGACCTGATCCAGCGCCGCCACAGCGAACCGCACGTGCTGGTGCTGATCGGCGCCAAGGTCGAGCTGCCGGCCGAGCTGGAAGCACTGGCGGTGCGCTTCAACCCGCGCCTGCCCGATGCCAACGCCCTGCTGAAGATGCTGCGCGAGGAGGCCGACGCCTATGCGCGCGAACACGGCGGCCGCCGCGTCGAGGTCGACAGCGAGGCGGTGAAGAAGATCCTGAAGAACCTGCAGGGCCTGAGCCTGGTCGATGCCCGCCGCATTGCCCGCCAGCTGATCTACGCCGATGGCGCGCTGCGCGACGACGACCTGCCGCAGCTGGCACGGCTTAAGTTCGAGCTGCTCAACCGCAGCGGCCACCTGTTCTTCGAGCACGACAGCGCACGCTTCGGCGACGTGGCCGGCGCCAACCGGCTCAAGCGCTGGATCAGCCAGCGCCGGGTGGCCTTCATCGCCGGCTCGGCACCGGCCGGCCTGGACCCGCCGCGCGGCATGTTGCTGCTGGGCGTGCAGGGCTGCGGCAAATCGATGCTGGCCAAGGCCACCGCCGCCGGCTTCGGTGTACCGCTGCTGCGCCTGGACGTGGGTGCGCTGTACAACAAGTACCACGGCGAGACCGAGGCCAACCTGCGCCAGGCGCTGGCCTCGGCCGAGCAGCTGGCGCCCTGCGTGTTGTGGATGGACGAGATCGAGAAGGGCCTGGCCAGTGGTGGCGAGGACGGTGGCGTATCGCGCCGCGTGCTCGGCTACCTGCTGACCTGGATGGCCGAACGCAAGGCGCCGGTCTTCATCGTCGCCACCGCCAACCAGGTGCACGAACTGCCGGCCGAGCTGCTGCGCAAGGGCCGTTTCGACGAGATCTTCTTCGTCGACCTGCCCACCCCCGAAGTGCGCGTGGAACTGCTGCGGCTGCATCTGGGGCGACGCCAGCTCAATGGGGACGACTTTGCACTGCCGGCGTTGGCGGCCGCGGCGAATGGTTTCTCCGGCGCGGAGATCGAGCAGGCGATCGTGGCCGGACTGTACGCAGCGCACGCCGAAGGCCGGCCGCTGGACACCGAGCTGCTGATGAACGAGATCCGCGCGACGAGGCCGCTGTCGGTGCTGATGGCCGAGCAGGTCGAGGCCTTGCGCGCGTGGGCGTCGGGGCGGACGGTTTCCGCGGACGATTGAGGTTTCCCGCGAACGGCGCAGCCCCTCGTGGTTGGTCGCTCAAAGCGACAGTCGTGGTTGGCCGGGTGGGTAGGCTGCGCAGGGGGCGCTGCAAGTACGTCCCTGTAAGCTCGGTCGCCGCATCCATGCGGCTCACGCCCCTGCGCAGCCTACCCACCCGCCCCCTGACAGTTTCCGGGGGCGTCCGCCACGGAGAAGAAAAAAGATGATCAAAAGCAAAAGCCGGTCGGCTGGCCGCTTTCTGTAGAGCCGAGCCCACGCTCGGCTGCATTTCGATCAGATATCGAATAGTTGATTCCGATGCGGATTCATCCACGCATGGCGTGGATCTACCCACCGCCGCCGATAACCTGTCGGGGTCGACGCGGTCTGGGGCTGCAGGACCGATGGCGCCATGGATGGCGCCATCGAGCCCCCATGGGTGAGGGCGCTTTGCTTGCGAAGCACTGCTTCGCAAGCGCCCGAACGCCCAGCCTCCAGCGGCTGGGCCGGGCCGCGGAGCGGGGTTTACGGCGTGTCCTGCCAACCCACACCACCCCGCCATCCCGCGGATTGCCCGCTGTTGCTGTTGCTTCGGCTGTTGCCTCTGCGGGTGCCGGGTGCAACCCGGCGCAACCCCCTCCCTCAGGGCCAGGCCGGCGGCGCGGCCGCCCAGGCCTGCTGCACTTCGGCCAGCGAGGCACGCTCGTCGTCGCGCCACAACGGCAGCAACTGCGCATAGCGGCTGCTGTCGCTCCATTGCGTCGGCTCGGTACGCACTGCGGCGGCATACCACTGCACCGCCTCCTGCTTCTGCCCGGCCCGCCACAGCGCCAGCGCATAGGTCGGTGGCAACCAGCCCGGCTTGCTCAGCGAACCACCGGCAGCGGCCTGCCATTGCTCCAGGGCGGCTTCGGGCTGGCCCTGACGCAGCAGGTCCCAGCCGTAGTTCCAGCGCACGCCACGGCCCAGGCTGCCCTGCACCGGCGCATCCTTCAGCGCTTCGCGATACAGCTGTTCACCCAGTTCGGTACGGCCCTGGGCAATGGCCACCGACGCCAGCTGCACGGTGGCCTCCACGGTCCGCCGGCCGCGCTCGCGCTGCTTGAGCAGCTGCGCCACCAGCTCATCCCCGTCGGACTGGACCACGATCATGGGCACGGCGGCCGCATCGCTGTCGAAATAGAACTCCTGTGGTGCCGGCACCGCCGGCGCGGCCCACACCGGGGCCGTTCCCGAGACCAGCAACATGCTGCCCAGGATCTTTCCTGCAACTGACATCCCTTCTCCCCAGGCCGCAACCGCAGCCCCCTCTCTCTCTCCCCGATCCTAACCCCAGCATGGCCGCCGGCGCGAGTGCCGGGGCGGCCGGGCCTCGCTGCTACAATTCGCGCCTTTCCCGTCGCGTGCCTGCACGCGGCCGGTGCCAGCCGATCCTGACCGGGCCAGCCATGACCAGTACCGCGCAACTCACGTCGCCCTCCTCCACCGACCTGATCGACCGTGACTACACGCTCGACCACAAGTACACCCGCAACGAGGGGCGGATCTATCTGAGTGGCGTGCAGGCGCTGGTGAAGCTGCCGCTGATGCAGCGGCTGCGCGACGCACACGAAGGCATCGACAGCGCCGGCTTCGTCAGCGGCTACCGCGGCAGCCCGCTGGGCGGCTTCGACCTGGAGCTGTGGCGCGCACGCAAACACCTCGACGCGGCCAAGGTGAAGTTCACCCCCGGCCTGAACGAGGACCTGGGCGCCACCATGGTGTGGGGCACCCAGCAGACCAACCTGTTCCCCGGCGCCAACGTGCAGGGCGTGTTCGGCATGTGGTACGGCAAGGGCCCGGGCGTGGACCGCTGCGGCGACGTGTTCAAGCACGCCAATGCCGCCGGCACCTCGCGCTACGGCGGGGTGCTGGCACTGGCCGCCGATGACCATGCCTGCCGCAGTTCAACCCTGCCGCATGGCAGCGAGGACGAGTTCGTCAGCGCGATGATGCCGGTACTGAATCCGGCCGGTGTGCAGGACATCCTCGACATGGGCCTGCTGGGCTGGGCGATGAGCCGCTATACCGGGCGCTGGGTCGGCTTCAAGACGATCGCCGAGACAGTCGAATCGTCGGCCTCGGTCGAGGTCGACCCGATGGCGCGCCGCATCGTGCTGCCGGAAGACTTCGAGATGCCTTCGGGCGGTCTCAACATCCGCTGGCCGGACCCGCCGCTGGACCAGGAAATGCGCCTGCACCGCTATGCGGTGAAGGCCGCACAGGCGTTCGCCCGCGCCAACGGCATCGACAAGGTGGTGATGGACGCGCCGCGCGCGCGGCTGGGCATCGTCACCACCGGCAAGAGCTACCTGGACGTGCTGCAGGCGCTGGAATACCTGGGCCTGGACGAAGCCGCCTGCGCCGACATCGGCATCCGCGTGTACAAGGTCGGCATGACCTGGCCGCTGGAGCCGCAGGGCATCGCGCGCTTCGCGCAGGGCCTGGAAGACATCATCGTGGTGGAGGAAAAGCGTGCCTTCATCGAGCGTCAGATGAAGGAACAGTTCTTCAACTGGCCGGCCAGCTGGGGCCAGCGCCCGTCCATCGTCGGCAAGTATGACGAGACTGGCGAATGGATCCTGCCGTCCACCGGCGAGCTGACCCCGGCCACCATCGCCGGCGTGATCGGCCGCCGCATCCAGAAGTTCTTCAACAACGCATCGATCGAGCAGCGGCTGCAGTGGATGCAGGAGAAGGAAGCCGAGCTTGCGTTGCCGCGCGCCAGCTTCCCGCGCGTACCGCATTACTGCTCGGGCTGCCCGCACAACACCTCCACCAACGTGCCGGAAGGCTCGCGTGCGCTGGCCGGCATTGGTTGCCATTACATGGTGACCTGGATGGACCGCAGCACCGACACCTTCACCCACATGGGCGGCGAAGGCGTGACCTGGGCCGGGCAGGCGCCGTTCACCGATACCCCGCACGTGTTCCAGAACCTCGGCGACGGCACCTACTTCCACAGCGGCTCGCTGGCGATCCGCCAGGCGGTCGCCGCCGGCGTCAACATCACCTACAAGATCCTCTACAACGATGCGGTGGCGATGACCGGCGGCCAGCCGGTGGACGGTCCGCTGAGCGTGCCGGACATTGCAAAGCAGATGCGCGCCGAAGGCATCCACACCATCGTGGTGCTGTCGGACAACATCGGCAAGTGGACCGGCCAGCGCGAGCACTTCCCCAGCGACGTCGAGTTCCATGACCGCAGCGAACTGGACGAAGTGCAGAAGCGCCTGCGCGAAGTAAAGGGTGTGTCGATCCTGATCTACGAACAGACCTGCGCCACCGAGAAGCGTCGCCGCCGCAAGCGAGGCAAGCTGGAAGACCCGCAGAAGCGGGTGATGATCAACTCGCTGGTCTGCGAAGGCTGCGGTGACTGCGGGAAGAAGAGCTTCTGCGTGTCGGTGCTGCCGAAGGAAACCGAGTTCGGGCGCAAGCGCGAGATCGACCAGTCCAACTGCAACAAGGACTATTCCTGCGTGAACGGCTTCTGCCCCAGCTTCGTCACCGTGCACGGTGGCCAGCCGCGCAAAGGCAGCAAGCGCGACGCCTCCACGCTGCTGGACAACCTGCCGGCGCCGACCCTCCGCGGCAGCCTGGAACAGCCCTGGAACATCCTGATCACCGGCGTCGGCGGTACCGGCGTGGTGACCATCGGTGCGCTGCTGGGCATGGCCGGCCACCTGGAAGGCAAGGGTGCAACCGTGCTCGACCAGACCGGCCTGGCGCAGAAGGGCGGCGCGGTGACCACGCATATCCGCATTGCCCGTCGCCCTGAAGACATCCATGCCGTGCGTATCGCCGCTGGCGAGGCCGACCTGGTGCTGGGCTGCGACATGGTGGTGGTCAATGACTACTGGGCACTGTCGAAGGTGCGTGCCGGCCGTTCGCAGGTGGTGCTGAACACCTACGAAGCGATGCCGGGCACCTTCACCACCCGCCCGGACATGCAGTTCCCCGCCGCCGACATCATCGCCGGCGTGCGCGTGGCACTGGGCGGCCAGGAGCCGCTGCTGCTCGATGCCACCCAGCTGGCCACCGCGCTGCTGGGCGATGCCATTGCCGCCAACCTGTTCATCCTCGGCTACGCCTGGCAGCAGGGCCTGGTGCCGCTGTCGTTCGATTCACTGATGCGCGCCATCGAGCTCAATGGCGCCGCCGTGGCGATGAACCAGCAGGCCTTCGCCTGGGGCCGCCTGGCCGTGGTCGATCCGCAGGCCGTGCAGCAGGCGGCCGGCCTGGTGCGCAACCGCCATACCGATACCGAATCCACCCCGGGCCCGCTGCATCCGCTGCCGCCAGGCGAGTGGGAGGGCAATGAATGGGGTGCCACTGCGGCACCGCGCAACACCGGCGACGAACGCGAACTGCGTGGCCTGCCCTCGCACGGTGGCGACGTGGCGTTCCTGCCGCTGGACGACGCCCGCCTGTCGCGCTCGCTGGATGAAATGATCGAGCGCCGCGCCGCGTTCCTGGTCGAGTACCAGGATGCCGCCTACGCCAAGCGCTACCGTGACCTGGTAGCGCGCGTACGCGCCACCGAAGCCGACCGCATCGGCGGTTCCACTGCGCTGACCGAGACCGTGGCGCGCTACCTGTTCAAGCTGATGGCCTACAAGGACGAGTACGAAGTGGCGCGCCTGTACACCAGCGGTGACTTCCAGCGCCGCCTGCAGCAGCAGTTCGAGGGCGACTACCAGCTGCGCTTCCATCTGGCACCGCCGCTGTTCGCGAAGAAGGACGAGCAGGGACGGCTGTTGAAGAAGGAATACGGCCCGTGGATGTTCAAGGTCTTCGGTCTGTTGGCGAAGCTGAAGTTCCTGCGTGGCGGCCGCTTCGATGTGTTCGGACGCACCGAGGAGCGCCGCATGGAGCGCAAGCTGATTGCTGATTACGAGGCGACGGTGCAGATGCTGCTGGACGGGCTGGAGGATGACCGTCTGTCGCTGGCGGTGGAGATTGCCAGCATTCCCGAGCACATCCGCGGCTTCGGCCATGTCAAGGAAGCGCATTTCGAGCAGGCCAAGGCGCGCGAAGCGGCCCTGCTGGCGCAGTGGCGCAATCCGAAGGCGCTGCATATCGTGCAGGTGGCCTGAAGGTGGTGCCGGCCGCTGGCCGGCATCTTCCTGGCAATCGGTTGCCGGCCAACGGCCGGCACTGCCGGTGGTTCACCCCAACCGCCACAGCAATAGCCGGTTATTGGCCGGCATCGCCACGTCACCCAACCGGGTAAACCCGTTGTCCGCCGCCAGCGCCTGCACCGCTTCGCTGTCACGGATACCGCTGCGCGGGTCGCGCGCCTTCAGCCAGGCATCGAACTGCGCATTGCTGTCACTGGTATAGCGGCCGCCATAGTTGAACGGACCGTAGATCGCCAGCAGCGCACCGTGACGCAACAGTGGCGGCAGCGCGCCGAACAGCACCTGCACGTACTCCCAGCCCATGATGTGCAGCGTGTTGGCGCTGAATGCGGCGTCGAACGTGCTGCTTTCTGGAAGGTCCAGGCCCGTTGCCGGTGGCAGCTCCACCTGCAGCGCCACCGGCGGCAGCAGGTTCAGCAGCGCGGCCTCCGCACGCCAGGCTTCGATGCCGGGCAGATGGTCCGGATGGTCGCTGGGCTGCCAGCGCAGCCATGGCCAGCGCTCGGCGAAGAAGGCTGCGTGCTGGCCGGTACCACTGCCGATCTCCAGCACCCGATGGCGGTCGCCCATCCACGGGTCGAGTGCGGTGGCGATGGGTTCGCGGTTGCGCTCGCAGGCTTCTGAATACGGCTTGCTCGACATCAGGACGGTGTCCAGGCGGGGTCGGCCCCATTGTGCACGAGGGGGTGTCTGCAGGGCTTGCAGCCCTGCACCCGCCGGAGCCAGAGCCAGAGCCAGAGCAACGTCAAAAGCTGGCATTCCGTGGGATGGCAGGGTTGGTCCGGTTGCGGGGGACGCCGTAAACCCGTCCTTGGGGGCTTGGCCGCGGCATCCATGCCGCAGCCAAGCCCGCAGCCGGACCCACCCCGCCTTCGACAGTTTCCAGCGATCTGTTGGAACGGCTCTTGGGGTCAGATCCGTTTTCCGCAGGAAAACGGATCTGACCCCGGATTCATTTCGATATCTGACAGAAAAATCGTGTCGACCAAGGTCGACACCTACCAACAGCCGCAGGAATCTGTCAGAGCTGGGGCGGTGTCGGATTGCGGGGTGTCTGATCTGGCCCCCTGAAAACGGACGCCATGAAGCCGTTTCAGGCGGCAGCCCGGAGCTGCCGGGCGTAGTTGTTAGGCGAGTGGTAGCCCAGCGCCGAGTGTAGCCGGGCTGGATTGTAGAAGCCGTGGATGTAAGCAGCGATGCACTGGCTGGCTTGTTCCCTACTGGCGTAAGGCTCGGCAGCCTCTTCTGTCTTGAGCGTCGCAAAGAAGCTCTCGGCCACCGCGTTGTCCCAGCAATTGCCAGGCCGGCTCATGCTTTGGACCACGTCATGGGACTGCAGCAGCTGGCGAAACTCGTTCCCCCAGTACTGCCCACCACGATCTGAATGGAAGATCAGGCCGGGTCGTTGTGGATGCAGAGCCCAGGCATTGGCAAATGCTTTCACCACCAGCTCTTCAGTCAGACGCTTGGAAACGCTGTAGCCCAGCACCTGCCGGGTCTGGACGCTGATGACCACGGCCAGATGCAGCCATCCCTGGCGGGTGGGGACATACGTGATATCCCCGACCCACGCCGTCGGTCCGGTTCCGGGGGCAAATTGCCGATCCAGCAGGTTGGGGGCGAGCTGAGATGAGCCGCCGGAGGACTTGGGTCGGAATCGGCCTTTGGTCTTGCCCTGGATTCGCTCCTCGGCCATTAACCGTGCCACGCGCTTGTGGCCGACTGGATGATTCCTGGCTCGTAAGGCCCTGACCAGCCGACGTCGCCCATAACTGCGCTTGCTGGTCACATGAATGGCCCGAAGCTCGGTACGCAGGGCCGAATCGGCATCGCACGCTTGGGCACATTGCCGACGCAGGTAATCATGGAATCCAGAGACAGAAACCCCAAGAACCCGACACAACAACCTGGTCGGGTAGTGAGTCCTTTGACTGGCGACGAAGGCGTACCTCACTTGGACTCTCTGGCAAAGAACGCCGCCGCTTTTTTTAGGATTTCCCGCTCCATCTTCAGATTGGCGTTCTCGGCCCGAAGGCGGCTGATCTCGCTTTCCAGGTCGGTGGTTGGCCTGCGAGCCTCAGAGGTCAGAGACCGGCCAGCACGGACCGCGTCAAGCCAATTTGCCAGCGTCTTGACCGACATCTCCAGCTGACGGGCTGCTGCGGCAGGCCCGAGCGACTCGGCCAACTCCACGGCTTGGTGCTTGAACTCATCGGTATAGCTACGACGGGTGATACGGGACATAAGGGACCTCCAAGTGCGATCAAAGTATCGCTTCTTGGCGTCCGCTGACGGGGGGCCAGATCAGTCAGCCGCATGGATGCGGCTGCCAAGCCTCCATGGACGGATTCACGGCGTCCCCGCAATCCGACACCGCCCCGCCCACCCACGGAATGCCGCTCTGGCTTTGGCTCTGGCTCTGGCTCTGGCTCTGGCTTTGGCCGTTGCCGTTGCATTGAGCAGGTGCAGGGCTGCAAGCCCTGCCGAAACCCTCCCCAACCATGACTGCAGTCACTTGCCCGGTTGCGCCGCGCTGGCGAAAGTCGAGGAGTGGACGTGATCGGTCCGGCGCGTTGCCGACCGCAAGCGAGAGAGAGAAACGCTGTGCAACGACGTGAGTTCCTGGCTTTTTCCGGCCTGGGCCTGGCCGGCCTGCTGCTGCCGCATTCCCGTGCCATCGCCGCCGAGCAGCTGCTGGCGCCGGTCGATACCGCCCAGCGCCGGCGCTTGGCCGAGGTCGCGCTGGCCACCGCACGCACGGCCAAGGCCAGCTACTGCGATGTGCGCATCGGCCGCTACCTCAACCAGTCGGTCATCACCCGCGAGCACCAGGTCGGCAATGTGACCAACCGAGAATCGTCCGGCGTGGGCGTGCGGGTGATCGTCAACGGTGCCTGGGGCTTTGCTGCAACCCATCAGCAGACCGAGGCCGCCGTGCGCGCGGCAGTCGAGCAGGCGGCGGCAATCGCCCGCGCCAACGCCAGCATCCAGACCCGGCCGGTGCAACTGGCGCCGACGCCGTCGGTCGGCGAGGTGCGCTGGCAGACCCCGATCCGCAGGAACGCAATGGCGGTGCCGATCCAGGACAAGGTCGAACTGCTGCTGGCGCTCAACGCCGCCGCGCTGAATGCGGGTGCCGACTACATCAATTCCACCCTGTTCCTGGTCAACGAACAGAAGTACTTCGCCTCCAGCGATGGCTCGTTCATCGACCAGGACATCCACCGCATCTGGCTGCCGTTCACCGCCACCGCCATCGACAAGGCCAGCGGCAAGTTCCGCACCCGCGCCGGTCTGTCCTCGCCGATGGGCATGGGCTATGAGTTCCTTGATGGCGATGCGCGCGGCAAGGTGCATCTGCCGGGTGGCATCACCGCCTACCGCGATTCCTACGACCCGGTCGAGGACGCCATCGCCGCTGCCCGCCACGCCCGCGAGAAGCTGAAGGCGCCGTCGGTAAAGCCCGGCAAGTACGACCTGGTGCTGGACCCATCCAACCTGTTCCTGACCATCCACGAGAACGTCGGCCACCCGCTGGAGCTGGACCGCGTGCTCGGCTACGAAGCCAACTACGCCGGAACCAGCTTCGCCACGCTGGACAAGCGAGATGCCGGTTTCCGCTGGGGCAGCGACATCGTCACCTTCTTCGCCGACAAGACCCAGCCGGGCAGCCTCGGTGCGGTCGGCTACGACGACGAGGGCGTCAAGACCCAGCGCTGGGACCTGGTGCGCGACGGCATCCTGGTCGACTACCAGGCCACCCGCGATGAAGCCCACATCCTCGGCCGCGATGCATCGCATGGCTGCAGCTATGCCGATTCCTGGTCCAGCGTGCAGTTCCAGCGCATGGCCAATGTCTCGCTGGCGCCGGGCAAGCAACCGCTCAGCGTCGCGGACATGATCAAGGACGTGGAGAACGGCATCTACATCCACGGCCGCGGTTCGTATTCGATCGACCAGCAGCGCTACAACGCGCAGTTCGGCGGCCAGCTGTACTACCAGATCAAGGACGGAAAGATCGCCGGCATGGTAGAGGATGCGGCCTACCAGATCCGCACGCCGGAATTCTGGAATGCCTGCACGGCCATCTGCGATGAACGCGACTTCCGCCTGGGCGGTTCGTTCTTCGACGGCAAGGGCCAGCCTGGCCAGGTCTCGGCGGTCTCGCACGGTTCGTCCACCACCCGCTTCAACGGCATCAACATCATCAACACCGCGCGCAGTCTCGGCGCTTGAGCCACCCATCCTTCGATATGGAGAGCAGCCTTGCAAAGACGTGACTTCCTGGCCCTGACCGGGCTTACCGCGGGCGGGCTGATCGTGCCCTCCTTCTTCGGCAAGGTGATCGCCGCCGAGCAGCTGCAGAGCACGCTGGACCTGGGGCTGAAGAAGCGCCTGGCCGATGCGGCGCTGGCTGCCGCCCGCCAGGCCGGTGCCACCTACTGCGACGTGCGCATCGGCCGCTACCTGCGGCAGTTCGTGATCACCCGCGAAGACAAAGTGCAGAACGTGGTGAACACCGAGTCCACCGGCGTGGGCATCCGCGTGATCGTCAATGGTGCGTGGGGCTTTGCCGCCACCAATGCGCTGGGCACCGCCGACGTGGCCAAGGCGGCGCAGCAGGCGGCCGCGATCGCCAAGGCCAATGCCGGCGTGCAGACCGCACCGGTGCAGCTGGCCAAGGCACCGGGCGTGGGTGAGGTGAGCTGGCGCACGCCGATCCACAAGAATGCGATGGAGGTGCCGATCAAGGACAAGGTCGGCCTGCTGCTGGACGTCAACGCCGCCGCAATGGGCGCCGGTGCCAGCTTCGTCAACTCGATGCTGTTCCTGGTCAACGAGCAGAAGTACTTCGCCTCCACCGATGGCTCCTACATCGACCAGGACGTGCACCGCATCTGGGCGCCGATGACGGTCACCGCCATCGACAAGAGCAGCGGCAAGTTCCGCACCCGATCGGGCCTGTCCTCGCCGATGGGCCTGGGCTACGAATACCTGGACGGCGCCGCCGCGGGCAAGGTGGTCAGCCCGAATGGCGTGGTCAACTACAGTTCTTCCTACGACATGAAGGAAGACGCCATCGCCGCCGCCCGGCAGGCGCAGGAAAAGCTGAAAGCACCGTCGGTGAAGCCGGGCAAGTACGACCTGGTGCTCGACCCGTCGCACACCTGGCTGACCATCCACGAGTCGATTGGGCACCCGCTGGAACTGGACCGCGTGCTCGGCTACGAAGCCAACTACGCCGGCACCAGCTTCGCCACCCTGGACAAGCGCGAACAGCGTTTCCAGTATGGCAGCGAGCTGGTCAACATCTTCGCCGACAAGACCCAGCCAGGCAGCCTCGGCGCAGTGGCATACGACGACGAAGGCGTGAAGTGCAAGCGCTGGGACCTGATCAGCAACGGCAAGCTGGTGGACTACCAGACCATCCGCGACCAGGCCCACATCCTCGGCAAGACCGAGTCCGACGGCTGCTGCTATGCCGACTCGTGGTCCAGCGTGCAGTTCCAGCGCATGGCCAACGTGTCGATGGCACCGGGCAAGAAGCCGCTGAGCGTGCCGGACCTGATCAAGGACGTGGAGAACGGCATCTACATCATCGGTGACGGTTCGTTCTCGATCGACCAGCAGCGCTACAACGCGCAGTTCGGCGGCCAGCTGTTCTACGAGATCAAGAACGGCCAGATCACCCGCATGCTGGAAGACGTGGCCTACCAGATCCGCACGCCGGAATTCTGGAACGCCTGTACCGCCGTGGCCGACGAGCGCGACTACCGCCTGGGCGGTTCGTTCTTCGACGGCAAGGGCCAGCCGGGACAGGTCTCGGCGGTCTCGCACGGCTCGTCCACCGCGCGCTTCAACGGCATCAACGTCATCAACACCGCACGCAGCCTCGGCTGACCGGTCAGGAGCCCTTACACATGAGTATCTTCACCGAAGCCCAGGCCAAGGCCATCCTCGACAAGGTCATCGCCCTGTCCAAGGCCGACGAGTGCACCGCCGTGCTGGCCGGTGCAATCAGCGGCAACATCCGTTTCGCGCTGAACAATGTCTCCACCAGCGGCATCGTCGACAACACCGAACTGGCGGTCACCGTCGCCTTCGGCAAGCGCGTCGGCACTGCCTCGATCAACGAGTTCGACGACGCCGCGCTGGAACGCGTGGTACGCCGTGCCGAAGACCTGGCCCGCCTGGCCCCGGAGAACCCGGAGTTCATGCCGGCCATCGGCAAGCAGAGCTACCGCGCCAGCCCGACCTTCAGCGAATCCACCGCCGCGATCGATCCGGCCTTCCGTGCCAAGGTTGCTGCCGATTCGATCGCCCCGTGCCGCGGCCACGGCCTGGTCGCCGCCGGCTTCCTGGAGGACGGCCAGGGCTTCCAGGCCACCGCCAACAGCAACGGCAACTTCGCTTACCAGCGCACCACCAACTTCGATTACACCTGCACTGTGCGCACCGAAGATGGCCGCGGTTCGGGCTGGGTCGGCCGCAACCTGAAGGACGCGGCGGACTTCAAGGCTGACCAGGACATCCGCATCGCCATGCGCAAGGCCACCGAATCGGCCGAAGCCAAGGCACTGGAACCGGGCAAGTACACGGTCATCCTGGAGCCGGCCGCAGCGGCAGGCCTGATCAGCTTCATGATGAATTTCTTCAGTGCACGCTCGGCCGATGAAGGCCGCAGCTTCCTGTCGAAGAAGGGCGGCGGCAACAAGCTGGGCGAGCAGGTCTACGATCCGCGCGTGACCATGATCGCCGACCCGTGGCATCCGGATGCACCGGTGCTGCCGTGGGACAACGAAGGGCTGCCGCGCGAACGCATGGCCATCATCGAGAACGGCAGGATCGCCAATCTGGACTACTCGCGCTTCTGGGCGCAGAAGCAGGGCAAGACCGCCAAGGCCTCGCCGGGCAACCTGCTGATGAGCGGTGGCGACAAGAGCACCGCCGAGCTGGTGCGCGGCACCCAGAAGGGCATCCTGGTCACGCGTACCTGGTACATCCGCATGGTCGATCCGCAGACCGTGCTGCTGACCGGCCTGACCCGCGACGGCACCTTCTACATCGAGAACGGCCAGATCAAGTACCCGGTTAAGAACTTCCGCTTCAACGAGTCGCCGGTGATCATGCTCAACAACATCGAAGAGCTGGGCAAGCCGGTGCGGGTGGCCGGTGATGAATCCAGCTACGTGATGATGATCCCGCCGATGAAGCTGCGCGATTTCACCTTCACCTCGCTGTCCGACGCGGTCTGATGGATCGCCGGGCCTGCCTGCGCTGGTTGGCCGCTGCCGCTTCGGCGGCGGCGCTGCCGGCCTGGGCACAGGCAGGCCCGCGCAGTTCGCGCTATGACTTCTGGTTCACCCGCCTGCAGTACGACTCCGGTGACTGGGACGTGGACGCGCGCATGCCATCCAACCTGATCACCTCGCTGATCGACTACACATCGCTGCGCGTGGACCCGCAGGAACACGTGGTGGCCCTGGCCGACCCGCGCATGCTGGAAGCGCCGTTCTGCTACCTGGCCGGGCACACGCTGGTGGAGTTCAACGCCGCCGAACGGCAGAACTTCGTGCGCTACGTGCGAAATGGCGGCTTCGTCTTCGTCGATGACTGCAACCATGACATCGACGGGCTGTTCGCCACCTCGTTCGAGGCACAGATGGGCCGCCTGTTCGGTCCGAAGGCATTGCAGAAACTGCCCAACAGCCACGCGCTGTACCGCAGTTTCTTCCGCTTCCCGGACGGTCCGCCCGCCACCAGCTTCGAACTTAACGGCTGGGGCGACGACCTGGTGCACGACTATCTGAAGGGCATCGAGGTCGATGGTCGGCTGGGCCTGCTCTACAGCAACAAGGACTATGGCTGCGAGTGGGACTACGACTGGCGCAACAAGCGCTTCCTGGCCGAAGACAACACCCGCTTTGGCGTCAACATCGTGATGTACGCGTTGAACAATTGACAGGACCTGCACGCCCATGAATTCCTCCGACCTCGATTCCCTGCTGCCGCGCCTGGATGAACTGCGCGCCGCGCTCGCACGCGCGGTGGTGGGCCAGCACACCGTGGTCGAGCAGCTGCTGATCGGCCTGCTGGCCGGCGGCCACTGCCTGCTGGAAGGTGCGCCCGGGCTCGGCAAGACCCTGCTGGTACGCTCGCTCGGCCAGGCATTGGAACTGCAGTTCCGGCGCGTGCAGTTCACCCCCGACCTGATGCCCAGTGACATCCTCGGCACCGAGCTGCTGGAGGAAGACCATGGCACCGGCCATCGCCATTTCCGCTTCCAGCAGGGCCCGATCTTCACCCACCTGCTGCTGGCCGACGAACTCAACCGCACCCCGCCCAAGACCCAGGCCGCACTGCTGGAGGCAATGCAGGAACGCACCGTCAGCTACGCCGGAACCACCTACGCGCTTCCCGCTCCGTTCTTCGTGCTGGCCACGCAGAACCCGATCGAGCAGGCCGGCACGTACCCGCTGCCAGAGGCACAGCTGGACCGCTTCCTGCTGCACGTGCTGGTGGATTACCCCAGCGAAGACGAGGAGCGGCGGATCCTGGAACAGACCACCGGCGGTACCACCGACGCGGTGCCGAAAGTGATGGATGCCGAGGCGGTGATCGCCCTGCAGGGGGCTGTGCGGCAGGTGCATGTCAGCCCCGACGTGCTGGCCTGGATCACCCGCCTGGTGCGCGCCAGCCGCCCAGGCGAAGGCGCCCCGGCGGCGATCAACCAATGGGTGAAGTGGGGCGCCGGTCCGCGCGCCGGCCAGTCGCTGGTGCTCGCGGCAAAAGCGCGCGCACTGCTGCAGGGCCGCTTCGCCGCCACCCGCGAGGACGTGCAGGCGCTGGCCGCACCGGTGATGCGCCATCGCCTGCTTCTGTCGTTCGCCGCCGAGGCCGAGCAGAAGCGTGCCGACGACGTGGTCGCCGCCCTGCTGCAGGCCGTGCCGTTCCCGGGTTGAGCCACGCGTGAACGCCGGTACCCCGCTGACCTTGCCTCCGGAACTGCGTGCGCGCCTGCGCCTGCTGCGGCTGCGGCCGCGCCTGGCCAGCGGCGCCAGTGGCATCGGCCAGCACGCCAGCCGCAGCCGCGGTGCCGGCCTCGAATTCGCCCAGTACCGGGCCTACGAACCGGGCGACGAGCTGCGCCAGATCGACTGGAAGCTGTACGCGCGTTCGGACCGCTTCTTCGTGCGCGAATCCGAACGCGAAAGCCCGATCACGGTCTGGCTGCTGCTCGATGCCACCGCCTCGGCCGGCCAGGCCGATCGCGCGGCACCGCAGCGCACGCGCCTGGATCACATGCGCGGCGTGGCCGCCTGCGTGGTGGAACTGGCGCTGCAGCAGGGCGACCGTTTCGGCCTGCTGGCGATCAATGGCGATGGACTGCAGTTGGTGCCCGCAGCGAACGGCGTACGCCAGCGTGACCGCGTGCATCTGCAACTGCATGCCCTGCATGCGCGCGGCACCTGGCCCGTGGCCGATCGCCTGCGCCCGCTGTGGGAGCGTGTGCGCCCGGGCGACCTGCTGCTGGCGATGGGTGATGGCTTCGACGCGGCCTGCATCGTGCTGCTGGAGCAACTGGCCAGCGCACGCCGTGAAGTGGCACTGCTGCAGATCCTCACCGCCGACGAGCGCGACTTCCCGTTCGACGCCGGCCATCGCTTCTGCGATCCGGAAACGGGCGAGGAACTGCTGGGCGATGGCGCGGCGATCCGCGCCGATTACCTGCAGCGCTTCGCCGACGCACGCAACGCATTGCAGTCGCGCCTGCAGGCCAGCGGCATCGCCAGTGCCACCGGCTGGCTCGACCAGCCGCTGGATCATCCACTGCAGGTGCTGTTCGGTCGTGGGGGCGGTGCATGACCCTGCTGTTCCCGTTGGGCCTGGCCGCGCTCGCTGCGTGGTTGCTGCCGCTGCTGATCCATCTGGCCCGGCGCCATCCGTACACGCCGCTGGATTTCGCCGCGCTGCGCTGGCTGCGTGCACAGATCCGCCCGCGCCAGCGCATCCGTTTCGATGACTGGCCGTTGCTGCTGGTGCGCCTGTTGCTGCTGGCTGCATTGGCCATGCTGCTGGCGCGCCCTGCGTTGGTCGGCCCTGCCCCGGTCCCCACTGCCTGGACGGTAGTGGCTCCCGGACTGGACGCGACCGCACTGCGCGGCACCGCCGAAGAGGGCAACTGGCACTGGCTGGCACCCGGCTTCCCCAGCATCGATCAGGCACCGCCGGCATCCAGCACATCGCTGCCCAGCCTGTTGCGTGAGCTGGATGCACAGCTGCCCGCCGGCACCGCGTTGACCGTGCACGTTCCCGATCCCCTGCCCGGTCTGGATGGCGCCCGCGTGCAGCTGTCGCGCGAAGTGCAGTGGCGGCCGCAACCGATACCGGCCACTCCGCAACCGAGTGCCGCGACGATGCCGCGTCTACGCGTGCACAGCGATGCGCCGGCCGCCGCCCAGCACTGGGTGAACGCACTGCAGCGCGCGTGGGGCATGCAGGCGCCGCTCGCTCCTCTGTCGGCCGATGCCCTGCCCGAACGCGGCGAGATCGGCGTATGGAGCCGCAGCGATGCACTGCCGGCGAGCTGGCAGGCATGGCTGCGCCACGGCGGTCGTGCAGTGAGCGCCGGCAAGCCTGCTGGCGACGCCGGCATCCTGCTGCGCAACGCCGACGGCTCACCAGTGCTGTGGCAACAGCGCATCGGCCACGGCGTCCTGTTGTCACTGCCGGGCGACTGGGATGCCTCAGGCAACGCTGCGCTGCGCGACCCGCGGTTGCCGCGTGCCCTGCTGCTGGCGCTGCAACCGCCAGCGTCACCGCGCCTCGGCGATGCACAGGACCAGGCACCACGCCGGGCCGCACTGCCCGCCATAGCGCCCCCAGCGCGTGAGCCAACCACGTGGTTGCTGCTGGCCATCGTGCTGCTGTTCGCGCTGGAGCGCTGGATGGCCAGCAGTCGCCGGCGCAGGGGGGCCGCATGAACACCCTGCAGTACGCCTGGCAACGCGCACGCCGTCGCCGTGCACTCGTTACCCTGCTGCTGGGCCTGCCGTGGGCGCTGGCCGCGACGACGCTGGCGCTGCGCCTGGCGGGCTTCGATATCGCCTGCGTGGTCGGCACGGTCAGCGTGCTCGCCTGCGCAGCGCTCGCCACGGCACGTGCCCGCCAGCTGGACCCACAGTGGGTGCAGCGTCAGCTCGATGCCGGCGGTGCCAGCGAGGACAGTGCCGACCTGCTGTTCGCCGATATGGCAACGCTCAATCCGCTGCAGCAGCGCCAGCGCGCGCATGTGCTGGCCACGCTGGAGCGCGCGACACCGGACCTGCGTCCGCGCTGGCCGCGCAGGGCGTTGGCCCTGAGCTGGGTCGCAGGCCTGGCGATCACTGCGCTGGCATTCGGCTGGCCACGTTCCGGCCCCGGCTCCGCACCGGCGCGCACATCGGCGCCTGTCAGCATGGCTGCCGCCGGCCCGCTGCACCTTCAGTCCACCCGCCTGCGGATCGACGCGCCGGCCTATACCGGCCAAGCCACGCGCACCCAGAACGCGTTGGATGCCAAGGTCGCCGCGGACAGCCGGCTGTCGTGGTCGTTGCGCTTCGATCGCGCGCCGGACAAGGCATGGCTTCAGTTCCACGACGGCCGCCGGCTGCCGCTGAGCGAGCAGGATGGGCAGTGGCTGGCGCAGGATGTGGCGCGCGTGCCTGTGCTGTACCGCGTGGTGAGCGAACCTGCACTGGCCCAAACCCACCTGCATCGCCTGGATGTGGTCGCTGATCGTGCGCCCAGCGTGCGCGTGCTGGAGCCCGCCGCGACCCTGGTGCTGGGCACGCCCGGGCAACGCCAGTGGTCGTTGCGCTTCGAAGCCAGCGATGACTACGCCGTGGCCACGCAGGCAACGCTGTCGATCACCATTACCCAGGGCAGCGGCGAGAACATCACCTTCGTTCGCCGCAGTGTCGGCCTCACCGGCAGCGGCGAAGCGACTGCACGGCGTTTCGCGTACACCCTCGACCTGGCTGCGCTGGGCGCGCAGCCCGGCAGCGATGTCATCGCCCAGCTGGAAGTACGCGACAACCACGCGCCAACACCGCAGGCTGGGCGCAGCAGCAGCGTGATCCTGCGCCTGCCCAGCGCCGAGGTTGCACTCGGTGCCGAACTGGAAGGCCGCATCAAGAAGACGCTGCCGGCCTACTTCCGCAGCCAGCGGCAGATCATCATCGATGCCGAAGCGCTGATCCGGCAGCGACGCAGCCTCACTGCCGAGGACTTCGTGAAGCGCAGCGATGCGATCGGTGTCGACCAGCGCATCCTGCGCCTGCGCTACGGCCAGTTCCTGGGTGAGGAAAGCGAAGGCGCACCGAAGCCGCCGCCGACCAGCGACCTGCCCACCAGCGATGCGCCAGCTGCAGGCAGCCACGACACCGAGCACGAGCACGACCATGGCACCGAGGCCGGGGCACACGATGAGCATGGCCACGATCACGGCGGCAAGGCGTCCAATGCCGATTCGCCACCGGTGTTCGGCAGCGCCACCGATGTGCTCTCCGAATACGGCCACACCCATGACCATGCCGAGGCCGCGACCCTGCTCGACCCGCAGACCCGGGCCACGCTGAAGGCCGCGCTGGACCAGATGTGGTCGGCCGAAGGCGAGCTGCGCCAGGGCCGGCCAGAGCAGGCGTTGCCGTTTGCCTACAAGGCGCTGGGTTTCATCAAGCAGGTGCAGCAGGCCGAACGCATCTATCTGGCGCGGGTCGGGCCAGAGCTACCACCGATCGATGAAGGCCGTCGCCTCGGCGGTGATCGCGCCGGACTGGCCAGTCGTGAACTGCCGTTGGCCGCCCGAACCCCGCCCGACCGGGCCATCGTTGAAGCCTGGCAGCGCCTCGGTGATGACACCAGCGTGCCCGACCTCAATGCACTCGCTGCCTGGCAGCAGCACAATGCCGCCTACCTGCCCGATGCACTGGATCTGGCCGCCGCCATCGAGCAGCTGCGCATCGAGCCCGGTTGCCACGACTGCCGCCTGCGCCTGCGCGCACAGCTGTGGCGGGCACTGCAACGTCCACTGCCACAGGCGATGCGGCGCAGTGCGGCCGATGCGATGGGCCAGCGCTACCTCGATGCGCTGGAGGCGCAGCCATGACCCCCTCCAGCCCGAACCTGTGGATTGCGCTGGCACTTGCTGTGGTCGTGGTCATCGCCAGCGTGCGCCAGTTGCGTGGAAGCACAGCGCACCGAGGTCGCCGCTGGATCGGCATTGCGCTGCAGATCGCCGCTGCCATGCTGCTGTATGTCTGCCTCGTACCCCTCAATCGCCAGCAGCCCGCAGGCGGGTTGGTCGTGCTGGGAATCGATGCCGACCGGGCTGGCGCACTCCCGGCCAGCGAAGGCCCACTGTTGCTGTTGCCCGAAGCTGCCGATGTGCCCGGCGCACAGCGCGTACCCGACCTGGCCACCGCGCTGCGCCAGCATCCAGCCTCCACGCTGACGCTGGTCGGTGCGGGCCTGGCCGCGCGTGACCGCGACGCAGTACTGCCACGCGACGTACGTTGGCAGCCGACAGCACCGCCGCGCGGCTGGGTCGCCTTGCAGCCACCGGCCGACGCCGCGCCCGGCGCACGCTTCGAGGTACAGGCACAGGCGCGTGGCGTTGCCAGGGCAAAGGCGGAACTGCTCGACCCGGCCGGCAGCGTGGTCGATCGCGCGAATGTTGCCGAAGACGGCCACGTTCAGTTGAGTGGCATCACCCGCGCCGAAGGCCGCAGCGTATTCCAGCTGCGCCTGCTCGATGCCGACGGCCATGTGGTGGACAGCGCACCGGTGCCGCAGCAGACCCTGCCGGCGGCGCCGTTGCGCCTGCAGGTGCGTGCCAGCGCGCCGGGCCCCGAACTGAAGTACCTGCGCCGCTGGGCAGCCGATGCCGGCATCCGCGTGCAGGTGCAGGCCGATACCGGGGCCGGCCTGAGCGTTGGCGACGGGGCCTTGCCGCTGGACGCGGCGTCGCTGGCGCGCAGCGATCTGCTGCTGCTGGACGAGCGCAGCCTGGCGGCATTGAATGCCGCCCAGCTGGCCGCTGTGCGGCAGGCGCTGCGCGAAGGACTGGGCGTGCTGGTACGCAGTGCGGGCGCCCCTTCGGCCAGCGCGCGCCAACGCCTGCACGATCTGGGCCTGCCGCTGCGGGGTGATGGCAGCAGCCAGGTCCTCGAACTTCCCGGCGACGGCGAGAGCGCGGTCCTCGCCGCACGACGTGGCCCGCTCGCCGCGGGTACGCTGCCGACCGGCTACGGCGAAGAGGCAGACCGCAGTTCGCACGACGCCGCGCTGCCCACACTGGAAGCACTGGCGCTGCAGGTACCTGGCAGCAACGCGCTGCTGCACGATCGCATTGGCAAGGCTGTCGGTGGCTGGCGCGCTACCGGCAAAGGCCGCATCGGCCTGCTGCCCATCACCGACAGCTGGCGCTGGGTACTTGCCGGCCGCGATGACCGCCACGGCGAACTGTGGAGCGGCGTGGTTGCCACGCTGGCGCGGGCGCAGGGCAGCGCTGAGGCGTTGTGGTCGCCACAGCCGATCAGCTGGGCGGGCGAACGGCAGGCGCTATGCGGCGTGCAGGCGCCGCTGCTGGCCTTCAACGCACGCGGCGAAGGCACGCCGCTGATCGTCGATGGCGCGACGTCAGACCTGCGCTGCGCGGGCTGGTGGCCGCGCGAGGCGGGCTGGCAGCGCCTGCAGCACGGCGACGCTACCCTCTGGCGCTATGCATTCGACCCGAAGGACGCGCCCGCGCTGCATCAGCAGGCAATGATCGATGCAACCACGCAGGCGCTGGCGGGCAGCTCCCCGGCAACCGCGTCGCTGATGCAACCCGTGCCGGGATCGCGCTGGCCGTGGTGGCTGGCGTTCGTGCTGTGCGCATCGCTGCTGTGGTGGCTGGAGCGACGGCGCTGATCCTGGGGTCAGAACCCTTTCGCCAGCGAAAGGGTTCTGACCCCACCGATCGGATCGCGAACGGCATCCACGCATGGCGTGGATCTACCAGCCCCACCCTCATGCGTCCTTCAACGCGTTCCCGCGCGCCGATACACGCCATTGAAGCGCACGTTCATGCCACCGCATTCGCTGTTGTCGGCCACGATCAGCACCTCACCCAGCGAGTGCACACGCACCCGGCACGTATCCTCGGCGAACTCGACATCGGCACCCTGCGGTGTGGCACGCGCTTCCACCTGGCCCAGGTTCGGCCCATACGGGCGCTGTTCCGGCGTGGGGTTGGCGGAGGGCCAGTAGGCGTCGCCATCCACGTGCAGTTGCCCCCCCTGCACGGTGATGCGCAGGCCGTTGTCGCCATCTTTCCAGTGGCCCGTCCAGTCCTGCAGCGTGGGCACGGCCACCGGCAACGGCTGCAGCTTGCTGCGGTCGACCCAGCCGGCGCTGCCGCCCACCTTGTTGGGGAAGAACGCGCAGCGGTAGCGGCCCAGGTCGCGACCGGTCACCACCGTATCGCCGCTGACCACATAGCTGCGCTGGCGGCAGGCCGGTTCGCCCTTGGCGGGGCAGCCCTCCATGTCGCCGAGCAGGTACAGGCGCGGTGCATCGACCACCCGCGCCAGCGCGAACCGGCTCTGTTGGGAGGGGAACGCGCCATTGCGGCAGGCGCCGCCATCGGCGATATCGGACGCGAACGCGGAGGCCGGCAGCAACGCGGCCAGCAGGCAGAATGAACGCAGGGACATGACAGCATTACCGGTGGGGGAGCCCGCAGGATATACCGGCCTACTTCACTGGCGCTGTGTCGCCGGCATCCTGCTCCTGTGAGAACCGCAGCGCGCGCTGCTGCTGTTCGGCACTGAGCTCTGGCGGTGGCCGCGCCACGGCCGCCTGGATCTGGTCGGGACCCCCGGTGAGTTTGTTGATGCCTTTGGCTGCCGCCAGCACACCCTTGACCACGCCCATCATGATGTAGCCACCGCCCATGCTGACCTGCTCCGGCGATGGCGGTTCGCTCCAGTCGCGGCTGAAACGGTTATCGCCGAACTTCACCGGGTTCTTGAAGCGGTACAGGTCCAGCGGCTCGTCATCGGGCTTGAGCGCACGCACTTCGCCGAGGGTGGTGACGTTGTCCTGCGGCAAGGTGGTGGAGATCGGTGCGGTGGGGGCAGGCGGCGCATCTTCAGGGGGAACGGGTGCAGGATCGGGCACCGCCACCGGCGCAGCCTGTTGCGCCTGTACGATGCCGGTCAGCAGCATGCCGGCCAGGAGTGCTCCCTGCGTTCCACGTCGTGCCACAGCCATCCACCCTTTGGTTGCGTCCAGCGCCCAAGCATACGGATGCCGGCTTCAGATTTCGTTGCTGCACTGGCCGCTGTTCAGCCAAGGGAGATGCGGCCACACCACGGGACGCGAGCACTGAACGGTTCACGTCTCCGTGTGTGGTGTCTCACATCCTGAGACATGGATGTGGTGCCATGTGACCCCTCGCAATCCGTCCCCGCTTCCTCTTCCATGGCCTACGAACTCGCCAAGCGCACCGCCGATGCCGAGCAGAAGCTCGCCACCCGCGATGGCCTGCCCGCCCGCGACGGCGCTCTGCTCAGCGCGCGCCTGCAGCGCCGCTACCAGGACCGCATCACCGGCAGCTTCGCCATTCCCGGCCGTGAAGGCCGCTACGCGCCCATTCCCGACTCGGTACCACCGGCGCTGGCCGCTGCACTGAAGGCACGTGGCATCGAGCAGCTCTACAGCCACCAGGCCGAAGCCTGGGAGGCCAGCCAGCGCGGCGAGCACGTAGCCATCGTCACCCCCACCGCCAGCGGCAAGTCGCTGTGCTACACCCTGCCGGTGGTCAGCGCGGCCATGCAGGACAAGGCCAAGGCGCTGTACCTGTTCCCGACCAAAGCACTGGCCCAGGACCAGGTGGCCGAGCTGCTGGAACTCAATCGTGCCGGCGATCTCGGCGTCAAGGCCTTCACCTTCGACGGCGACACCCCCGGCGATGCGCGCCAGGCGATCCGCCTGCATGGCGACATCGTGGTGTCCAACCCGGACATGCTGCACCAGGCCATCCTGCCGCATCACACCAAGTGGGCACAGTTCTTCGAGAACCTGCGCTACATCGTCATCGACGAGGTGCACACCTATCGCGGCGTGTTCGGCAGCCACGTCACCAACGTGCTGCGCCGGCTCAAGCGCATCTGCGCGTTCTATGGCGTGCAACCGCAGTTCATCCTGTGCTCGGCCACCATCGGCAACCCGCAGGCACATGCCGAGGCGTTGATCGAGGCACCGGTCACCGCCGTCACCGAATCCGGCGCGCCCACCGGGCCGAAGCAGGTGCTGCTGTGGAACCCGCCGGTGATCAACCCCGACCTGGGCCTGCGTGCCTCGGCGCGCTCGCAGAGCAACCGCATCGCCCGCATCGCGATCAAGTCCGGGCTGAAGACCCTGGTGTTCGCGCAGACCCGGTTGATGGTCGAGGTGCTGACCAAGTACCTGAAGGACATCTTCGACCACGACCCGCGCAAGCCGCCCCGCATCCGCGCCTACCGCGGCGGTTATCTGCCCACCGAACGCCGCGAGACCGAGCGTGCGATGCGTGCCGGCAACATCGACGGCATCGTCAGCACCTCGGCGCTGGAACTGGGCGTGGATATCGGCAGCCTGGACGTGGTCATCCTCAATGGCTACCCCGGCAGCGTGGCCGCCACCTGGCAGCGTTTCGGTCGTGCCGGTCGCCGCCAGCAACCCGCACTCGGCGTGATGGTGGCCAGTTCGCAGCCGCTGGACCAGTACGTGGTGCGGCACCCGGACTTCTTCGCCGAAGCCTCGCCCGAACATGCGCGCATTGCGCCAGACCAGCCGCTGATCCTGTTCGACCATATCCGCTGCGCGGCCTTTGAACTGCCGTTCCGGGTCGGCGATGGCTTCGGCCCGATCGATCCGGAGGTATTCCTGGAAGCGCTGGCCGAAACCGAAGTCATCCACCGCGAAGGCGAGCGCTGGGAATGGATCGCCGACAGCTATCCGGCCAACGCGGTCAGCCTGCGTGCGGTGGCCGACGGCAACTTCGTGGTGGTCGACCGCAGCGATGGCCGCCAGCAGATCATCGCCGAGGTCGATTACTCCGCCGCCGCGCTCACCCTGTACGAGGGCGCCATCCACATGGTGCAGTCCACGCCGTACCAGGTGGAGACGCTGGACTGGGAGGGGCGCAAGGCCTACGTCACCCGCACCCACGTGGACTACTACACCGACAGCATCGACTTCACCAAGCTCAAGGTGCTTGACCGTTTCGATGGCGGCGTGGCCGGCCGGGGCGATTCGCACCATGGCGAAGTGCACGTGGTGCGGCGCGTGGCCGGCTACAAGAAGATCCGCTACTACACCCACGAGAACATCGGCTACGGCCCGGTGAACCTGCCCGACCAGGAACTGCACACCACCGCAGTGTGGTGGCAGCTGCCGCAGGCACTGCTGCTGCGCGCGTTCGCCAGCAGGCAGGATGCGCTCGATGGCTTCCTCGGTGCGGCGTATGCGCTGCACATCGTCGCCACCGTGGCGGTGATGGCCGATGCGCGCGACCTGCAGAAGTCGGTGGGCAACGGCAATGGTTCCTGGTTCGCGATCGCCGACCAGAGCGGCCGCGGCCAGCTGCGCGGCAGCGAGGGCGATCCCGGTGGGGTGGAGCTGCTGCAGGAGTTCGTGCCCACCGTGTACCTGTACGACAACTTCCCCGGCGGCGTCGGCCTCAGCGAACCGCTGTGGCAGCGCCAGGCCGAACTGGTGCAGCGCGCGCGCGAACTGGTGCAACGCTGCGACTGCAAGGCCGGCTGCCCGGCCTGCGTCGGCCCGGTGCTGGCTGCACAGGAAGAGGATGAAACCTCGCCACGTGCGCTGGCATTGCGCGTGCTCGACCTGTTCGACGCCGAGGCCTGCCGGCACGTACCCGACGTGGTGGTGACCACGCGCGATCCGATGGAGCTGCTGGCACCGTGAGCCTGAGCCTGGACAAGCTGCGCCTGCTGCGCAGGCAGGCCGGCGACCCGAAGGCGAGCACACCGGCCGTGCCGGACGTGCCCCCTGCGCCACCGGCACCCATGGCCGCCAACGATGCGCGGCAACCACCGGCCGAGCGTTCGGTGTTCGCCTGGGTCGAGCAGGAGATCCGCCACAAGCCGACCGGCGCTGCGGCATCTGCCACGGCGCAGCCCGCACTGCGTCGGCCCGAAGTGGGCAGCCTGCATCGCCTGCTCGGCCTGCGCACGCGCGGCGGCGCCGCTCCTGCTCGCGCCAGCGCACAGGACCGTCAGTTGCCAGGTGAGGAGATCGCACCGGGCCTGTTCCTGATCGAATCGCTGCAGCCGCAGGCGATCCCGGCACAACCGCTGTCGCTTGATTTCGCCCGTCGCGACGGCGAGCACGTGGCTGCGCGTGACCTGCTGTTCTTCGATACCGAAACCACCGGCCTGGCCGGCGGCACCGGCACCCGCGCCTTCATGATCGGCGCTGCGGACTGGCATGTGTGCCCGCGGCGTGGCGAAGGCCTGCGCATCCGCCAGCTGCTGATGGCCACCATGGCCGCCGAGGACGCGATGCTGGCCACCTTCGCCGGCTGGCTGCAACCGTCCACCGTGTTCTGCAGCTACAACGGCCGCAGCTATGACGCACCGCTGCTGAAAGCGCGTTACCGGCTTGCCCGGCGACGCGACCCGATCAGCGCGCTGGACCATGTCGACCTGCTCTACCCCACCCGCCGCCGCTATCGCGGCACGTGGGAGAACTGCAAGCTGTCCACCATCGAACGCCAGCTGCTGCGCGTGGTGCGCGAGGACGATCTGCCGGGCTCGGAGGCACCCGGTGCGTGGTTGCGCTTCCTGCGAGGCGGCGACGCGGTGAACCTGCGCCGGGTGGCCGACCACAATCACCAGGACGTGGTGACCCTGGCCCTGCTGCTGCAGCGGCTGGTGCGCGAGGAACAGCGCGAGCGCGAGACACTGGCGCTGGTCGGGCAGTAATGACACGGGGCCGCGTTGACATGCCCTGACGGTGGCAGCGGTGACACTGCCACCACCATCCACGCCTGGAGCCCGACGATGCGTCCCAGTCCCCTTGTCCTGCTCGCCATCCTGCCCTTGGCCGCCTGCAGTCACGCCGGCGGCAGCACCGCCCACGATCCCACGCCGGCGCCCGTGGCCGACGCCGCGCACGAATGCAAGCCGGAGGCGCTCGAGGCCTTCACCGGCAAGACGGCTGACGAAGCCACCATCAAGAAGCTGGTGGCCGCCAGCGGCGCGCGCGGTGCACGGGTGGTCAAGCCGGGCATGGCGGTGACCATGGACTTCCGCCAGGACCGAGTGACGGTGCAGGTGGATGCGCAGAACCGGATCGAGCGCGCCAGCTGCGGTTGATCGCCCCAGGGCAGTGCCGGCCGCTGGCCGGCACCCCACATTGCCGGCCAGCGGCCGGTACTACCGATCAGAGTCGCTCGGCCTTGCCACTGGCCAGGGCGCGCGCGATCACCTGCTGCGCCTGCTGCGACGCCTGGGCATGCACGCGTGCCTGGCGCTCGCCCAACGCGGCCTGCTGGCTGCCCAGCGCAGCCTGGCGGCTGGCCAGTTCAGACTGCTGGCTGGCCAGGCGCTGCATCTCGCGGGTGTCGCTGGCGCGCGCGGTTTCGTTGTCCACGTCCTGCATCGCACGACGTGCCTGTGCGGCGGCCTCACGTGCCGCCTCGCGGGCAACGGCCACATCGTAGGTCGCGCCCCGCGCCGCCTTTGCCGCTTCCGCCGCCGCCTCGCGGTTGATGTCATGCGCGGCCATCGCACTGCGCGCGGCCTCGGCGGCGATCAGTGCAATGCGGCGCGATTGCTCGCCCTGCAGGCGGCCCATTTCACCCAGCTGCCTGCCGAGTTCGCCCTGCTGGCGACCCAGCACGCTTTGCTGGCGGCCCAGTTCGCTCTGCTGGCGGCCCAGCTCTACGGCACCGCCGTAGGCACGCTGCAGGCTCTGGATCAGCATCGGGTCACGCACCACGTAGCGCTTGTCACCCTGGCGGAACCACAACGCCGGGCCCTTGCCGAGCTGCCTGCGGGCCACCGTCACGTCGTCCATGCCGCCGTTGGCGAAGGTCGAATCACCATCAACCAGAACGAAGGCCTCCCGGGGCGACCTGCCCAGGTCGAGGCGACCGTAGGTGGTGATGGAGGTGGCGGCCGACGTCGTGCCTTCATCGTCTTCGGCCATGCCCGTGGCATCGTCGACATCGGCCACATCGGCATCGTCGGGCCCGGTCGCGTCAGCGGGTTCGGCCGGCGTGGCCGGTGCTGCAGACGCGGCCGGGGCCGCCGGCACGCCCGCGGCGGATGGCGGTGCGGCCGGAGCCTTGGGAGCCTTCGGCGGTGCTGGCGCCACGACCTTGGGTGCCGCCGGTGGCGCGGGCGGTGCCGGCGGCACCGGCGCTGCGACCAGTCGCATCGGCGCCACGCCCACCACCACCACCACAGCAGTCAGCGCCATCGCCAGGATGCGGGGGCAGGCCCGGCGCGGCTGCAGCGAGAGCAGGCGACGCTTGAGGCTGGTGGCATCCGGTGCGGCACTGGCCACGCCCAGGTGCGGCTGCGGTGCCACCCCCAGCTGCAGCAACAGACGGCCATAGGCCTGGCGGCTGGCAGCGTGCTGGCCCACCACCGCTGCGTCCACCGCTTCTTCGCGCGCTTGTGCATATTCACGCACCGACAGGCGCAGCAGCGGATGGAAGAAGAACAGGTGCTGGGCCAGCGCAGGCAGCAGGCCCCACTGCAGGTCCCGCCGCTGCAGGTGCTGCAGTTCGTGGGTCAGGGCCAGGTCGAGCGCGTCGCCCTGCAGGGCGTTCTCGCCAGCCGGCAACAGCAGCACCGGGCGGAACGGACCGACCAGCTGCGGTGCGTCCACCTGCGTGCTCATCCACAACCGCGGCGCAGGCCGCACACCATGTGCATCGGAAGCCAACTGCAGGGCCTGCACCAACGCCTGGTCCTCGCAGGGATAGGCCGCTGCCAGCAGCGCGCGACAGCGACGCCACTCACCGAGGGTGCGCAGGGCCGTCAACAGCACGCCGGACATCCACAGGCCGGCCAGTGCGATGGCCCACCACGCCACTGCTGGCGTGTCTGCTGCAGGCATCGGCATCGTCGCCAGCAGCTGCGCCGAGGCTTCCGGGGCCAGCGGATAGACCACGTCGGCAGCCGCATCGGTTGCGGTCATCGCCACCGCCTGCGGTGCGGGCAGCCAGGCCAGCTGCAGCGGCTGGCTCCAGAACAGGCCAAGCACGGCCTGCAGCGATACCAGCCACCACAGGCGGCAGCGGGTCGCCGCCGACAGTGACGGCAGCGCGCGGCACACGCCATATACCAGGGCTACCAGCAGCACGGTCTGCAGGCTGGTCCAGCCCAGGCGTTCCAGCATCGGGATCAGCATCGTGGTGTCCATGGCTCAGCCCTCGTGGCGACGCGATTGGAGTTGGGCGACCAGCGCTTCCAGTTCGGCCAGTTCGTTGTCGCTGACCTTCTGCCGCTGCGACAGATAGGCCACGAACGGCGACACCGAGCCCTGCAGGGTGTTGTCGACAAACTGCGCCACCGCGCCCTGCAGCACGCTCTGCGGGCCGCGGGTGGCCTGGTAGCGGTAGATACCGTCCTGTTGCCGGCGCTGAAGATACCCCTTCGCCCGCAGGCGCTCCATCATCGTCAGCACAGTGGAGCGGGCCAGCCCGCGGGCCTCGCCGTAGCCACTGGCGACCTCGCCGACACTGGCCGGCGCATGTTCATCGATGTACTGCAGCAGGGCCAGTTCCTGGTCCCCGATGGTCTTGCCGCGCATGATACCACTCCCTTGACTACACGTGTCGCCACTGTCAGCTTGACGACAGCTGTAGTCAACCCCCCGGAAGTCACGGGCCGACGAACGGTAGGGCACCGAGCGCTTAAACCTTCGACGCGCTGTCTGCATCCGATTCGCAACGCCCGCTGGAATTCCGCATGTTCCGCCCAACGCTCCGAGTCGTGCTCATGCTCATCAGTGCCCTGCCCTTCGCCGCCGTCTCTGCCAGCCAGGACCAGGCCAACGACCAGACCCGCCGCCTGATCCGCCAGATCATGCTGGAGCAGCGCATCCCCGGGCTGCAGGTCGCGGTGGTCAAGGACGGGCAGATCGTGCTCTCCGAAGCCTACGGCCTGGCCAACGTCGAGAACGGCGTGCTTGCCTCGCGGGACACCCGCTTCCCGCTCAATTCGGCCACCAAGGCGTTTACCGGCGTGGCTGCCGCACAGCTGGCTCAGCAAGGGCAGCTGGATCTGGACGCGCCGGCCTCGCGATATCTGGGTGATCTTCCGCCAGCGTGGAGAGACGTACGCGTACACCAGCTGCTGGCGCATACCTCCGGCCTTCCGGACATCCTTGATGCGAACGGGCTGCTGGGCGGAGGTTCCGAAGCACAGGCATGGGCGGCGGTGACAGCTCGACCGCTGGAAGCGGCGCCTGGGCAGCGCTTCGCCTACAACCAGACCAACTACGTATTGCTGGCACGGATCATCGCGCAGCAATCCGGCATGCCCTACGAACGTTTCCTCGCCACCGGCCAGTTCAGCAGCGCGCGGATGGCCCGCACCACCTTCGGCGACAGCTACGACCTGATTCCGGATGCTGCGACGATGTACAGCCTGGCCCCGCGTGCCACCGACGATGTAGATGCGCCGTCCCGCCTGTCGCATTGGTTCTACGACATACCGCCTTCGCTGTGGGCGGGTGGCGGCATCCTCACCACCGCCGACGACACCGCGCGCTGGCTGGTCGCGCTGACCGAAGGCCGCCTGCTGCCGGAGACGGCCCTGCGGCGGATGTGGAGCGTAGAGCGCCTGGCGGATGGCCGTGCCGGCCCGTGGGCGGGTGGCTGGCCGGTGTTGCACGCATCGCCCGACCTTCAGGTGGCCGGTATCGGCGGTGCGCGCTCGGCCTTCGTGGTCTATCCCGAGCGCGGCGTGGCGGTGGTGGTACTGACCAATCTTGTCGGTGCCAATCCACAGCAGTTCATTCCACGCATTGCCGATTTCTATGCGCGCGATGCCTCAACGCCCGGTCACGAACGGGTCGCCCTGGCACGGCAATAGCGGGCTGTCATCGCAGGGCCATAACCCGGCCGGCACGGTCCTGGACACTTCAAAGTGATCCTGGTTCCAGCGCAGGAAACCGCCGTGCATGGCATTGCCATGGTCGAAGCTGCGTGCATCGGCGGTCAGTGGCTGTTCGGGGTCGGCTTCGGCCACCCAACGCAGCACGGGCACTTTGTCCAGCACGCCGATGAAGGCGAACAGATCGCCCGCGCCCTTGTCCTCGTAGGCCGTCATGGTCGCCGCATCGGGCAACCCGGCCTGCGCCAGGATGGATGCGGTGACATCCTGCAGCGGTGCGGCTCCCTCTGCGATGTAGGCGCGCATGCCCGTGGTGGTTGCCGGGCAGCCCTGCAGCTGCACCAGATAGCCGGTGATACCGCCACTGCCGGAGAACGACCGCATCCAGTAGCGGAAACGCGGCCCGCTGCTGTCGGTAACCATGAAGTCCTGCTGGCCACCCTGCGCTGGAATGGAAAGCACCTGCACCTTGCTGGCGCCCTCCACCTTGCACTTCAACTGCGCCAGCACCTGCCTGGCCGGTTCCGGCAGTGCTTCGTAGCGGCCGCCGGGGTGGGCGCTGCCAGAGGCTTCCGGCAGTGCGGGCAATCCGCGATCAGCGGGCAGGGTCTGCAAAGGCAAGGCCTCCGGTTTCGCCGGTGAGCTGGCGGCAGGCGCTACCGGTGCGACGCGCTCTCCAGCGGGCGCGCAGGCGCTGCAGGCCAGCAGCAGCATCAACGAAACGGTCAGACTCAGGTGTGATCGGATCATCGCTCAACGCCCTCCCATCGCCGGCGCTTCCTGCGTTTGTGCAGGCGCGGCCACGGGTGCCGCCTGTTCGCGCGATTGCTGCTGCAGCTGGCGCAGGCTGGATTCCACCGCGGTGTCGCGCACCTCGGCTGCATTGACCCCTGCGCGCAGCGCCGCAGGATCGCCCGGACTGCCCTGCACCAGGAACAGTGTTTCGCCCGCCGCACGTCCAGCACTGGGATTGCTGGCCACGATCTGGTCGACCCGGGTGATGCCCGCGGCCTTCGCTTCGCGCAGCATCACCAGACTGTAGTCGTCGGCATGCTCGGCGTAGCGTCCACCCAGGGCGTGCAGGCGGGTGCTGATCTGCTGCTGCAGGGCATGGTCGCGATGCTGCGGCTGACGGGGATCGTCGTTGGCCGCGAGCGGCACATCCTGCCCCAGCTCGCGCGCCTGGCCGGGTGCAACCGAGGTCAGCACGTACTGCCAGCGGTTCTGCCCAGGCGTGCCGCGCACCGTCGACACGAAGTCGTCGTACTCGCCGCCGCCGATGGTCTGGCAGCCGGCCGAATCGGTGTTGGACCGGCTGCCGCGATGGATCTTGAAGGTGTCGTTGAGGTCCTGCACGCCCTGGGTATCGCGCGCATCGAACCAGCCGTCGCCATTGCTGTCGCGCTCCACCCGTCCGGTGCCCGCCGTGATTGCATCCTGCGAAGGACGCAGCGCGAACTCATCGGGATGGCCATTGCGTGGATGAGTAGTCGCGCGCATCTCCGTAGTGCCTTCGCCCAGGCGTCCGAGGTCCTTGACCCGGTCGCCGTTGACATCCTCACCCTCGGTCTTGGTGCGTGGCGCCACATTGCCGAAGCCCGGGCTGCGCGGCGTGGTCTTGGCATGACCGTCGTACTGGGCGGTCGGCTCGGTCGTGGCCTGGTTGAACTCGCGCACATGGCCTTGGCCCTGCGCATCCTTCCACAGCACTACGATGCGGTCGTCGTAGACCCCACGCCCACGTGCCTCGGTGGTGCGGTTCTCGTCGCGCAGCCCCAGCACCACGCGGTCCTGCGTCGCCATCGCGTCATTCGCCGCGGTGTTGCCGCGCTGGGCCACGATGCTGCCATAAACGTCGTAATGCTGGGCCTGGCTCAGGCCTGCGGTCTCAGCCGCGTCGGGCATCCGTGGTGGACGCTCCGCGTTGCTCAGACGGTCCAGCATCGGGTTCACCGTCGTCGCATCAGCTGCGGCAACACCTCCGCTGCGCCGCAATGTCTCAAGCTCGGTGGCGGCGCGCACCGACACGTAGCGATCCAGCGCTTCCTGCACCACGGCGCTCTGCCCGTCGTGCAGGGCGTTCAGGCGGGCGGCTGCAGCGCGCGCGTCGTTCTGTCGCAGCAGGGCGACGACTTCGTTGGCCGCCGCATCGATATCCATCTCGGGCATGGTCGTTCCTTGGACGTGATCAGTACGGAGTCAGCCTACCCCAGCCACCTGCTGGGGCTTTTTGACGCACCGCACACCTTCGCCGCCACGCCGCATTCAGGCAGATCACGCCATCACTCAGCCCCGTGGCCCGCCCATCACCGGCAGGATCACCCCACTGATGTAACTGGCACAGGCCGGAGAGGCCAGGAACACATACGCCGGTGACAGCTCTTCAGGCTGTGCAGGCCGGCCCATGTCGCTGTCCTTGCCAAACTCCGCCACGTCTTCGGCCTGCTTGTCGGCGGGGTTCAGCGGCGTCCATACCGGCCCCGGCGCCACGCAGTTCACGCGGATGCCGCGCGGCAGCAGCTGGCTGGCCAGCGCCTTGGTGAACGCATGGATCGCGCCCTTGGTGGCCGAGTAGTCGATCAGCGCCTTGCTGCCGAAGATCCCCGTTTCCGAGCCGGTGTTGATGATGCTGGCGCCTTCGCCCAGATGCGGCAGTACCGCACGCGCCATCTGGATGTAACCGCCGATGTTGGTCTGCAGGGTTTCCTGCAGGTGCGCATCCTCCAGATCTTCCAGGCGCTCGCAGTGCAGTTGGAACGCGGCGTTGTTGACCAGGATGTCGATGCCGCCGAACGCCTTGGCCACCTGCTTGACGGCCTTGTTGCAGAAACGCGGATCGCGCACATCGCCGGCGATCACCACGCAGCGGCCGCCTTCGCGTTCCACGTGCTGGCGGGTGATGTCCGCGTCTTCGGCCTCGTCCAGGTGCAGTACCGCCACATCCGCACCTTCGCGCGCGAACAACACTGCCACCGCACGGCCAATGCCTGAGTCGCCACCGGTGACGATCGCACGCATGCCCTGCAGCTTGCCGCTGCCCTTGTAGTCGGGCGCAAGGAAACGGGGCGCCAGCTCCAGTTCGTGCTCGTGCCCGGGCTTGGCCAGCTGCTGTGCCGGCATCGCCTCCGGCTGCCGGCGTGCGCCGGCCTGGGTGGCGGTCTTCTTCGTTGCCTTCTTGGCCGCGCGGGCGTCCTTGGCCTTCTCCTGGTCCTGCAGGCGCCGCTGCCGTGCAGCGACGCGTGCCGCCCGTGGATCACTGGCGGCTGCCTTGCGGGTTGCGGTCTTCACCACGCGCGGGCGATCAGGGTCGGCGACCGTCTTGGTCGGGGTGCTGCCTTTGCGCACTTTCGGCGATGCCTTACGGCGGGCGGGGGTCTTGCTGGTGGTGGCCATGCAGGTCTCCTCGGGAGGGAAAGGGGCTGCCGGCCAGCGGCCGGCACTACCGGGGGGCGGCCCATGCCGCTCCTGCAGTGTCTCCACCCACGCTGTTGGCGGCGGTGAGCGCGCCGTGTCCACGATGTGCACGGCATTCATTCCGCCACCACGTCTGACGTCGCACCCTGCACGCAATCACACCAGGAGTGCCTCCATGAAACATGCCATCGCCACCGCCGCCGCCTGCTTTGCCCTTGCCGCCTGCAGCAGCACACCGATGGCCCAGGTGCAGCCGATCGACGGTGTGATTTCCGGCCAGTGCCATAGCGACAGGGTGCGCGGCGCGGTGGGCCTGGCCGCCTCGGACGCCACTGTGGCCCGCGCACGCGTGGACAGCGACAGCCTGCACGTGCGGGTCCTGCGCCACGACGGCCCGAGGGTGCCGCCGGCCAGCGAAGGCGGCGACCGCCTGATCATCGAGAAGGGCCGGACCAACAACATCGTTGCGATCTACTGCGGCTGACGACTGCGACTGAGCCGCCGCGCCCGGCGCAGCACTTTCAGGGTGGCCTGCTCCCACTGCCGCGGGCCGCGCAGGCCGGCCAGCGAGGCCAGCTCACCGCGCTCCCAGCCGGCAAACACGCACGGGTCGATGTAGGCCTTGCGGCACACGGCCGGCGTGTTGCCCAGCCGTGCCGCCACTTGGCAGACCACTTCGCGCTGCGCCTTGGCCAGCGCGCGCTGGCTGGCCGGTTCCGGCAGTTCGGTGGCGGCCAATGCCTGTACCGCCGCCAGCGTGCCGCCCCAGGTGCGGAAGTCCTTGGCGGTGAAGTCTTCGCCCATCACCTCGCGCAGGTAGTCGTTCACCGCGCCGGAATCCACCGGCTGCAGCGCGCCTTCGTCGTCGCGGTACTGGAACAGCGCCTGCCCGGGCAGCTGCTGGATGCCGCGCACCAGCGTGCCCAGCCGCCGATCGCCCACCACCACCTCGTGCAACTGCCCGGATTTGCCCCGGAAGCGCATGCGCACGCGACCACCGCGCAGCAGGTCCAGGTGGCGGTTGCGCAGCGTTGTCAGCCCGTAGGATTTGTTTTCCTGTGCATAGCTTTTGTTGCCCACCCGCATCAGGGTGTCGGCCAGCAGGGCCACCACCACCGCAAGCACCTTGTCGCGCGGGAAGCCGGGCTGCTTCAGATCGCGCGACAGCCGCCGCCGCAGCGTGGGCAATGCCTCGCCAAAGGCGATGATGCGGTCGAACTTGCCGGCATCGCGCTCCTTCGCCCAATCGGCATGGTAGCGATACTGCTTGCGTCCACGCGCATCGCGGCCGGTGGCCTGCAGGTGGCCATTGGCGTGGGCGCAGATCCACACGGCGGTATACGCAGGTGGAATCGCCAGCGCACGGATGCGCTGCAGGGTGGCGGCATCGCGAACCGCGTGGCCATCGGCATCGCGGTAACTGAAGCCCTTGCCGGCGCGACGCCGGCTGATGCCTGGCTGGGTGTCATCGACATAGCGCAGGCCGGCCGCGCGCGCGGCCTGTCGTTCGGGGGTAGAGGAGGTTGGCATGACCGCAGTGTCGCCGTCGCGATGCCGCGAACCTGTCGATAACAGAAGACAAACACGTGAGGGTCGGTTCGCCGCTATGCTCGGGCTTTCACAATCCCTTCCGGAGTCATGATGTCGTTCCCGATTCGCGCCCGTTCGCTCTCCGCCCTGCTGCTGCCGGCCGTGCTGGCCCTGACCGCCTGCCAGGCTCCGGCGCTGGATGAACAGGATTCGGCCACTGCCCATGCCCAGCAGGCGGCCGAAGCCGCCAAGGCACCGGCCGACGAAACCGGCAAGGCCACCGAGGCACCGCCGGTCGGCACCTGCGATGCCAGCCAGGTGCAGAGCCTGGTCGGCCAGGCCTACGCCGACGCGCTGGGCAAGCAGGCGCAGGAAGATGCCGGTGCCCACCAGCTGCGCGTCATGAAGCCCAATGACGTCGCCACCATGGAGTTCCTCGGCGACCGCCTGAACATCGAAGTGGACGACAAGGGCCTGGTCAGCGGCGTGCGCTGCGGCTGAGCCCGACCGCGCGCCGGCACGGGATGCCGGCGCGTTCTGTTGCACCTGCAACCGTGTATTGCGGCGCTGCAGCAACCTGTGATCTAGTCGAGGCATCCGGTGGCCTCACGATGCGCTCCAGGGAATGAGCGGGGACGAGTGTCGCCGCCAACCCTATACGCATCGAGGTAGAGATGGCCCCCCGCAACCGCCAAGGGCTTTACGACCCGCGCTCCGAGCGCGATGCCTGTGGATTTGGCATGGTCGCCCAGCTCGACGATCAACCTTCGCGCCTGTTGGTTGATACCGCCATCGCCGCGCTTTCGCGCATGACCCACCGTGGCGGCGTCGCCGCTGATGGCCTGACCGGCGATGGCTGCGGCCTGCTGCTGCGCCGCCCCGATGCGTTCCTGAAACTGCTGGCCAGTGAAGCCGGCATCGCCGTCGCCGCACGCTTCGCTGCCGGCCTGGTGTTCCTGCCGCACGATGCCGAGGCTGCACACGCCTGCCGCACGCAGCTGCAGGCGCAGGTCGAAGCGGTCGGCTGCAAGGTCGCCGGCTGGCGCGAGGTACCCACCGACGACAGCGTCTGCGGCCAGCTGGCGCGCGACACCCTGCCACGCATCGAGCAGGTGTTCGTCGATGCCGGCGTCGGCCAGGATGATGCCGGCTTCGCGCTGGCGCTGTTCCTGGCCCGTCGCCGCAGCGAACAGCAGCTGCGCGACCATGCCGACTTCTACGTCACCACCCTCACCCCGGATGCGATCAGCTACAAGGGCATGGTGCTGCCGGACAAGCTCAGCCGCTTCTTCCCCGACCTGCAACGCCGCGAACTGGCCTCCAGCGCGATCGTGTTCCACCAGCGCTTCTCCACCAACACGCTGCCGCGCTGGCCGCTGGCGCACCCGTTCCGGATGCTCGCCCACAACGGCGAGATCAACACCATCGAAGGCAACCGTCGCTGGGCGCAGGCGCGCAGCAAGGTGTGGAAGACGCCACGCTTCGACATCGCCGAATTCGATCCGGTGATCTCCATGCACGGTTCGGATTCGCAGAGCCTGGACAACATGCTGGAGCTGATGGTTGCCGGTGGCATGGAGCTGATCCAGGCGCTGCGCATCCTGGTGCCGCCGGCCACCCAGTCGCTGGAGTTCAAGGACCCCGACCTGGCAGCCTTCTACGAATTCCACGGCCTCAACAGCGAGCCGTGGGACGGCCCGGCCGGCATCGTCGCCTGCGACAGCCGCTACGCGGTGTGCACGCTGGACCGCAACGGCCTGCGCCCGGCGCGCTGGATGCTCACCGCCGACCGCCACTTCCTGGTCGCCTCCGAAGCCGGCGTGTGGGAAGTGCCGACCGAGCGCGTGGTGCGCAAGGGCAAGCTCGGCCCCGGCGAAATGGTGGCCATCGACCTCAAGCGCGGCGACCTGCTCGATTCGGACGCGGTGGACCGCATCAACCGCGGTCGCGCGCCGTACAAGCAGTGGCTGCAGCAGGGCGTGACCTACCTGCAGACCGAACTGATCGACCCGTCGCTGGTGGAAGAGCCGTTCGACGAAGCCACCCTGCGCAGCTATCACAAGCTCTACCAGCTCAGCAGCGAGGAAGTGGAACAGGTGCTGCGGCCACTGGCCGAGACCGAGCAGGAAGCCACCGGCTCGATGGGCGACGACACACCGATGGCGGTGCTGAGCCAGCGCAGCCGTCCGCTGTACGACTATTTCCGCCAGGCCTTTGCGCAGGTCACCAACCCGCCGATCGATCCGCTGCGCGAAGACTGCGCGATGTCCCTGTCCACCCAGCTCGGCAAGGAGACCAACATCTTCCATGCCGGCCCGGAGACGGTGAACCACGTCATCCTCAACTCGCCGGTGCTGAGCCAGCGCAAGCTGCGCCAGCTGCTGAAGATGGACCAGTACGTGCAGGCCAACCGCCTGCTTGATCTGTCCTACAGCGAAGACGAGGGCCTGCGTGCCGGCATCGAGCGCATCTGTGCCGAGGCCGAGCAGGCCGCGCGCGAGGGCATGGTGATGCTGCTGCTGTCCGACCGCTACCCGGTGGCCGGTCGGCCGATGGTGCATGCCCTGCTCGCCACCAGCGCCATCCACCACCACCTCTCGCGGCTGGGGCTGCGCTGCGACGTCAATCTGATCGTCGAAACCGGCACCGCGCGCGACCCGCACCACATGGCCTGCCTGCTCGGCTTCGGTGCCACCGCGGTATATCCGTACCTGGCCTACCAGACCCTGTTCGACCTGGGCCGACGCGGCATCCTCAAGCTCAGCAAGGGCGGCGAGCAGTCGCAGATCGGCCGCCGCTACCGCAAGGGCATCTACAAGGGCCTGTCGAAGATCATCTCGAAGATGGGCATCTGTACGGTGGCCAGCTATCGCGGCGCGCAGCTGTTCGAGATCATCGGCCTGGAACGCGAGGTTGTGGACATGTGCTTCCCGGACACCGCCTCGCGCATCGGCGGCGCCGGTTTCGCGCGCCTGGATGCCGACGCGCGCGAGCTGTGCTCGCAGGCGTGGGACGCGCAGCAGGACGTGGATGTCGGCGGCCTGCTGAAGTACGTGCACGGCGGCGAGTACCACATGTACAACCCGGACGTGGTCACCACCCTGCAGCGCGCGGCGCGCAGCGGCGATCCGCGTGCCTGGCAGCAGTACTGCGATGCGGTGCATGCGCGTCCGCCGTCGGCGCTGCGCGACCTGCTGGATCTGGTGCCGGCCGCCACGCCCGCGCCGCTCGATGAAGTGGCTCCGGCCAGCGAACTGTTCCCGCGCTTCGATACCGCAGCGATCAGCCTGGGTGCGCTGTCGCCGGAAGCGCACGAGGCGCTGGCGATTGCGATGAACCGCCTAGGTGGCCGCAGCAATTCCGGCGAAGGCGGAGAAGATCCCGCACGCTATGGCACCGCCAAGCGCAGCAAGATCAAGCAGGTGGCCTCGGGCCGCTTCGGCGTCACCGCCGAATACCTGGTCAATGCCGAAGTGCTGCAGATCAAGGTCGCGCAGGGCGCCAAGCCCGGCGAGGGCGGCCAGCTGCCGGGGCACAAGGTCAACGAGCTGATCGCACGCCTGCGCTATGCGCGCCCGGGCATCGGCCTGATTTCGCCGCCGCCGCACCACGACATCTATTCGATCGAGGACCTCGCGCAGCTGATCTACGACCTCAAGCAGGTCAACCCGACCGCGCTGGTGTCGGTGAAGCTGGTCAGCCATGCCGGCGTCGGCACGATTGCCGCAGGCGTGGTCAAGGCCGGTGCGGACCTGATCACCATCTCCGGCCATGACGGCGGCACCGGTGCCTCGCCGGTCAGCTCGATCCGCTACGCAGGTGTGCCGTGGGAACTGGGCGTGGCCGAAGCGCACCAGGCGCTGCTGGCCAACGACCTGCGCGGGCGCACCCTGCTGCAGACCGATGGCGGCCTGAAGACCGGCTTGGACGTGGTCAAGGCCGCATTGCTGGGTGCGGACAGCTTCGGTTTCGGCACCGCGCCGATGATCGTGCTGGGCTGCAAATACCTGCGCATCTGCCACCTCAACAACTGCGCCACCGGCGTGGCCACCCAGGACGAGCGCCTGCGCGAGAACCACTTCACCGGCCAGCCCGAGCGCGTGGAGAACTTCTTCCGCCTGCTGGCCGAGGAAGTGCGTGGCTGGCTGTCGTACCTGGGCGCGCGTTCGCTGGAAGAAATCGTGGGCCGTACCGACCTGCTGCGCCAGATCGACGCCGCGCCGCGCGACGGCGTGCGCGTGGACCTGTCGCGGCTGCTGGCCGACAGCCGCTACGAAGGCAGCCACTGCGCCGCGCAGCGCCTGTACGAATCGCCGGACAGCCTGGCCACGCAGATGGATGGCCTGCTGGCCCCGGCCATCGAGCACAAGCGCGGTGGCGAGCATCGCTTCCTGATCCACAACACGGACCGCAGCATCGGCACCCGCCTGGCCGGCGCGGTGGCGCGCGCGCACGGCAACCAGGGCATGGCCGAAGCACCGCTGGAACTGCGCTTCCGCGGCAGTGCCGGGCAGAGCTTCGGCGCCTTCAACGTCGGCGGCCTGCACCTGGAAGTGGAAGGCGAGGCCAACGACTACGTCGGCAAGGGCATGGCCGGCGGCCGGCTGGTGGTGCGTCCGCCGCGTGGCGCCCGCTTCGAGGCACGCAGCACCGCCATCATCGGCAATACCTGCCTGTATGGCGCTACCGGTGGCGAGCTGTTCGCCGCGGGCCGCGCCGGCGAGCGTTTCGCGGTGCGCAATTCGGGCGCGCTGGCAGTGGTGGAAGGTGCCGGTGACCACTGCTGCGAGTACATGACCGATGGCGTGGTGCTGGTGCTGGGCAAGGTCGGGCTGAACTTCGGCGCCGGCTTCACCGGTGGCCTGGCTTACGTGCTGGACGTGGACCGCGATTTCGTCGACCGCTACAACCACGAGCTGATCGACATCCATCGCGTCTCCGCCGAAGGCTTCGAGAACTACCGCCAGCACCTGCACCGCCTGATCGGCCGCCACCGCGAGCTGACCGGCAGCATCTGGGCACAGCAGATCCTGGACGAGTTCCGCGACTACATCGGCAAGTTCTGGCTGGTCAAACCCAAGGCCGCCAGCATCGAGTCGCTGACCGAAACCCTGCGACGCGCCGCATAACGGTAGTGCCGGCCGCTGGCCGGCAACCCAGGATCACGTAGTGCCGACCGCTGGCCGGCATTCCAGGATCACGTAGTGCCGGCCGCTGGCCGGCATCCCAGGATCACGTAGTGCCGGCCGCTGGCCGGCATCCGGAAAACACCACAGAGTCCGCCATGAGCCGCAAGCACGCCTTCCAGTTCCTCGACCTGCCCCGCACCATGCCGCAGCGCATCCCGGTGGAACTGCGCACGTCCGGCGACTGGGGCGAGCTGTACGGCAAGTTCGGCAAGGAAGACGCCCAGTACCAGGCGGGCCGCTGCCTGGACTGCGGCAACCCGTACTGCAGCTGGAAGTGCCCGGTGCACAACGCCATTCCGCAGTGGCTGCAGCTGGTACAGGAGAACCGCATCCACGAGGCCGCCACGCTGTGCCACAGCACCAATCCGCTGCCGGAAGTGTGCGGCCGGGTCTGCCCGCAGGATCGGCTGTGCGAAGGCAGCTGCACGCTGGAGGAATTCGGCGCGGTCACCATCGGCGCGGTGGAGAAGTACATCGTCGATACCGCACTGGCCAGTGGCTGGCGCCCGGACCTGGGCGCGGTGCAGCCGACCGGCCACAGTGTGGCGGTGATTGGTGCCGGCCCGGCCGGGCTGGCCTGTGCCGACCGCCTGGCACGCGCCGGCATTGCCGCCGTGGTCTACGACCGCTACGAGCAGATCGGTGGCCTGCTGCAGTTCGGCATTCCCAGCTTCAAGCTGGACAAGGACGTGATCCATCGCCGCCGTGAAGTACTGGAAGGCATGGGCGTGCAGTTCCGCCTCGGCGTGGAGATCGGCCGTGATGTCAGCGTGCAGCAGTTGCTGGACAGCCACGATGCGGTGTTCATCGGCACCGGCGCCTACCGCTATACCGATGGTGGCCTGGTCGGCCAGGACCTGAAGGGCGTGCTGCCGGCGCTGCCGTTCCTGGTGCAGAACAGCCGCATCGTCGGCGGCGATGATCCGAAGGGCCGGCCGATCGCCGGCTGGGAAGACACCATCGCCCTGCCCGACCTCAACGGCAAGCGCGTGGTGGTTCTGGGCGGTGGCGATACCGGCATGGACTGCGTGCGCAGTGCGGTGCGGCTGGGCGCGGCCAAGGTCACCTGCGCCTATCGCCGCGACGAAGCCAACATGCCCGGCAGCGCGCGCGAAGTCGCCAATGCACGCGAGGAAGGGGTGCGCTTCCTGTTCAACCGGCAGCCGCTGTCGATCGAAGCCGGCGCCGACGACGAGGTGATCGGCGTGACCGTGGTCGAGACCCGGCTGGGCGAGCCCGATGCCAATGGCCGCCAGAACGCGGTGCCGATCGAAGGCAGTGAGTCGCTGCTGGAAGCAGACGTGGTGATCATCGCCTTCGGCTTCTCGCCGAGCGTGCCGGCGTGGCTGGCGGAACTGGGGGTGGAAGGCCAGCCCAATGGCCGCATCCTCGCCGGTGGCAAGGACCGCCTGCCGTTCCAGACCGCGCATCCACGCCTGTTCGCCGGTGGCGACGCGGTGCGTGGTGCCGATCTCGTGGTAACCGCGGTGGCCGAAGGCCGCGACGCCGCTGCCAGCATCGTCCGCCTACTGGCACACTGAGTCCGGCAACAGCAGCACTTCCAACAGCGCGCGCAGTTCGTGCACCTCCAGCGGCTTGGCCAGGAAATGGTCGATGCCCGCATCACGGCAGGCCTCACGGGTGCGCTCCAGCACGCTGGCAGTCAGCGCAATGATCGGGACCCGCGCACGGGTGGCGCAGGCGTCGCTCCGGATCGCCCGGGCCAGCGCGAAGCCATCCATGTGCGGCATGTGGCAGTCGGTGATGACCAGGTCGAACGGTTGCGCCTGCCAGGCCTCCCATGCCTGCAGGCCGTCGCTGCAGGCGTGCACCTGCAGTCCCAGCTCGCACAGACGTTGTGCCAGCAACTGCAGGTTGGTCGGATGATCCTCGGCCACCAGCACCCGCGCCGGCGGCAACGGTCGTTGCGCGGGCCGTGCCGTCGCCGGGCACGCAGCGGGGGCCGCACAGGCCGCCAGGTCCAGCTCCAGCCACACGGTGGTGCCCTTGCCGGGCACGCTGCGCAGGTGCAGACGCCCGCCCATCGACGTCGCCAGCTCGCGGCAGATCGACAGCCCCAGGCCACTGCCGCCGAAACGGCGCGTGGTCGACGCCTCGGCCTGCTCGTAGGCGGCAAACACCGCCTGTTGCCGCTCCACGCTGATGCCCACGCCCGTATCGGTCACCTGCAGGCGCAGTCGCTGGCCGCCGTCGCGCTGCTGCAGCACGCGGACCTGCAACACCACGCTTCCCTGCAGGGTGAACTTGAGCGCATTGCCGGCCAGGTTGAACAGGACCTGCCGCAGGCGCAGCCCGTCAGCCAGCGACCAGGGCTGCAACGTCGGGTCGATCTCGCTGCACAGGTGCAGCCCGCGGCTGGCCGCGACGGGCATCAACAGCTGCTGCACCGCGCCCACCAGCGCCGCCAGATCGGTCGGACGCAGCTGCAGGGGCGCCGGTTGCAGGCGCTGGCTGTGCAGCACATCGTCGAGGATCTGCCGCAGCATCTGCGCAGCGTCACCGACGGTGGTCAGCACCTGCCGCTGGCCCGCATCCAGGTCCGTGCCAGCCAGCCGCTCCAGCATGCCCAGCAGGGTGCTCATCGGCGTGCGGATCTCGTGGCTCATGGTCGCCAGGAAATGGCCCTTGGCCAGTGCCGCCTGCTCGGCCGCGCGGCGCGCCTCGGCCAACGCCGTTGCACGCGCCTGGGCTTCGCTGACGTCCATCCAGTAGCCGCTCCACTCCACGCTGCTGTCATCGCACGGCAACGGTCGTCCCTGTGATCGGACCCAGCGCCAGCCCTGTGCCGACCGGGTGCGGAAGGTGACGTCGATCGGACCGCGCACGAGCGCGGCCGCTTCGATGCTCGCCATCACCCGGCTGCGGTCACCGGCATGCACGGCCGCCAGCAGCTGCAGATGGTCGATCCGCTCAGTCTCCACGGCTACGCCGAACAGCGCCTGCACGTCGCCGGCGATCTGCGCCAGGCTGTAGTGGCCGGTTGCCGAACGGCGCGCCTGGTAGACCACCGCCGGCAGGTTCGCGGTGACTTCATGCAAGCGCTGCTCCAGCACCCGGCGACGCACGCTCTCGCGATGCACGCGCCAGTAGCCGAAGGCATGCAGCAGTATGAGCGCGAGCAGGATCAGCGACACCGGCACCAGCCAGCGCAGTGCCGAACCGGCGGGACGCGCACGTGGCAGTTCCGGCAGCCAGGCACTGCGAACCGATGCCCGACGCGCATCGCCCTCCCGCTGCAGCTCCCGGTCGAAGGCAGCGACCACCGCGGCACAGGCCGGTACAGCGGCCAGCACCAGTGCATCGCCGAAGCCAGCGGGTGCTGCGATCACCAGAGGGTCACCCGGCACGGCGCGAAGCGCGGCTTCGACTTCGGCGAGATTGGCCACCACGGCATCGACCAGCCCGGCGCGCAGCAGTGACAGCGCGTGGTCCAGCGGCGCCGGTGCCAGCAGCTGCGCACCCGGGGCCTGTTCGGCCAGCAATGCGTCCAGCGGCAGCCGGTCCGGGCTGGCCACGCTGCGGCCACGCAGTCCCTCCAACCCCAGCACTGGCGCTGCACCCTCGCGCCGCACGATCACCTGTGGCACTTCCAGGTAGGGGCTGCTGGCCACCCAGCCGGTCGGCAGCTGTGCGCGCGGCCAGCCCAGCAGCACCTGGGTGCCAGCCGGCAGCGGGTCATCGGTGAGCACCGCTGCGGGCAACGGCCGCGCATGCTGCACCGCCTGCGGGCCCAGCAGCGGCAGGTAATCCGCAGCCAACCCCGCAAGGTCGCCCTGCGCGTTGTATGACAGCGGCGGCCGATCGGAACGCCATGCCACCTGCAGTGGACTCGCACAGCCGGACGCAGCAGCGATGCCGGGCAGCAACAGCGATGCCATGACAGCGGCGACGGCGCGGCGGCCGGCGACATTCACGGTAGACATCCTCATTTCGCGGGCAGGAACCACGGCCGCGCAGCGGTACCGCTGCCAGCCACGCTAGCGAGGCGCGCTTCCGCGACAATGAGAAAAATTGGAAAAACATCCCTATCGGCGAATGCCGACATACACTGCCGCTTCTACCCGTCCCTACGGAGCGCTCGATGCGTATCGGCCTGGCCGCCAACCGTCTCCATCACCACGATGCGCGCGCCGCGCTGTTCCGCTGGCTGCGTGCCAGCGAGGCCGGGCTGCGTGAACTGGGCGTATCGCTGCACGCGGTCGGGCGCACCCACGATGCGATCGAACGGCAGGGCTTCCTGGCCGGCTACGGCGGCCTGCACCGCTACCCCTACGGGCGCGAGGGTGGCCTGATGAAACTGGTGGCCGAAGTGGTTGGCATGGGGCCGGATCGCACCCTGGACGGTGCGATCTACCTGATCGACCCGGTCGATCCTTCCTCGGTGTTTCCGGAGGCAACCGCGCTCAAGCGGCAGTGCGTGATCCACGGCAAGCCGTTCATTTCAACCGTGGCCACTGCGCGTGACTGGATCGAGGTGGAGCGCATCCACGCCGGGCTGGCTGCTGATGCCGGTGCCGACGATCTGCATGCCTTCCAGCACCAGACGCTGGCGCTGATCGCGCACGACGCGATGAAGCCGGCGATGCTGGCCTTCGCTGACGAGCACTTCGATGTGCTGGCACGGTTCGGCGAGCGCGTGGCGACCGGCACCACCGGCCAGCGCTTGAACGAGCTGGCCTGGAGCCGCGGCTGGCCCAGCGATACGCCGTGGGTGACGCGCTACCAGAGTGGCCCGATGGGCGGCGATGCGCAGATTGCCGACCGTGTGCTGGAGGGGCGCTGCCAGCGCGCGATCTTCTTCGAGGACCCGCATGTGGCACGCCAGCACGAGGCCGATATCCAGCTGCTGGAGCGCGCGGTGACGACGGTGACCGACCAGGCGGTGTGCCTCACCGCGCCGCGGGTGGCGGCACGCTGGGCGGCCGCGGCGGCATTGCGGGCGGGGTGAGGGTTTCGGCCAACGGCTGCGCCCCTCGTGGTCGGTCGTTCAAACCAGAAGCCGTGCTCGGCCAGGCGGGGTGGATTGCGCAGGGGTCGCTGCAAGTACGTCCCTGTAAGCTCGGTCGCCGCATCCATGCGGCTCACGCCCCTGCGCAACCCACCACGCCCGGCCACGGACAGATTCCGGTGTGCCCACCACGGAAGAAAGAAGAGCAGGAGCGGGTCGCGCGCTGCGCGCGCTTGTGTAGAGCCGAGCCCATGCTCGGCTGCATTCAACGGCAGCCGAGTGTGGGCTCGGCTCTACAGCAGCTGGCGTAGCATGGCTTTCAGGCGCCGACCTTCCAGCTGGAAGTAGTCGCGCTGTTCGCGCCAGGCAGGGAAACGTTGTTCGACTTCATGCCAGAACGCGGCCGAATGATTCGGCTGGATCAGGTGGCAGAGTTCGTGCACCAGCACGTACTCGAACGCTTCCGGACGACCCAGCACCAGGGCCAGGTCCAGGGCCATGCTGCCATCGGGGGCCAGCGAGCCCCACTGCGAGGACATCACCTTCAGGCGCAGGCGGCTGGGAGCGCGCGGCAGGGTGGGCAGGTACTTCGGCAGCCAGCGGCCGACGTCGGCGCGGGTCTGCGCTTCATAGAACTCGCGCAGCAGGCGGCGCAGGGTGGCGTCACCACCACGGGTCGGCCACTGCACGCAGGCACCGTGCCCGTCGATCTCCAGCCGCGCGTAGCGGCCTTCCTGCCAGCGCAGCGGCAACAGTTCACCGCGCAATGGCAGCACGCCGTCTTCGCCGGGCTGCAGCGATGCCGGCAGGCCCTGCCCCTGGTACTGCCGCAGCTGCAGCGCCAGCCAGTCGCGGTGCTGTTCCAGGAAGCGCTCGCCCATTACCAGGCTTGCGCGCGGTGGCAACGTCAACCGCGCGCCACGCTCGTCCACGCTCAGCTTGATGCGGCGCGCGCGCGGATCGCGCACGCGCAGCACCTCGATCTCGGCATCCTCCAGGCGCAGGCGAACGGTGTCGCGCTGTACGGTGGCGGGCGGGGGCGGCGTGATCAGGCGGCGCAGCAGACGGCTCATGCGCCCAGCATAGCGCTGCTTCGGGCCGCCGGATGACCGGCGACCGTCGAGCTGCCTGTTCAGTCAGCCTTGCTGAGCTTGAACGCTTCTTCCAGCAACAGGAACAGGCGGCGGATCTCGGCGCTCTGCAGGGCGAAGCGGGCATCGAACTCGGCACGGCGGCCGTCTTCGTCGGCATGCTCCAGCTGGTCCAGGGCGCCGTCGAGGAACTTCAGCTTGCGCACGATCAGGTCGTCGCCGATCACGAAGGACAGGTTGTCCTCGAAGATCAGCGCCAGCTTGGTCACCTGCTTGCCGGCGTCCAGGTGCTTGTCAATCTCGTCGCAGCGCAGTTCCTGGTGCTGGCACTTGACCACCGCGCCGCCTTCGACCGGATCCTTCATCTCGCACTCTTCGCCCAGGCTCAGCCCGGTCGGCAGCGGCTCTCCGGCGATCCAGCCGGTCAGGATCGAGCGCGGCGCGACTTCGGCGTTCAGCGGCATCGCCGGGAAGCTGCCGAGCAACCCGCGGATGTCGGACATGAAGTATTCGCCGGTCTTGCGGCTGGAGGTATCCACCGCCACGTAGCCGTGCTGCAGGTCGATGAAGGCGTCGTTGCGCGAGGACTTCACGAAGGCGCGCGGCAGCAGTTCATGCAGCAGGTCGTCCTTCATGCGCTTGCGCTCGCGGCCACCCGGGCGCCGCCCTTCCTTCTCCTCGATCTCTTCCAGCTTGCGCTCGAGCAGGTCGTTGACCACCGCCGCCGGCAGGATCTTGTCCTCGCCGCCCACGGTCAGCCACAGGTGTTCGGCGATGCGGTGGGACAGCAGTTCCTTCTCCTCGCGGCCGAACGGCGAAATGAAGCCGCGCGAATTCATTTCCAGCGCGCCAACAGGCTTGAGCACGGCGTGCGGCAGCAGGGTATCGACTTCGGAAAAATCGGTGGTGGTCGGGAAACGGAAGAACGTCAGGTTGCGAAAGAACATGGAATTCCGGATGGCGAAGAGGAAGGGCGACCGACCTTAAACGGTGGGCGTCTCGGGATCTGCGTCGGCATCGGCCGGGGAGCCGGCCAGCCAGGCATGGGCGTCGGGCAGCGGCGTGTCGTCGCGACGGCCCAGCGCCATGAAGTCGAACAGGGTGGTGTCGGCCAGCTGCGAGGGCCGGACTTCACCCATGGCGCGCGCGATCTGCTCGATGCGGCCCGGATGGTCCTTTTCCCACTGCTTGAGCATCAGGCCGACCTGGCGGCGCTGCAGGTTCTCCTGGCTGCCGCACAGGTTGCAGGGAATGATCGGGAACTGGCGTGCCTGCGCGTAGTCGACGATGTCGCTCTCGCGCACGTAGGCCAGCGGCCGGATCACCACGTGCCTGCCGTCGTCGCTGCGCAGCTTCGGCGGCATGCCCGCCAGCTTGGCGTGGTGGAACAGGTTCATGAAGAACGTGGCCACCATGTCGTCGCGGTGATGGCCCAGCGCGATCTTGGTGAACCCGTGGGTCTCGGCGTAGTTGTACAGCGCGCCACGACGCAGGCGCGAGCACAGCGAACACATCGTCTTGCCCTCCGGGATGACCCGGCTGACCACCGAATAGGTGTCCTGCTCGATGATGTGGTACGGCACGCCCAGCCCTGCCAGGTACTCCGGCAGGATGTGCTCGGGGAAGCCCGGCTGCTTCTGGTCCAGGTTCACCGCCACCAGCTCGAACGGCACCGGCGCCTTCTTCTGCAGCTGCAGCAGTACGTCCAGCAGGGTGTAGCTGTCCTTGCCGCCGGACAGGCAGACCATGACCTTGTCGCCGGCCTCGATCATGCCGAAGTCGGCAATCGCCTCGCCGACCTGGCGGCGCAGGCGCTTGGCCAGCTTGTGCTGCTCGCGCTCGGCCACGCGTGGATCGCGGGCGGCGCGCGGCTGGGGATCGGGAAGGGAAATCACGGCACTCATGGGTTCCATTCTAACGGCTCGGAGCCGCCCCGGCCGGGGATCGGGTTTCCCCTCTCCCGGCAGTCATCAACGCTGTGTATGCTCGGAGGCTGTGGATACCTACAGCCCCGCCGAGATCGTCGAGCACCTCGCCGCCCTGCGCGCCGAGCACCGCCTGCTGGATGAACAGATCACCCGCATGGCGGCCAACGGCGAGGACGAACTGGAAGCCAAGCGCCTGAAGCGGCGCAAGCTGCAGCTGAAGGACTGCATCGCCAGGCTGGAAAGCCTGCAGATTCCCGACGAGCCGGCCTGAGCCGGGTCCGGGTGGGTGCCAACCTTGGTTGGCCTCCCTCTCCGGTAGGTGCCAACCTTGGTTGGCCTCCCTCTCCGGTAGGTGCCAACCTTGGTTGGCACGGGTGGAAGTGTGCGGACCAAGGTCCGCACCCACCGCATTGTCCGGCGCGACCTTCAATCCTGCGGCGCAGGCTCGTCCGGGCGCGCTGCTTCCGGGCTGACCCGCTCGATGGTGTGGCGCAGCTCGCGCCCCAGGATGAACTTGGCGTCCTTGGCCCAGGCATCCAGGCGTTCGTCGAACAGCAGCTTGCTGTTCTCGTCCGGCCACACCAGGCGCAGTTCGCGCAGCTTCTGGATGAAGCCGCGGAACAGGGCCTTGTCGAAGAACTCGGGAGCGGCCGGCGCATAGAGCAGGCTCAGGCGCTGCGCGGCCTGCTGGCACAGGCTTTCCAGCTCGGCCGCACCGAGCACGCCCGGGCCGTTCTTCACCAGCACCGAGATGGCGATGTAGTAGCGCTCGAACGCCTGCTGCAGCGAATGGCCGATCGCCCGCAGGCGGAACACCTCGTCGGTCTGCCCGGTGTTGCGCGCCAGGATGCCGCCGTCGTCATCGTTGACGTTCTGCAGCAGGCCTTCGCGCACGAACACGTCGATGGTGCGGTCAATGCGCTGCGCAAACTCGTCCTCGCTCCACGGCAGGAACAGCTCGGCCTGCAGGAACGGGTACACCGTGCGGCCCAGCTGGACCAGGCCGGTACGGCTCATGCGGCGGTTGTTCTGGAAGCAGCAGGCCACCCACGACGATGCGGTGAACAGGTGCACCACGTTGTTGCGGAAGTAGCTCAGCAGCACCGCGGTGTCGCCGCTGACGCTGAGCACATCGCCGAGCGGGTGCTTGATGCGGGTGAGGACGTTGATCTCCTCGGCATGGGCGATGATCCGCTCCGGCGAGTGCGGGGTCACCGTCACCCGGTCCGAGTACGGCATCTCGACCAGCAGCGTCTTGCACAGCTCGATCTGCGCGATCAGGTCGGCCTCGCCCATCGCGTGCTTCGGCGTGGACAGCAGGGCCAGCGCCAGCAGGTTGATCGGGTTGACGTCGGCAGCGCCGTTGATGCGTACCTGGATGCGTTCGGCCAGCGTATCCACCGTGGTCGACAGCCAGGCCGGCTTCTCGTCCTCGGGCACCGCCTCGCCCTTCCACTCCGGGGCCTTCTCGGCCAGCACATCGTTCAGCGCGATCGGCTCGCCGAAATTCACCACCACCTGGCCGTAGTTCTGCTTGAGCACCTTGGGGATGCCCCACAGCAGCGACCAGATCGACTCCTTTTCCTTCGGCCGGCCGGACAGTTCGTCCAGGTAGCTGCCGCCCTCCATCAGCTTCTCGTAGCCGATGTAGATGGGCTGGAACAGGACCGGCTTGCGCGGCTGGCGCAGGAATGCACGCAGCGTCATCGAGATCATGCCGCCCTTGGGCTGCAGCAGGCGCCCGGTACGCGAGCGGCCGCCTTCGACGAAGTACTCCAGCGAATAGCCACCGGCCACCAGCTGCGCGACGTACTCACTGAGCACCGCAGAGTACAGCGCATTGCCACGGATCGAACGGCGGATGAAGAAAGCACCGCCCTTGCGCAGCAGGGTGCCGACCACCGGCAGGTTCAGGTTGATGCCGGCCACGATGTGCGGCGGCACGATGCCACGGTCGTACAGCAGGTAGGACAGCAGCAGGTAGTCCATGTGGCTGCGGTGGCTGGGCACGTAGACCACTTCGTGGCCCGGCGCGGCGGCCTTGAACTTGTCCAGGTGGTGCACCAGCACGCCCGCATAGATGCGGTTCCACACGTGGCTGAGCATGAAGCTGGCCGAGCGCACCACCGGGCTGGAATAGTCCGCAGCGATTTCCCAGGCGTAGGCGTGCGCCTTCTTCCAGGCATCGGCCGGCTTCGAGTTGTCGCGCTTGGCCTGTGCGGCGATCGCTTCGCGGACCGGCTCGGCGGCCAGCACCTGGTCCACCAGCAGGCGCCGGGTCGACAGGTCCGGGCCGATCACCGATTCACGGATGCGGCGGAAATGGGTGCGCAGCACGCGCTGCAGCTTGCGCACCGTGCGCTCCGGCTCCAGGCCTTCGTCGACGGTGCTGCGCAGCGAGATCGGCGGGGCGAAGCGCACGATGGTATTGCGCCCGTTCAGCAGCAGCCCCAGCAGGCGGCGGAAGCGGCCCACCAGCGCCCAGTTTTCCGAGAACAACACCGCGAACCAGCCGCTCTGCTTGTCCGGCGCGCGGCCGACGAAGATCGACACCGGCACCAGGTGCACATCCAGGTCATCGCGCACGCGGTGCGCCTGCAGGACCTTGGCCAGCGAATCGGAGTGGGTCTTGGCGCCGCGCTGCTCGGGAATCAGCGAGTTGCTGGAGCTGCGCCGCGACAGCGCCAGATAGGCGCGCTTGCGGCCGGTCGGATCACCGGCCAGCGGCACCAGCGGCGACGGCAGGCCGGCCTGGCGGCAGGCCTTGTCCAGGATCAGCGCGTTGGACAGGCCGTAGTCTTCCAGCACGTACATGACCGGGCGGCCATCGTTGTACTGGCCCGGGTCTTCCGGCTCGATCTTCAGCGACAGCCACGGCTCGATCAGGCGGCCCAGCAACCGCGCCCACAGCGGGCGGCGGCCAGCCGGACGCGCGTGCGCGGGCGGCGGTACCGGGTTCGGGCCGGTACCGGTCGAGGGGGACGCCGGCACCGTATCGGCGGGCGTCGACTGGGATTCTTCGCCGGGGAACGGCAGCGGGTTCTGTTTCGACATCGGCGCCATTATGGCTTAGCCGGCGGTGTTGCCGCTTCCCCACCCTCGGCGGGGGCTTCAGCCGGTGCTGGCGACGCAGCCGCGCGGGCCGCATCGGCCTTGCGCAGCAGCGCATCGGTATCGGCCAGGGTGCGGGTCAGGTACCAGTGGCCCTCGCGCCGGCTCAGTGGCAGCTGCAGGGTCATCTCGCGACCGGCCAGGTCGTAGTGCAGGCGCACCAGCGCATTGTCGCCCTCTACCGAGAGCAGCTCGCCGCGCACGCTGCGCAGCGCGTCGTCCACGCCCAGCCCGTAACTGCCGAGCACCGCCTTGAGGGTGTGGATGAACGGCGCCAGCTGCTGCAGGCTGCCTTCCATGCCGGCCGCCTGCAGGCCGGCTTCGTCATCGAAGCCGACCTTGCTGGCGGCGCCGACCAGCGCGGCGATGGTGCTGCGGGCACGTGCGCGGTCGCTGATCGGGGCAGCCTGCGCCCACCCCGCCAGGGTCTCGACCAGGGCGATGTAGTGGGCCTGCTGGCTGGGCGTGTAGCCCTTCTGGTGGCGCAGGTACTGCACGCCGAAGTTGCCCATCGACTGTGCGGCCTGGCGCACGGCGCCGGCCTGGCCAGCCAGCTGGCGATCGAAGCTGCGCTGCAGTTCGGCGCTGGCACCGGGCTTGCGCAGTGCGGCCAGCATCGGCAGCAGCTGGTCGCCCAGTGGCAGCTCGGTCAGCGGCCACTGGCTGTGGCCCTCCACCCACGCCTGCTGCAGGCGCTGGTACTGGCCCGGCGGCACCGACAGCTTTGCGTAGCCGACCAGATCATCTTCGGCCAGGCGCAACGCCATCGCCTGTACTGCAGCCACCGGCTCGGCCGCCGGCCTGGCCGGATCGTTGGCAGACTCGCGACACCCCGCCACGGCCAGCAGCAGCATGGCCGCCAGCCCCCATCCACGCGCAGACTTTCCTCGCACCGCCACGCTCATGCACTCGGACTCCCCGGACCGGCCCGCATCTTGCGGCCTGCGACGTGACAGCGGCAAGCCGGGACGTCACGGTTTCCAGCCGAGGGGGGTCAGATCTCCTCTGCTGCGGCAGAAGGGATCTGACCCCAGCGCCGCCACCGGGATAAAAAAAGAGCCCGGATCACGGGGATCACAGGCTCTTCAAGCCGGCGCGGGGCCGGAGGACAGTGTTGTGGCACATGTCCGGCCCGAGGACCGGATGGCGGCGATCCTACGCTGCCGTTCAAGTTAAGGCAACACTTCACGTAATGCCATGTATGTATTTGATTTTATTGTATCAATCGCGTTGCCAAACCGCTTCGATGAAATCTACGGCGTGTTTTTCGGCGATTCGGGCATAAATCCCCGGATAGCCGGCCAGCGCACAGCCCTCGCCCCAGCTGACGACACCGAACTGGGTCCAGCCTTCACGCAGGCGCAGCAGCAGGGGGCCTCCGGAATCCCCCTGGCAGCTGTCGATGCCCTCGCGGCCGGCGCAGATGACCTTTCCACGTGACAGTTCACCGCCGTAGGCCTGCTGGCATTCGGTGAAGGAAACGAACGGCACCTGCGCGGTCTGCAGCTGAGTCGGATAGACCCGGCCATCGCCGATGTCGGTGTCTCCCCAGCCGATCACCGTGAATTCACGGCCCGGCTTGAGATAGCTGGCGTCGGGCCGCAGCCGCAGTGCCACCGGCTGTGCGCCGTCCAGCGGTGCGCTGAGCTGGATCAGGGCGACGTCGTGCTCCAGCGAATTGCCGCTGTTGAATGCCGGATGGACGTGGATCGCCTTGACGTTGGACGGTCGTGGCGCGGCGTCGGTGGACAGGGTCGTGACCTTGCCGACAACGGCGATGCCACCAGGCGCTTCGCGCTGCATGCAGTGCGCGGCCGTCAGCACCCACGAGGGCGAGATGAGGGTGCCCCCGCAGAAGTGGCGGTCGTGGTCCGAATCGCCGTCGAAGATGCCCTGGATGCTGACCATGAACGGGTACTCGTCGGCCGGCGCCGCTTCGCCGCCGATGATGCGCGGCGCATCGCGCAGCTGCGGCGCAGCGATGGCGGGTACGGCAGACGCGGCCAACAGCAGGCCGATGAACAAAGAGGTGCTGCGATACATTTCCCTGTACTCCTCTGTCGATGGTTGGAACCGGTGCGGCCGCGGTCCGTACCGGTGCATCGATTGGGGAGCAGTGGAGAGGCCCGCAGCGCGAACGTGCGCACAGTTCTCGTGGCTGGCGCTGCGTGCGACAGATGCAGCCCCACAAATGCGAACGCCATCCCGCATGGATCGGGATGGCGTTCGTGGTGCCAGCGTGACCGGCGTCGGTGGTGGGCTCAGCGTGCAGCCAGAGCCGACGCGATTTCCTGCTGGATCGCCCGCGCTGCGGCCTGCGGATCGGCGGCCAGGCGGATCGGGCGACCGACCACGATGGCATCGGCGCCATCGGCAAAGGCCTGCGCTACGCCAACGGTACGCTTCTGGTCATCGCCGACCGGGCCACCGGGGCGGATGCCAGGGCAGACGATCGAGAATCCGCTGCCGGTGGCAGCGCGGATCGGGCCGGCTTCCTGGCCCGAAGCGATCACGCCATCGATGCCGGCGGCCTGGGCAGCCAGCGCGCGCTCGACCACCACGTCCACCGGTTCGCGGTCGATGCCCATCTGTGCGAGGTCGGGGCGCCCCATCGAGGTCAGCACGGTCACTGCCAGCAGGCGCATGTCGCCGCTGTTGGCGGCCGCGCACGCCTCCATCATGGCCGGGTGCCAACCATGGATGGTGGCGTAGCTGACCGGCCACTGCGACAGGCGCTTGATCACCGCCGCAGCGGTGGCCGGAATGTCGAAGAACTTCAGGTCGACGAACACGCGCTTGTCGCGGCGGGCCAGCTCATCGAGCACCTGGAAGTACTCGCCGGAGGCGAGCAGTTCCATGCCGATCTTGTAGAACGCCACGCTGTCGCCCAGGCGGTCGACCCACGCCAGCGCCTGCGCGCGGTCAGGCACGTCCAGCGCGAAGATCAGGCGCTCGTCATCGCGCAGCGGCAGCGGTGCGCGGCTCATGGTGCGTAGTCCAGCGCGGCGCGCTTGGCGTCGTGGCGGGCCTGGCGCGACTGGCTGTAATCGTTGTTGAACTGCGCCGGCTCGAAGCCGCCGTAGGTCGGGTTCGGCAGCATCCACCAGCGCTCGCCGAACCAGTCGTGGTACTGCTGCAGCAGGGCGTCACGGCCTTCGTTGGTGTTGGCGGTCACTTCCACGAAGTCACCCAGCTGGTCGCCGAACTGCATCAGCACGCGGTACTTCTGCCCGGCCAGGCGGCGGCGGCAGTTCTTCTCGCTGCCAGCCTGCTCGCAGCCTTCGACCACGGTGCCCAGGCCCAGGAACACGCTGTCATCGGCCACCGGCAGGCCCTGCTCGCGCAGGTTGGCCAGGGTCGCGTCCTTCAGGTGCACAGCACGGTTGGAGATGTACAGCAGGGTCACGCCCTTGGCGTTGGCCGCCTTGGCGAAATCAACCACGCCCGGGATCGCCTTGGCCTTCTTTTCGGCCACCCACTGGTCCCAGCTCAGCTCGTCGTATTCCTTGCCGTCGCGCACCAGGCGCGCCTGGTAGGGCGAGTTGTCCAGCACTGTCTCGTCCACGTCCAGCACCACGGCCGGCTTCAGGCCCTTGGCCTCGTTGCCGCGTTCTTCCGGCACCAGAGCATCCCAATGGGCTTCCTTCAGCGCCACGTCCAGGTGGTCGGCGGCGGCGCGGTAGGTCTGCTCGGTGATCGCCCTGTACTCCTGCGCACGCTGCATCCACAGCACGGCGTTGAGGTTGTCGTTGGCGGTGGCATCACGCGCGCCATCGGCCTTGGCGGCGGACGCCGGGGCCTGCGGCGCCGCGGCTTCAGCGGCAGGCGCGTCCACGCGCTTGCAGGCGGACAGGCCCAGCGCCGCGGTGGCGAGCAGGGTCAGGGACAGGGAAACAGGACGACGCATGGATTCACCGGCAATCAGATATACCGGCGCATTTTACCGGCAAAGCCGGCCCTGGGACGGCTATGCTTGGTGGTTGACCCGCTGCTCTTCCGGAGGCCGCCATGACCGATTCCACCCAGACCCCTGACGTCCCCCTGCTCGATGCGGTGCAGGCCCGCCTGCTGGGCTGCCTGGTGGAGAAGGAGGCAACCACACCGGACACCTACCCGCTGACGGTCAATGCGGCCCAGTCGGCCGCCAACCAGAAGACCGCCCGGGAGCCGGTGATGAACGTCGACGCCGGCAGCGTGCAGCACGCGCTGCGCCAGCTGGAAGCACTGGGCCTGGCTCGCCAGCACTTCTCCTCGCGCGCCGACCGCTACGAGCACCGCCTGCAGGCCGCGCTGGACCTGACCCGGCAGCAGACCGTGCTGCTGGCGCTGCTGTTGCTGCGCGGCCCACAGACCCTGGGCGAGCTGGTGTCGCGCAGCGAGCGTCTGTACCGGTTCGCGGATATCGACGAAGCCCGCCACGCCGTCGAGCGCCTGCAGCAGCGCGCGCTGCTGGTGGTGCTGCCGCGCGCCAGCGGCCAACGCGAAGACCGCTACATGCACCTGCTGTGCGGTGAAGTGGATGGCGCGGCGCTGGCGGCCAAGTACGCCAGCAGTGGCGGGGGCAGCAGCGATGCGGCCGATCCGGGCCTGGCCGAGCGCGTGGCCCAGCTGGAAGCGGCCGTGGCCGAGCTGCAGGCGCAGCTGGCAGAACTGCGCGGTTGAGGTCCACATCCGGTAGTGCCGGCCGCTGGCCGGCAACCCGGTGATGCCTGGATGCCGGCCAGCGGCCGGCACCTACGATCATCAGGGATCAGACCTCCGCCGCTCCCGGCGTGGCATACAGCCGGCTCGGACTGTCCACGCCCGGCAGCTGGATCACTCCGCGCTCCTGCATGCCCAAGCCCAGCAGGATCTTCCCGGACACCACGTTGTCCAGATCGGTAATGCCATACAGATTCCGCAAGCTCAGCGCTCCGCGTGCATGCGCGAACACCGCACGCGCCGCCTCACCGGCGTAGCCCTGCCCGGCAAATTCCGAGAGCACCGCATAGCCGATATCCGGCCCCGGCAGGCCATCACGCCGCACCAGGCCGGCGTTACCCAGCCACGCGCCATCGGCCAGGCGCTCGATCGCATACATGCCGAAGCCGTTCAACGCATAGCTGCGCAGCACGCGCAGCGCGATGTACTCCCGCGCCTGCTCCTCGCTGCGTACGTTGCGGTCGCCGATGAAACGCAAGAAGCCCGGATCATTCAACAGCGCCAGCATCGGCACCGCATCGCGATCAGGCTCGATCGCACGCAGGCGCAGACGTTCACTCTCGATCGGTTGCACAGGCAGACCTCCAGCCGAAACCCCGATTCTGCCTCAACCCCGGCTGCTGCTTTTGATTTTCTTTTTTCTTTCCGTGGCTGGCGCGCACGGAAACTGTCAGGGGCCGGGCGGGTGGGCTGGGCGGGACCGTCCGCGGCATGGATGCCGCGGCCGAGCCCCCATGGATGGGTTTACGGCGTGTCGCGACCGGCCCACCCGCCCGGCCCCCCACGAGTGCATTGCGAACGGCGCCAACCACGAGGGGCCGCGCCGTTCGCCGATCAGTCGAACAACGCCTCGATCGCCGCCAACCCCGCGCTCGCCCGTTCCTTCTTCCGCGCTGCATCGGCCACCGGATCGGCACCGTCGCGCTGGATCTCCTCGGCCGGGATCTCATCGAAGAACCGGCTCGGCTTCAGCCGCACATGCTCGCCGAACTTGCGCGTGAGCTTGCTGTAACTCATCCACAGCTGGATCTTGGCGCGGGTGATGCCCACGTACAGCAGGCGACGTTCTTCCTGCAGGTTGCCCTCATCCAGGCTGACCTGGTGCGGCAACACGCCGTCCTCGCAGCCGACGATGAACACGTACGGGAACTCCAGGCCCTTGGAAGCGTGCAGGGTCATCATGCGCACCTGGTTGCCGCCCTCGTCCTTGTCGCTGCGCGAGAGCAGCGCCAGCTGGCCGGCCAGGTCGGCGGCGGTGGCACCGCGCGGGCCGCCCTCGAACCACTGCGCCAGTTCCTCGATGTTGTTCCCCCGGCGCTGGTAGCTGGCCTCTTCCTTGGCCTGCTGGCGCAGCTCGCTCAGCAACCCCGATTCCTTGGCCACCTTGCGGATCATGTCGCCGGACGTCACCTGGCGCATCTGCGCCCGCAGGTCGCGCAGGATGTCGGTGAAGCGCGCCAGGCTGTTGGCCGCGCGCGGCGGCAACTGCTGCAGGGCGCCGATGGTCTCGGCCACATGCGCCATCGGCATGTCCTTTTCCTGCGCCAGCTCGGCCAGCCTGGCCAGCGTACCGGCACCCACATCGCGCTTGGGCGACTGCACCGCCCGCATGAACGCGGTGTCATCGTCCGGGTTCACCAGCAGCCGCAGCCAGGCCAGCGTGTCCTTCACTTCCTGGCGTTCCAGGAACATCGTGCCGCCGGTCAGGTGGTAGGGGATGCGCAGCAGCTGCATCGCCTTTTCCAGCGGCCGCGACTGGAAGTTGCCACGGAACAGGATGCAGAAATCACTCCACGGCACGTTGCGCGACTGCGCCACGAAGGCGATTTCGGCGGCGACCTTTTCCGCTTCGTGCTCACTGTTGCGGCACTCCCACACGCGGATGCGCTCACCGTCGGCCTGGTCGCTCCACAGCTTCTTCAGGTGTTCGTGCGGGTTGTTGGCGATCAGCGCATTGGCTGCACGCAGCACGCGGTTGGAGCAGCGGTAGTTCTGCTCCAGCTTGATGATTTCCAGCGTGGGGTAGTCACGCCCCATCTGCTGCAGGTTCTCCGGGTTGGCGCCACGCCAGGCGTAGATCGACTGGTCATCGTCTCCCACGCAGGTGAAATTGCCCTTCTCACCAGCCAGCTGCTTGAGCAGGCGGTATTGCGCGTCGTTGGTGTCCTGGCATTCGTCCACCAGCAGGTAGCCGATGCGCTCGCGCCAGGCCAGGGCGATCTCGGGGTTCTCTTCCAGGATCTGCACCGGCAGGCGGATCAGGTCATCGAAATCGACCGCATTGAACGCGGTCAGCCGCAGCTGGTAGCGCTCGTAGACGCTGGCCGCTTCCTTCTCGCGGTTGCTGCGTGCGGCGGCCATCGCCTGCTCGGGCGACAGCCCGGCGTTCTTCGCGCGCGACACCAGGTTCTTCATGTCCTCGATGTCATCGGGCTTGGCGCCGTGCATCAGGTCCTTGATCTGCGCGGCGGCATCATCGGCATCGAAGATGGAGAAGCCGCGCTTCAGGCCCACGGCGGCATGTTCGATCTGCAGGAACTTCAGGCCCAGCGCATGGAAGGTGCAGATGGTCACCTCGTCGGCGTCCTGCTCGCGCAGGCGCTTGGCCACGCGCTCGCGCATTTCCTTGGCCGATTTGTTGGTGAAGGTGATCGCCGCGATGCGGCGCGCCGGATAGCGGCCACTGCCGATCAGGTGGGCGATCTTCTCCACGATCACCCGCGTCTTGCCGCTGCCGGCGCCGGCGAGCACCAGCAAGGGGCCTTCGATGTGCAGGACGGCGGCGGCTTGGGGGGGATTGAGACCGTGCATGGGGACAGGATTGTAGCGGGGTGCCGGCGGGCCGACCTGACTTGCATGACGCCTGGCCCTAAGGTATTGAGTCGACTCCGGAACACAGGAGCGTGGTCCATGTCCTTGAACATCATCGCCCGCCCGCTGGTGGCTACCCTGCTGGGCCTGCTGGCCGTGCCTGCGGCCGGGTCCAGCCCGGCACCGCCTGCCGACGCCTATGAAACGATCGTGCTGCAGTCGCACGAGTTCCTCGTCTACCATCCGGACCTGCGCTTCCGTGGGCTCGGCATGCAGGCCCGCGAGCGGGGCCGCCACGAAGAGGCCCGCAACGACTTCCGCAATGCCGCGCGCTACGGCGACAAGCTCTCACAGGCAGCGCTGGCCGACATGCTCTGGAACGGGCAGGGCGGTCCGGTCGACCGCGCCCTGGGCTATGCATGGATGGACCTGGCGGCCGAGCGCGGCACCGAGTGGCTGGTGGTACAGCGCGAACGCTTCTGGGAGGCGCTGTCCGCCGACGAGCGCGAGCGCGCGGTACGCGAGGGCCGCGCGCTGTATGCCGAGTTCGGCGACCCGGCCGCGACGCCGCGGCTGGAACGTGAACTGCGGGCCGGCAGCATGCGGCAGACCGGCAGCCGCGCCGGCTGGAACGGCGCCATGCGCAGCCAGGGCCGTGGCGATGCGGGGGCCCGTGTGCTGCAACCGGAAAAGCACCAGTTGGCGCGCTACTGGGACCCGGTGGCCTACCGGCAATGGCAGGACGAGGAGCTGGCCAGATCGGGGCGATGAGCCACGCCTGCCAGGCCATCGTTGCCTCGGCGCTGCTGGCACCGGGGTACGCGACAGCCGGCACGTGATCGCCCGGCCACGGCCGATCCGCGACGGCGGGCCGGGTGGCGACTAGAATTGGCCGATGGCCAAGCTCTACTTCTACTACTCGGCGATGAACGCCGGCAAGACCACCACCCTGCTGCAGAGCGCGCACAACTACCGCGAGCGCGGCATGCGGGTGGCGATCCTGACCCCACGCCTGGACGATCGTGCCGGCGCCGGCGTGGTTGCCTCGCGGATCGGCCTGCGCGCTGACGGCATGGCCTTCGACCGCGATACCGACCTGCAGCGCTGGGTGGAGCAGGATCTGGCAGCCAACGGCCCGATGGGCTGCGTGCTGGTGGACGAGGCGCAGTTCCTGACCCGCGCCCAGGTCTGGCAGCTCAGTGAGGTGGTCGACCAGCTGCGCATTCCGGTGCTGTGCTACGGCCTTCGTACCGACTTCCGCGGCGAGCTGTTCGAAGGCAGCCAGTACCTGCTGGCCTGGGCCGACGAGATGCAGGAGATCAAGACCATCTGCCACAGCGGCAAGAAGGCGACGATGACCGTGCGCGTGGACGAGCATGGCCACGCCGTGCAGGACGGCCCGCAGGTGGAGATCGGTGGCAACGAGCGCTACGTGTCGGTCAGCCGCGCGGAGTTCAAGAAGATCACCCGCGGCGAAGGCCGGATCGATCCGGCGCAGGCGCCCCTGCCGCTGTAAGGGGTGTTCGGCAGGGCTGCGCCCTGCACCTGCAGAGGCAACAGCAACGTCAACAGCGAAAGCTGGCATTCCGTGGGATGGCGGGGCACTGTGGGTGTGCGGGGACGGCGCAAGTACGTCCATGTAGCCTTGGTCGCCGCATCCATGCGGCTCACACCCCGCAAACCCACAGTGCCCCGCCTTCGACAATTGGTCGGCGGCCAGTAGATCCACGCCATGAGTGGATGAAATCTGTCAGATATCGAATGAAATTCCGGGGTCAGATCCGTTTTCCTTCGGAAAACGGATCTGACCCCATGAGCTGTTCCGACAGATCGCGGAGATCTGTCGAAGGCGGGGTGGGTCCGGTTGAGGGGGCGTGAGCGCCATGGATGGCGCGACCGAGGCTACATGGACGTATTTACGCCGCCCCCCTCAACCGGACCCACCCCGCCATCCCACGGAATGCACGCATTTGACGTTGCCTTGGCTTGAAGCGGGTGCAGGGCTGCAAGCCCTGCAATCCCAAACCACTCAGTACAGCGTGCGCTCCGGCGCACCGGCCGGCGGCGGGGTGTACTGGTACAGCCAGGTCTCGGTGAGGGTCTTGCCACCACTGCGCAGGAACAGGCGGATGTCGATCTGCTCGGTACTGCCTTCCGGCGGCACCAGGTCGAACATCGCGCGATAGCCGTTGATCTCGCGCAGCGGGCGCGCCGACACGATCTCGACCCGGCCACGGCTGGCTTCCACCACCGCTTCGACCTCGGCCTTGTCGATCAGCCTGGCCAGTTCGCCACCTTCGAAGTCCACCGCGAAGCGCCAGCTGAAGTACTCACGCTTCTTGCCGACCACACCGCCCAGGCCGGTGCGGCTGGCCACGCAGTGCGCCAGCGGCGGGCGCGCCGGCGGTTCGGCGCCCCAGTACAAGCGGTAGCCGACCAGCAGCTCCTGGCCCGGCTGCGGCTTTTCCTTCGGGTTCCAGAACGCCACGATGTTGTCGAACGTCTCGTCCACGGTGGGAATCTCCACCAGCTGCACCGAGCCCTCGCCCCATTCGCCCTTCGGCTCCACCCACAGGCACGGGCGCTTCTCGTAGAACACGCCGTCGTCCTGGTAATGGTCGAAGTTGCGGTCGCGTTGCAGCAGGCCGAAGCCGCGCGGGTTGCGGTCCACGAACATGTTGAAGCGCAGGTTGCGCGGGTTCAGCAGCGGGCGCCAGATCCATTCGCCGGCACCGGTCCACAGCGACAGGCCATCGGTATCGTGGATCTCCGGGCGCCAGTCCCAGCCCATGCGGCGGTCGTTCTCGCCCACCTGGTACATGCTGGTGCACGGGGCGATGCCCAACCGCTCGATCGCCTTGCGCGGGTACAGCGCGCTGTCGATGTCCATCAGCAGCACGTCACCGTTGGTGATCGCGAAGCGATAGGCACCGGCCACGCTGGGCGAATCCAGCAGGCCATAGACCACGATCGTCTCCGAATCAGCCGACGGCTGTTCCAGGTAGTAGGCGATGAAATCCGGGAATTCCTCCGGCTTGCCCATGCCGGTGTCGATCGCCAGGCCACGCGCGGACTGGCCGTACTGGCCTTCCTTGCCGACCGCGCGGAAGTAGCTGGCGCCCAGGAAGGCGGCGAAGTCGCGGTCGGTGTCCTTGCGGGTGTTCAGGCGGAACCCGGCGAAGCCCAGATCGGCCGGCAGCTCGCCATCCTTGATGCCGCTCTTGCCGTAGTTGAACGCCGCGCCGTCATACGCCAGTTCCTGCGCCTTGCCGTCGACCACGTCGAACATGCGCACCGGCGAATGGAAGTACAGGCCCAGGTGGAAGAACTTGGCCTGGAACTTGCCGGGCTGGTCGGCCCACAGCGCATGGTCCTGGCGGTAGCCAATCGACTGGTACTGGTCCCAGTCCAAGCCTTCCAGGCGGCCCGGCAGCACCCGCTTGTGGCTCTTGTAGGGTGCCTGTGCCAGCGCGCGCGCCTGGCCCTTCAGGGTGGCGAAGTCGAACGGCTGCGGTTGGCCGAGGCGGCGCAGGCCCATCTGGCCGCGCCGGCTGGCCGCGCACGCGGGCAGGGACGGAAGGCCGAATGCAGCCAGGGCGAGGGAGGCATTGCGGATGAAGTCGCGTCGTTGCATGCAGGCGCGTCAGGCACAGGGAGGAAGGTCGGCCATCATAGGCAGACAAACGTTAACGGGCAGCGGAGACGCGCCCTGCCCGTTCAGCTGCCGCTGGCCGCCGGCTCAGCGCTGGCAGTGGCTGCACCAGACACTCGCGCGCTGGCCGATGGTGGCGTGCTTCAGCGCGCGCCCGCAGTTCGGGCACGGCAGCCCGTCGCGGCCGTACACCAGCAGCTCCTGCTCGAAGTAGCCCGGCGCACCGTCGGGGCTGATGAAATCGCGCAGGGTGGTGCCGCCGCGGGTGATGGCGTAGCCCAGGATCTCCTTCACCGCGTCGGCCAGCCGCTGGTAGCGTTCTCGCGAGATCTTTCCTGCCTCGCGCAACGGGCTGATGCCGGCCTTGAACAGGCTCTCGGCGGCGTAGATGTTGCCCACGCCCACCACCACCGCCTGGTCCATCAGGAAGGTCTTCACCGGCGCGCTGCGGCCCCGGCTGCGGGCGAACAGGTAGTCGCCGTCGAACGCGTCGTCCAGTGGCTCCGGGCCCAGCCCCTGCAGCAGCGGGTGGATCTCCCCAGCCGGCTGCCAGAGCAGGCTGCCGAAGCGGCGCGGGTCGTTGAAGCGCAGCAGGCGGCCGTTGTCCAGGCTGATGTCGACGTGGTCATGCGCCCGCAGCGGGGTATCACCGGGCAGCACGCGCAGGCTGCCGGACATGCCCAGGTGCAGCACGGCGCTGCCGATGGCGGTATCCAGCAGCAGGTACTTGGCGCGCCGGCGGATGTCCTCGATGCGCTGCCCCGGCAGCAGCTCGGCCACTTCCGGTGGAATCGGCCAGCGCAGGTCGGCGCGGCGCAGGATCACGCCATGCACGCGCCGGCCCTGCAGGTGCGGCGCCAGGCCGCGGCGGGTGGTTTCGACTTCGGGCAGTTCAGGCATGGGGCGATTCTACGCCCGCTCAACGCGGCGGCGCGGACAGCTCGCGGGCATCCAGGAAGCCATCACCGTTGGCATCCTGCTTGTGGAAGCGCTGCACGATCACCTGCCGCTGCTGCTCGCGGCGGATTGCCCTGCCCTTGCCGCCGGGCAGCTCGTCGGCGCTCAGCACGCCATCACCGTTGCGGTCCATGCGATCGAAGGCATACAGCATCCACTGTACGTACTCGGCCTCGCTGACCCTGCCGTCGCCATCGCTGTCCATCCGCTGCAGATAGCTGGCGGTGTCGGTGACCTGGGCCAGCGCCGCACCCGGCAGCAGCGCCGCCAGCAGAAGCCCGTACCCTGCCCTCACGCGCCCACCAGGCTGTAGCCCTTCAACCGTGCGGCGTAGGCCTGCAACGCCGCGATACCGCTTTCCTCGGCCTCCCGGCACCACGCCTGCAGCTGATGCAGGCGCTCGGCGGCGTCGTGGCCACGGGCTTCCAGCAGCGCAGCCAATCGCCCGCGGTACTCGACCAGGGTGCGGATGCGCGGCCGCTGCGCCACCCATGCGCTGAGCTGGGCGCGGCTGTCCGGCTTCAGCCAGCGGCCATCGTTGACCAGGCCACGGCGCAACCGGCGTGGCAGCAGGCGGCGCAGCTTGGCCCCGGCCTGCGCGGCCTCCTCGCGCAGGGCCGGCATGAACACGTTGCGCTGGTAATCGGTCATCGCCTGGAAGCGGTGCGACAGCAGCGCCTTCAGCGTTTCGGCATCGGGCACGGCGATGTTCGGGCGCACGTCCATGGCCGGCGCCACCCGCAGCACCCTGGCCAGGCGCAGCGCCTGCAGCAGGCGGATCGCACTCCAGCCGATATCGAACTCCCAGCGCCGCATCGCGAAGCGCGCCGAACTGGGGAAGGCATGGTGGTTGTTGTGCAGCTCCTCGCCACCGATCCAGAACCCCCACGGCGTGAGATTGGTGGAGGTATCGGCCGACTCGTAGTTGCGGTACCCCCACCAGTGGCCCAGGCCATTGACTACGCCCGCCGCCCAGAACGGGATCCACGCCATCTGGATCGCCCACAGCGCCACGCCGGGCAGGCCGAACAGCACACTGTTGATCGCCAGCAGCACTACCGGCCCCAGCGTGGCGTGCGGGGTATACAGGTGGCGCTCGATCGCGTCGTCCGGCGTGCCGCGCCCGTACTGCTCGATGTCCGCGCGCATGCCGCGCGCTTCGCGGTACAGCTCCACGCCATGCCAGAACACCTTGCCGATGCCGCGGGTGACCGGGCTGTGCGGATCGTCCTCGGTCTCCACCTTGGCGTGGTGCTTGCGATGGATGGCCACCCACTCGCGGGTGATCATCGACGTGGTCAGCCACAGCCAGAAGCGGAACACGTGCGCCAGCGCCGGATGGAAATCGACCCCGCGATGGGCCTGGCTGCGGTGCAGGTACAGGGTTACCGAGAAGATGGTGATCTGGGTGAAGACCAGCAACACCGCCAGCATGGCCCACCCTCCCAGGCCGAGCACACCACCGGTCAACAGGGACATCAGGGCATCAGACATGGCAGCTCTCCGGATCGACGCGGGGATGGCAGACATGATGGGCGCTTGCGTTGCAAACTGCATCCCTGCGGCGATGTATCGCATCGCCATCCGTGGCACCGTTCACAGTTGGGGACCTGAGTTGTCGAGCCTTGATCCACGCGCCAGCACCATGACTGCCGCCCCGCCCGTTGCGGAGCTGCCCCCCTTGATCGAACTGGACCGCGCCACCGTGGTGCGCGGCCAGGTGAAGGTGCTGCACGGGCTCAGCCTGCGCATCGCGCAGGGCCAGCACACCGCCCTGCTCGGCCCCAACGGCTGCGGCAAGTCGACCTTCATCAAGCTGATCACCCGCGAGCTGTACCCGCTGGCGCAGGTCGACGGCTCCGTGGCGGTAAGGGTGCTGGGGCAGAACCGCTGGCAGGTGGACCGGCTGCGATCGCAGCTCGGCATCGTCACCGGCGATCTCAGCAGCAATCTGGCCGACATGCCGGGCCTGACCGTGGAACAGGCAGTGCTGTCCGGCTTCTTCGCCAGCTACGTGGTGCCGGCCTTCCGCGAAGTGACCGCCGATATGCGCGCACGTGTGGGCGAGACACTGGCGATGACCGGCGCCCTGTCCCTGCGCGACCGCGCCTACGCCGAGTTGTCCGCTGGCGAGACCCGCCGCGTGCTGATCGCCCGCGCGCTGGTCAACCGGCCGCAGGCACTGCTGCTGGACGAACCCTCCACCGGGCTGGACCTGGTCGCCCGCGAGCAGCTGGTGGCGACCATGCGGGTGCTGGCGCAGCAGGGCATCACCCTGGTGCTGGTGACCCACCACATCGAAGAGATCATTCCCGAGATCGAGCGCGTGGTACTGCTGCGCGATGGCCGCGTGCTGGCCGACGGCACCCGCGCCGAGCTGCTGCGCAACGAACCGCTGTCTGCGGTGTTCGGCGGCGCGATCACCGTCTGCGAGCAGGAAGGCCGGCTGACCGCATACGCGGGGTGATCGGCATGCCGTTGTAGAGCCGAGCCGATGCTCGGCTGCTCCTGATCACGGCAAACGGCCGCCGAGCATGGGCTCGCCTCTACACAGGAGCAGCGGGCCGGACCCCGGCCCGCTGCACGCAACCTCAGAACCGCAACGCCAGCGCGCGCGACTCGATCGGTGCCATCCGGCTCTGGTCCTGCAGCTGCAGGTCGCGCAGCTCGTACGGTGCGCCAAAACCGGCCGGCAACGCGGCCTCGCCGAACGGCAGCACCAGCTGGCCGGCGCCTGGGCCATCGAACCACGCGGCTGCATGTGCCTGCGCGACCGGCTTCATCCGGCCATCGCGGGCCGTGGCATACAGCGTGCCGCGTGCCTCGTAGCGGCCTGCCGCAGCCACCTGCAGCGGCAGCGCCACCTGGCGGCTGGACGGGTCCGGTGCTGCCTGGCCACTGAAACGCGCGGTCGGCCGTGCCACCGCGAAGGCCACCTTGCCATCGCGCAGCACGCCATCGGCCTGGGCGAACACCTGCAGCTCCCACAGCCCCTGCACGGTGCCGATGTCGGTCGGGATCCGCACCTGCGCGCGCAGGCTGCCATCGGTGGTGCGCAGCAGGCGCTGCGGCCAGCTGCGGCCATCCGGTGCGACCAGCAGGGCTTCACCCCCCAGGCCGCCACGACGCGATGCCAGCTGCGCGGTGGTGGCGCCGTCTTCCAGCAGGCGTGCCTGCAGCTGCACGTTGCCACCGGCCAGCACCTGCGCCTGGTTGGCCTGCACTTCCAACCGCAGCGGGCTGTTGGGCTCCAGCACCTGCACCACATAGCGGCCCTGCGCCTGCGTGCTCTGCAGGGTGTACGCACCGGCGGCACTGGTCGCGCCGGTGCGCAGCATGCTGCTGCCATCACTCACCGGCATGCCGGCATCCTGAAGCGCGCGCGCATCGACACTGCGGGCCACGCTGCTGCGGCCAGCCGGGTCGCGCACCTGCAGGGTATTGGCCGGCAGCGCGCGGGCTCCTGCGGCCGGACTCAGCTGGATCACCGCATCGGGCGCCGTCAGCGGCAGGTCCAGGCCGCGCTGCAGCTGCGTGCCATCGACCTGCTGCCAGTAACTGCGGCTGACCGAGGCATATGGCGTGGCCGCCTGCAGCGGCTGCGCCGGGTCCAGCGCCCAGGCAAACGACAATGGCGCGTGTTCGCTTTCATCGGCAGGCAGCGGCGCGGCCACCAATGCGGCAGGCACCTGATCGCCCGCGCGGGCCGCCTGCAGAGGCTGCGCGGCCTGCGCGGCGGAAAGGGACAGTACTGCCAGCACCGCACTGGCCAGCAGGGTGGAATGGGTCGTCATGGTCATCTCCCTCACTGGGTCAGGTCGTTGCGCAGCAGGGTGCCGAGGCCGAAGCACTCGCGCCGGCTCTGGTTGTGGCTGAGCGGTTCTGCGCCCTGGGTGCGCGCTTTGTCGGTGAACCAGGTGGTGCCGGCCGCCTTCTGGCTGCTGCACTCCAGGAAGCCATCGGAGCAGGACGACAACCAGTTCTGGGTGAACTCCAGGCCGACGTTGGCGGCATAGCCACCGCAGTAGCTGTTGCTGTCCCACACCGCCGATTCCACGTCACTGCCGACCACCGCGCGGAACGGCCTGGGCAGCGCCGGGCGACCGGCCGTGCCGTACAGGTTCTGCGCGTTGTAGGTGGCCATGCTGGCCACCTGCTGCTGGCGTACCGCGTCGTTCTTGTAGCCCAGCAGCCAGCCCAGCGACGTTTCGAAGGTATTGCCGTTGAGCACCGCATCGGCCAGTGGCGTGCCCGCCGAAGACGGTGCCAGTGCGTTGACCTTGCGCACCGTGCGGATGATCTTCGGATAGCGGCTGTCGTAGGTCGGATTGGACAGGATCCAGCGCATCACGTTGCCGCCGTTGGAATGGGTAATCACCACCAGCTGGGTGATGCCACGGCTGTCGATGAAACTGGTCAGCTGGTTGGCCAGGCAGCCGGCGGCCTCCGGTTTCCACATGTACTGGGTGAAGTCACAGTTGATGACCACATAGTTGCTGCTGTTCGGCAGGCCCTGGCGCACGGTGTCGATGATCGCCGGCTGCCAGTAGTCCTGGGTGGCATTGGTCTGCGCGCCGGTGCCATGCACGAAGGCCACGCCGACCACGTCGGCGGCCTGCGCCGGTGCTGCTGCCAGCCCCAGAAGCAGGGCCAGGACGGTACTTCCTGTTGCGGTGCTGCGCATCGCTTCTCTCCCTCTGTCTTCGGATCCCCCCGACCCGGCTGGAACTGGACGGCCCCTGGTGACTGCCGATGTGCCGATGCTCACGGTGCGGCCGCGTGAAAGTCCGTGCGCTGCGCCCGGATTCAGCAGACTGGCACGCTTCGATGACGTTCTTCATCTCCTGTGATGACCATGCCGGGTCTGGCCGTATGACCGATGGCCACTGCGGTGCCGCATACGGGCTGCGATCATGACGCGGTGTTTTTCCTCCGGAGCCCGTCCATGTCGTTGATTTCCCACCCCGCCCGCCCGCTGCTCGGCCTCGCCGTTGCCGTGGCCCTGGCCGGCTGTGCTGCCACGGCCACCAAACCGACCGCCGTCGAAGCCAACATCACCACCAAGGCCGTGGGCTATCTGGACAAGAGCGCTGTTCCGGCCAGCCTCGATCTGGTGCCGGCACCGCCGGTGGCCGGTTCGGCCGCCCTCGCCCTGGACGAACAGGTCAGCCGTGAAGCCCGCGCGCTGCGTGGCAGCCCGCGCTTCGCCCAGGCCGGCATCGATGCGGAACTCGGCTTCCCCGAAGGTGCAAACCACTTCTCCTGCGCCGCCGACATCGACGTCGATGCGGTGAAGACTCCGGCGCTGTATCGACTGCTGGAGCGCAGCCGGATCGACGCCAGCGCCGCTACCAAGGCAGCCAAGAACCACTACCAGCGCCCGCGCCCGTTCATGGTCAACGGTGAGCCGACCTGCTCGCCGAAGGACGAGGATGGCCTGCGCAAGAATGGTTCCTATCCATCCGGCCACACCTCGATCGGCTGGGCCTGGGCACTGATCCTGTCGGAGATCGTGCCGGACCGCGCCGATGCCATCCAGGCCCGCGGCCGCAACTACGGCGAGAGCCGCCTGGTATGCAACGTGCACTGGCAGAGCGACATCCTCGAAGGCCGCTTCATGGGTGCCGCCGCCGTGGCCCGCCTGCACGACAACGCCGCGTTCAACAAGGACCTGCTGGCCGCACGCAAGGAGATCGCTGCCGCGCGCACGGCCGGCCTGCACTCCAGCCGCGACTGCACCACCGAGAACGCGGTACTGAAGGTGCGTCCGCAGAGCGCGCTGTAGGCGCCTGCGCGATCGGTCATTGCCGGCCAGCGGCCGGCACTACCGGTGGGTGCGAAGCAGAAGGGCCGGCATTGCGCCGGCCCTTCTTCATTGCACTACCGCAGCGACCGCATCAGAACTTCGCGGTGAACTCCACGCCCCAGGTGCGCGGCTCGTTGAGGAAGCCGGTCAGGTTGTTGAAGTCGATCGCACCGACCACGCGGGTCTGGTTGGTCAGGTTGCGGCCGAACACCGCCACGTCGTACTGGCCATACTCCCAGTTGTAGCCCAGGCGCAGGCCGCCTTCCAGCGAACTACGGCCGCGGAATTCCGGCGACTCGTAGATGAAGAAGTTCACCGCGCTGCGGTAGGCCCAGTCGGTGTAGGCGTACAGCTCGCTGCCATCGCTGAGCGGGAAGCCCACGCGCAGGGTCGCGTTGTGGATCCACTTCGGCGCCTGCGGCAGCGGGTTGCCGTTCACCAGCGCGTAGGTCTGGCCGTTGATCACCGTGGTCGGGTCGGTGATGGTGCAGCCGCCGCCGCAGATCGCCACCGCCAGGTTCTTGTCCTTGATCTCGGTGTCGTTGTAGCTGCTGCCAAAGGTCAGCAGGACGTTGTCGGCCAGGTAGGCCTCCAGGTCCAGCTCGACGCCCTGGCCGATGGTCTTGTCGGCGTTGAGCAGGGTGGCGGTGTTGTTGGCACCGCCCACGGCGATCAGCTGCTGGCCATCGACGTCGTAGCGGAACACGCTCAGGCCCAGGCGCGCGCGGCGCTCGAACAGGTCGGCCTTGATGCCGGCCTCGTACGAGATGACCTTCTCCGAATCGGCCTGCGACAGACCCGGCGCAAAGGCCAGGCGGCCCTGGATCGACGGCGCGCGGAAGCCCTTGGCCACGCGGGCGTAGGCGTTGATGTCGTCGGTGAGCTTGTAGACGCCGCTCAGGTCCCAGCTGACGTCGTTGACGTCGGTGTTGGCCAGGTACGGGCCACTGACCGGGGTGCCGAACGGAACCGCCTGCAGCACGCTGGCGCTGAAGTCCTTCTTGTCCTGGGTGTAGCGCACGCCGGCACGCAGCTTGAAGCGGTCGGTGACGTCGAAGTCACCCGAGGCGAACACTGCCCAGGCCTTGTTGCGCTGGTTCTGCACCACGTGGCCGGTCTGCGGATTGCCCGGGGCCAGCGAGTCGTAGTTGAAGTTGTTGATGGTCACGTCTTCATCGAAGTAGAAGACGCCGGCCTGCCAGTCGAAGCGGCCCCACTCGTTGGACTCGACGCGGAATTCCTGCGTCCACTGGCGATGGTGCGGCAGGCCATCAGCCGACTCCGAGGAGAACGGAATCAGGCCCGGGCCGTAGTTGCCGGCACCGAGGAAGGCCGCACCGTAGCCACCGTCGATGTCACCGCGGTTGAGCGATTCGGCGGTCTCGTAGCCGGTAATCGAGTGCAGGGTCACCGAGCCGAGGTTCCACTGCAGGCGCGCGCTGCCCCCCCAGGTCTCCAGGTCGGAGAAGTTGACGCCGTCGTTGGCCACCTTGTCGCGGTCGAAGTTCTCGACCAGCGAATTGCCACCCTTCTGGATGATGTTGGCGCGGAACAGGCGGGCGGTGCCGTTGAGCTTGCGCTTGTGCAGGTTGAACAGCGCTTCGAAGTCATCGCCTTCGTACAGGAACTGCACGCGGCCTGCCGCTTCGTCATAGCCTTCGAAGCCGCTGTTGGGCGCGCCCACACGGGTGTTGTCGACCCAGTCGTCACGACGCTGGTAGATCGCCGAGACGCGCGCCGACCAGCGGTCGGTCAGCGGGCCGCCGTAGGCGCCCTGCACGTTCCAGCTGTTGTAGCTGCCGTAGCCGACGCGGATATAGCCGTCGGCATCCTGCGACGGGCGGGCCGAATCGAACTTGACCACGCCGGCCGGCGTGTTGCGGCCGAACAGGGTGCCCTGCGGGCCACGCAGCACTTCCACGTTGGCCAGGTCGAACAGCGGGAAGCCCTTCAGCAGCGGGCTTTCCTGCACGACGTCGTCGTATACCAGCGACACCGGCTGCGAGGCATTGAGATCGAAATCGGTGTTGCCCAGGCCGCGGATGTAGAAGCGCGGGAAGGCACGACCGTAGGACGACTCGATGTTGAGGCTGGGCACGCGTGCGGCCAGGAAGCGGATGTCATCGCCGGCCGAACCGAGCACATCCAGCTTCTCGCCCTGGATCGCGCTGACTGCGACCGGTACGTCCTTGGCGTTCTCGACACGGCGCTGCGCGGTGACCTGCAGGGTGTCGAGGGCAACCGGATCCTTGGCGGCAGGGGTTTCCTGGGCGGCTGCTACCAGCGGCAGCAGGGCGGAAAGAGCGGCAACGAGAGGGCGCGCGACCGGGAAGCGGCCACGGGAAGTGCGGGTCGGGGACATGGCGGTAGGCTGTGTTTGGAGGGGTGGTAAAACGGCGCTACCAGATAATTGTTGCAATACAGCACCTGCCCCGCAAATGCCGGCCGTTCATGGCCCCGTCGCCCTGCCCCCGGGGCGCTCGCTAGACTCGGGGTTTTCCAGCGCCGCGGAGCCGCCGCAATGACCCAGTGGTACTTCCATGCCTCGGCCCAGGCCGACCGAATCGGACCGCTCGATGACCCGGCCGCGCGCCGTTACGCGCAGGCCAACCCGCGCGCGCTGGCCTGGTGCCAGGGCATGAGCGGATGGACCTCGATTGCCGAAGTGCCTGAACTGCAATCCGCGGCCCCGGGCATGCCCCACACCCCACCCCCGGTCCCCGCCGCCGCCAGCGGCCGCGCCGACGACATCGAATTCCGCATCGTCGGCCATGAAATGCAGTTCGTGGAAATCGAGCTTGATCCCGGCGAGAGCGCCATTGCCGAGGCCGGCGCGCTGATGTTCAAGGACGCCACGGTGCAGATGGATACCGTGTTCGGCGCCGCCAATGGCGACCAGGGCGGCGGCTTCATGGGCAAGGTGATGGCTGCCGGCAAGCGCGTACTGACCGGCGAAAGCCTGTTCGCCACCGTCTACACCCAGAGCGGCCATGGCAAGGGCAAGGTCGCCTTCGCTGCGCCCTACCCTGGGACGGTGCTGGCGATGAAGCTGGACCAGCACGGCGGCCGCCTGATCTGCCAGAAGGACAGTTTCCTGGCCGGCGCGCGCGGCGTGCAGATCGGCGTGCAGTTCCAGCGCAAGATCATGACCGGCCTGTTCGGGGGCGAGGGTTTCATCATGCAGAAACTGGAGGGCGACGGCTGGGTGTTCATCCACGCCGGCGGCTGCGTGGTGGAGCGCGAGCTGGCCGCCGGCGAACGCCTGGACGTGGATACCGGCTGCGTGGTGGCCTACCACCCGACGGTGGACATGGACGTGCGTCGGGTGGCCGGCATCAAGAGCATGCTGTTCGGCGGCGAAGGGGTGTTCCTGGCCACGTTGACCGGCCCCGGCAAGGTCTGGCTGCAGTCGCTGCCGTTCTCACGCCTGGCCGGCCGCATGTGGATGGCCGCACCGCAGGGCGGCGGCCAGAGCCGCGGCGAAGGCTCGGTGCTGGGCGGCCTGGGCCGGATGCTGGATGGTGACAACCGGTTCTGACCGCCTCCGGTCGTGCCGGCCGCTGGCCGGCAACCTCATGGACCTTGGCGCGCATCCCGGTAGTGCCGGCCGCTGGCCGGCAGCCCCGTGGACCGTTGCCAGTTTCCCTATGGTTGCCGGCCAGCGGCCGGCACTACCTTTATGAATGGGCGATATTTCCCACCCTGCCCGCCCCGCCGCGGCTTCGGTATGCTGGCGCCCTTTCCTGAATCCGGCGCCGCGCGCGCACTGCCGATGAGCCTGTTCCGCCCCCGCATGCTGCTGTCCGTCGCCCTGATCGGCCTGCTGGCCGGCTGCGGTGGCGATCCGGTCCGCCCCACGCCGCCGCCTGCGCCGACCGTGGTCCCGCAGGCCAAGCCGGTGAAGATCGGCATCGCCCTGGGCGGCGGCGCGGCCAAAGGCTTTGCCCATATCGGCGTGATCAAGATGCTGGAGGCCAACGGCTTCGAGCCGGCCGTGGTCGCCGGCACCAGCGCCGGCAGCGTGGTCGGCGCCCTGTATGCCAGCGGCATGGATGCCTTCCAGATGCAGAGCAAGGCCGTCGCGCTGGACGAAGCCAGCATCCGCGATGTGCGCCTGTTCTCCGGTGGCCTGGTGCAGGGCCAGAAGCTGCAGGACTACGTCAACGAGCAGGTCGCCAACCGTCCCGCCGAGCGCCTGAAGAAGCCGTTCGCCGCCGTCGCCACCCAGCTCGAAACCGGCGAGCGCGCAATCTTCGTGCGCGGCAACGTCGGCCAGGCAGTGCGCGCATCGAGCAGCATCCCCGGCGTGTTCGAACCGGTGAAGATCGGCGGCCGCAACTACATCGACGGTGGCGTGGTCAGCCCGGTGCCGGTGGATGCCGCACGCCAGCTCGGCGCCGACTTCGTGATCGCCGTGGACATCTCCAGCAAGGCCAGCGGCAAGGCGCCGACCGACATGCTGGGCATCGTCAACCAGTCCATCTCGATCATGGGCCAGCGCCTGGGCGAGCAGGAACTGGCGCGCGCCGACATCGTCATCCGCCCGAAGGTACTGGACATCGGTGCCGCCGATTTCAGCCAGCGTGGCACCGCGATCCTGGAAGGCGAAAAGGCTGCGATGGCAGCGATGCCGCAGATCCGCGCCAGGATCCAGCAGCTGCAGCGCGCGCGCGCCGCAGCAGCCGCACCGGCACCGGTGGCCGCGCCGAAGTGCGAGGAAGCCTCGCGCCTGGGCAAGCTGATGGGCCGCAAGGACAAGTGCTGATCCATTGAAGTCAGGCCACCGGGCCCGCCCGGTGGTTGCTCAGGACTCCAGCTGCGACAGCGGCAACGCCTGGAAGCACTTCACCGTGCGCAGCACGAAGCTGGAATTGGCATCGGCCACGCCACCGGCATTGAGCAGCCGGTCCAGCAGGAAGCGCGAGAAGTGCTCCAGGTCGCGCACGTAGACGTGCAGCAGGTAGTCCATGTCACCCGTCAGTGCGTGGCAGGCCACCACCTCGTCCCACGCCTGCACGCTGTCCACGAAGTGGCCGATGGCGGCCTGGTCGTGCTTTTCCAGCTGCACGCGCACGAAGGCCTGCAGGCCCAGCCGCAGCTGCCGTGGCTCCAGCCGCGCGCCATAGCCGACGATCACGCCCTCGCTTTCCAGCCGCTGCAACCGCCGCAGGCAGGCCGAAGGAGAGAGATTCACCCGCGCCGCCAGTTCGGCGTTGGTGGCGCGCCCATCCCGCTGGATTTCGGCCAGCAGGCGTATATCCGTGCGATCGAACTGGACTTCTCCGGCCATTGTTGCCCCGCAACATGGTGAGTACGCAAGGATATTGCGCCAACAAGGCCAATCGGCGCAACTTTTGCAACCCTGTTGCGCGTCCCCTGCCCTAGCATCATGGGTATCCCATCCAGGAGTGCCGCATGGACCTCGCCCAGCCCCGCCGCGTCGAACACCAGCAGACCGACAAGGGCTACGTGCCGGTGTATACCACCGCGCTCGTCGAGCAGCGATGGGACACTTACAGCGCCGACGACCACGCGACCTGGAGCACGCTTTACCAGCGCCAGCGCGAGCTGCTGGTCGGCCGTGCCTGCCAGGAGTTCCTGGATGCGCAGGACGAGATGGGCATGAGCGCACACATGATTCCGCGCTTCGACCAGCTCAACGAAGTGCTGGGCGCGGCCACCGGCTGGACCCTGGTCGGGGTTGAAGGCCTGTTGCCGGAACTGGATTTCTTCGACCATCTGGCCAACCGCCGTTTTCCGGTGACCTGGTGGATCCGCCGCCCGGACCAGATCGACTACATCGCCGAACCGGACCTGTTCCACGATCTGTTCGGCCACGTACCGCTGCTGATGAACCCGGTGTTCGCCGACTACATGGAGGCATACGGCCGTGGCGGCGTCAAAGCCCACGCGATCGGCCCGGATGCGCTGCAGAACCTGACCCGCCTGTACTGGTACACGGTGGAGTTCGGCCTGATCGATACGCCCGAGGGCCTGCGCATCTACGGTGCCGGCATCGTGTCGTCGAAGGGCGAGTCGCTGTACTCGCTGGAATCGGCCGCGCCCAACCGCATCGGCTTCGACCTGCAGCGGATCATGCGCACGAAGTACCGCATCGATACCTTCCAGAAGACCTACTTCGTCATCGACAGCTTCGAACAGCTCATGCAGGCGACCTCGCCGGACTTCACCCCGATCTACGCGGCCCTGGCCAACCAGGCGCATCTGCCGGCCGGTGAAGTGCAGGGCGACGACCGCGTGTTCCAGAAGGGCACCGGCGAAGGCTGGGCCGACGGCGGCGACGTGTAAGCACACAACGCGCACGGCTTTGCACTGAAAACGGCGCACATGGGTGCGCCGCTTTCGTTGTTGCCTGCCTGCGCCACTGCAGCGGCGCAGGCGAGGGCAGGACACTCAGCCATCCACGGCCCGGCAGGAACCGCGCACCATCAACTGCGGATGCACGCTGGCCGCGGTCGGTGCGTCGGGCACGTCGGCCTGGACCAGCATGGCGGCGGCGGTGCGGCCGATGTCGGAAACGTGGCGCCGCACCGACGTCAGCGGCGGCCACAGCCGCGATGCCAACGGGCTGTCGTCGTAGCTGACGATCGACAACTGCTGCGGCACCGCGATGCCTGCACGCAATGCCACCTGGTACACACCTGCGGCGATTTCGTCGTTGCCGGCGAAAATCGCACTGGGGCGTTGCTCGCCCATCAGCAGCCGTTCGGCGGCATGCACGCCGGACTCGAAGGTGTCGCCCGCTTCCAGCACGCGCTCGCCGGGCAGGGTCAGGCCGACCTGCGCCAGCCGATCAAGGAAACCATGCGTCCGTTCGCGCGCGGCACGCCGGTCACCCGGTCCGGTGATCACCGCGATGTCGCGGTGGCCAAGCGAAAGCAGGTAGCCCGCCGCAGCGGCAGCACCATCGCGGTCATGGGTGACCACGGCATGGTTCTCATCCTCCGAGGCATGCGCGTTGATGCGCACGTAGCGGCAGTCGATGTCATCGAGCATCTGCGCCAGCGCAGCCGATTCGGACGCACGCGGCCCCAGGATCACGCCGTGCAGCTTCTGCTGCTGCACGAAACGGCGCACGCCCTGCGGGCATTCCGGATCCTGGCTGTCGCAGGGGTGCACCACCAGCTCATAGCCAGTGCCGCGCAGCGCGTCCAGCGCGCCGTGCTGCAGGTCGACGATGCATTGGGCACCCGGATCGTCATACACCAGGCCGATCAGGAAGGAGCGGCGGAATGCCAGCCCGCGCGCGAGAGGATCGGGCACGTAACCGACCTCGCGCATCAACGCCTCGACCTTGTCGCGGGTGTCCTTGCGCACCAGCGGCGAGTTGTTGATGATTCTTGAAACCGTTTTCTTGGAAACTCCCGACAGTCGTGCGATGTCGTTGATCGTGGCAGCCTTGCCCTTCGATGCCGGCAACGCGGCATCGCTAATAGTTCGCACTGACATGTATAGAACCAGGTAAGTCGGAGAATTCTAGCCTTGCGCCCGTCGGGCGCGAAGTTGCGGAATGTCGCAGCGGATCTGAATCGTGTCGTGTTCGACAGGTTCTGCTGCGCAAGGTTCCATTGTGATCGCTCTACTGCTTCTGCATCTGAACCGTTCTTCCGCGCGTATTCACCCTGGATGTGGACGCGACGCGCGCGAACGCCAACATTCCCTTAACCATGCTCCGCTACATTCGAGGCATGGACCTGCAGACTTCTCCGTTTCCGCCGTTCCGCGGCCGCGACCGGTTGATCGCCGCAGTCGACGCGGCGATGAGCTCCGGTGATCCCGAGCGCATCACGGCCGACCTGCAGCTGGCGCTGCAGGAAGCCATAACCGACAACCGCATCGAGTTGCCCGAATGCGTGCATCGGCCGGTCAGTGATCATTACGCGCGACGTCCGCTGTACCACAGCCGCGAACACGGCTACAGCGTGATTGCCATGAGCTGGGGCCCAGGGCAGGGCACGCCGCTGCACGACCACGATGCCATGTGGTGTGTGGAGGGCGTGTGGTTGGGCGAGCTGGAGATCACCCGTTACGAGCTGCTGGAGTGCGCCGGCGAGCGCTGGCGCTTCCGCCGCCACGCCGCGCTGCGCGGGGGCTGCGGCAGTGCCGGCAGCCTGATCCCCCCGCATGAGTACCACACCCTGCGCAATGCCAGCGATGAGGCACTGGCGATCTCGGTACACGTGTACGAGGCGCAGATGGAGCGCTCGGCGGTGTTCGATCCGCTCGGTGGCGACTGGTACCAGCGCCGCATCCAGGCGCTGCAGGCCGACCCGGCCTGAATCCGGCGCGGTGCGGAGCAGGGCACCATCGCGGTCCGCATGGCATCATGCGCCGCTGCGCTGCCGGCACCGGCAGCATCCGCGATGCCCTGGCGGGCAAGGAGCAAGACGATGTCCAGCGCTGATCCGCGCCTGCGCGCGCTGTTGAAGCTGGCACCGGTGATCCCGGTGTACACCCCCGAAGATGTGAATGAAGCGGTCGAAGTAGCCCAGGCACTGTTCCGTGGTGGGCTGCCGGTGATCGAGGTGACCCTGCGCACGCCGCAGGCGCTGGATGCGATCAAGGCCATGGTCGAGGCCGTGCCGGACGCGGTGATCGGTGCCGGCACCGTACTCAACGCCGCGCAGATGCAGGCGGCGAAGCAGGCCGGTGCGCGTTTTGCCGTTTCCCCCGGTGCCACGCCGGCACTGTATGCGGCCGCGCGTGATGCCGATCTGCCGTACCTGCCCGGTGCTGCCACCGCTTCGGACCTGATCCAGGGCCTGGAGCACGGCGCGGACACCTTCAAGTTCTTCCCGGCCGTGCAGGCCGGCGGCGCCGCGCTGCTGGCCGCCTGGCACGGCCCGTTCGCCGATGTGCGCTTCTGCCCGACCGGCGGCATCAGCGCGCAGACCGCGCCGCAGTTCCTGCACCTGCCCAACGTGCTGTGCGTGGGCGGTTCGTGGCTGACCACCCCGGCGCTGCTGCAGACCCGCGACTGGGACGCCATCGAGCGCCTGGCCCGCGAGGCCTCGGTGCTGGCCAGCTGAACCTGCTTCGCGGATCTTCAAAGGTTTGATCGTGATCAAAGCGCCGGCCTCGCGCCGGCGTCATTCTGTGGGCAAGCGCACTACGGAGATCCGAACATGAATTCCACCATGAAGGCCGCTGTCGTGCGTGAGTTCGGCAAGCCACTGGTGATCGAGGAAGTCTCGGTACCGCGCCCGGGGGCGGGCGAGGTACTGGTCAAGATCGAGGCTTGTGGCGTCTGCCATACCGACCTGCACGCCGCCGAGGGCGACTGGCCGGTGAAACCGAACCCGCCGTTCATCCCCGGCCACGAGGGCGTGGGGCACGTCGTGGCCGTGGGAGGCGGGGTAGGGCACGTCAAGGAAGGCGACAGGGTCGGCATCCCCTGGTTGTACTCGGCGTGTGGTCATTGCGAACACTGCCTGGGTGGCTGGGAAACGCTGTGCGAGACGCAGCGCAATACCGGCTACTCGGTCAACGGCGGCTTCGCCGAGTACGCGCTGGCCGATGCCAACTATGTCGGCCTGCTTCCGAAGGAGGTGGGCTTCGTCGAGATCGCGCCGGTGCTGTGCGCCGGCGTGACCGTCTACAAGGGCCTGAAGGTCACCGACACCAAGCCCGGTGACTGGGTGGCGATTTCCGGCATCGGTGGCCTGGGCCACATGGCGGTGCAGTACGCCCGTGCGATGGGCCTGAACGTGGCCGCAGTGGACGTGGACGACACCAAGCTGGCACTGGCCCGCCAGCTGGGCGCGCAGGTCACCGTCAACGCGCGCACCACCGACCCGGCCGCGTTCCTCAGGAAGGAAATCGGCGGCGCCCACGGTGCGCTGGTCACCGCGGTATCGCCGAAGGCGTTCGAACAGGCACTGGGCATGGTGCGCCGTGGCGGCACTGTCTCGCTCAATGGTCTGCCGCCCGGCAACTTCCCGCTGGACATCTTCGGCATGGTGCTCAACGGCATTACCGTGCGCGGCTCGATCGTCGGTACCCGCCTGGACCTGCAGGAATCGCTGCAGTTCGCCGCCGAGGGTAAGGTCGCGGCGACGGTCAGCACCGACCGCCTGGAAAACATCAACGACGTGTTCGCGCGCATGCATGCGGGCACCATCGAAGGCCGCGTGGTGCTCGACTTCGCCGCCTGACCCCCTGTGCATGGCCGCCGTCGCTCCGTCCCCCTCTCCCACGGACGCGGCGGCCATGCCGATTCATCGGATCGGTTCCCCCCACATTTCGGTAGTGCCGGTCGCTGGCCGGCATGCCGGGTTCTCCGCCGCAGCCGTACAATGCGCGCATGCCTGGCATGCTCAAGACCCTGTTCCTGTCCCTCGCTGCCCTGATCGGCGGTGTGCTGTCGCTTGCGCTGGTCAGCAGCGTCGCCAGCTGGCTGCCACCGTTGCTGGGCCTGTCGCCGGACAACAACAGCGTGCAGCTGGGCTGGGATCTCACCTTCAGCGTGCTCGGTGGCATCGCCGGGGTTTCCTTTGCCACCTATTACGCGCCCTGCTGGCCGCGATCGCACGGCTTCTCGATCTGGTCGCTGGTCGCGCTGGGCTGTGGCTACGCCATGTGGACGGCGGGTGCGGATTTCCCGTTCTGGTTCGTCATTTCACTGCTGGCGTCGCTGCCGTTGCAACTGCTGGCCGGCTGGTGGTTCGGCCGTCGCGCCTCGCGCGATCCGCGCTGAGCGCATGCAGGTAGTGCCGGCCGCTGGCCGGCAACCTCGGCCATCCTGCCGTTGCCGGCCAGCGGCCGGCACTACCGCTTCAGCGACGGCAGCGTCTGCTTCAACTGCGCGATGCCCTGCCATGGGTCACTCTTCAGGCGTTGCGCCCTCGCCAGCGCTTTGCCCATGGGAAATGCGTCGGCGGCATTGATACGAGCCAGTTCATCCCAGCGCAGCGGTACTGCCACACCGGCGGAATCGCGCGCACGCAACGACCACGAGCACACACTGGTGGCACCCCGCGTATTGCGCAGCCAGTCGATGAAAATGACGCCGCCACGCTTGGCCTTGCTCATTGTCGCCACGTAGCGGTCGGGCGCCCGCTCCGCCATCGCCCGGGCGAACGCCTCACAGAACGCCTTGGCCTGTTCCCAGTCGGCCTTGGGCCGCAGCGGCACCACCACGTGCACGCCCTTGCCACCGGACAGCCGCACGAAACTCTTCAGGCCGACTTCCTGCAGGCGGTCACGGACATCACGCGCAGCAGCTTTCACCTCTGCCCAACCCACCCCTTCACCGGGATCGAGATCGAACACCAAGCGATCCGGGTGCTCGGGATCGGCCACGGTCGCGCCCCACGGATGCAGCTCCAGGGTGTTCATCTGCACCAGTTGCAGCAGGCCCCGCACATCGTCGATGTAGACGTAGTCCTCGCGGCCGCTCTTCTGCTGAAGGGGCACCGCGTGCACGGCATCGCCCAGGCCGGGGCCATGGTGCTTCTGGAAGAAGCAGGCCTTGCCCACGCCATCCGGGCAGCGCAGCAGTGACAAGGGCCGCCCGGCAATTTCGGGCAGGATCCAGCGCGCCACGCGCTGGTAGTAGTCCGCCACGTCGCCCTTGCTGAGCTTCTGCCTTGGGAACACCACCCGCTCTGGATGGGTGATCTGGACCTCGCCCCCGGCTTCAGCACTCGAGACGGCCACTCCCAGGTCCTCCTTCTGCTTGTCGCTGCGCAGCCGCTTGAAACTGGCCTGGCGCAGCAGGCCTTCCTTGCCCCAGCCACGGAATGCCACCTCCGCCACCGTCACCGGCTTCACCCAGCGCACGCTGGCGGCACGGAACGGCACGTGCGCCGGCAGCTGCAGCACAGGCGTCTTCACCGCCAACGGCTGCAGCGCCTTGTGCAGCGCGCGCAGGCTTTCGTCGTCGAAGCCGGTGCCAACGCGGCCCACATAGCGCAAGCCGCCCTTGTCCGGCGTCGCCAGCAGCAGCGAGCCGAACCCCACCCGGGAGCCCTTCGGTGCCGTGTAGCCGACAATCGCGAACTCGTCGGTGTCTTCGTGCTTCACCTTCACCCAGCTGCGTGCACGGGTGTTCACGTAGGGCGCATCCACCTGCTTGCTGACGATGCCTTCGAATCCCGCCTTGCCGCTGGCATCGAATACCTGCGGGCCATGGTCGATCACGTGCTCGCTGAAGGCCAGGGTTCCGGGCGTGGGACCGATGAGATCCTTCAGCAGCGCCTTGCGCTCCAGCAGCGGTGAACGACTGATGTCCACGCCGGCCACACCCGGCAGATCGAAAACGATGTAACGCAACGGTTGCTTCGAACTCCCGTCGATCACGCGCTGCAGCGCGGCGAAGTCGCTGCGTCCATCCCGGTCCAGCACCACCAGCTCACCGTCCAGGCGCGCATCCCGCACCGGCAGTGCCTGCACGGCCTGTACCACCTCGGGGAAATCACCGGTCCAATCCAGGCCGTTGCGGGAGCGCAGCGTCACCTTGCCTTCGTGCAGATCGGCCAGCAGGCGATAGCCATCCCACTTGATCTCATGCAACCAGCGCTCGCCGTCCGGTGCACTGTCGCGATGATCGGTCAACTGTGGCTTGAAAGCACGCGGGTAGGGCGTGTCACGAGCGCCATCCAGGTTCAGCGCTCGCGCATGCCAACGCGCATCGGCCTTGCGGGTCGCCGATCGTGCAGCCGGTGCGGCGCGCGTTGACTTGCCCACCGTGCGCTTGCTCACTGCGGATGTGCGTTTCGGCATGAGGGATTGGAGCAGATCATCTGCTTCGGCATCACGCGCTTCCTCGTCGTCGCGTTTGATCAACAACCACTGTACCTGGCGTCCCTTCATCGCTGTGCGCACCAGCTTCCAGCCGCCAGCCAGACGTTGCCCATGCAGCACGAAGTCGATCTTTCCCGCTGCCAGTGCCTGCAGTGGATCGCCTTCGCAGGCCCATGTGCCGTGATCGAAGACCTCCACGTGGCCAGCGCCGTAGTGGCCTTCGGGAATATCTCCTTCGAAACCGGCGTAGGACAGCGGATGGTCTTCCACTTCCACGGCCAGCCGCTTGTCACCAGCGCGAAGCGAAGGACCCTTCGGCACCGCCCAGCTTTTCAGCACACCGTCCATCTCAAGGCGGAAGTCATAGTGCCGCGAAGTGGCATGGTGCAGCTGTATGACAAAGATCGGCCGCCGCTTCGGGTTGCCGTGTGCGGGTGTGTCGTCAGGTTCCGGTGTCTGCCCGAGGCCACCGCCAAGCCGGCGCTTTCGCCGGTACTGGTGCAACGACATGGCTCAACCTGCCTTGCGCCGTGCAGCGGTTTTCTTTGCGGCCTTCTTCGTTGCCTTCTTTGCGGCTTTCTTTACCGTCGGCTTGGTGGCTGCTTTCCGCGTTGCCGTCTTCTTCGCCGGCGTACGCTTGTTCGCGTCCAGGCTCTTCTGCAGCAGCGCCATGAAATCGACCACGTTGGTGCTGGCATCCTCGCGCGGTACAGGCTCATCCTCCACCCGGGTGGTACCGCCCTTGGACTTGATGCGCTTGTTCAGCACCTGCTGCAGGCGTTCGCGGAATTCGTCGTGGTACTGCGACGGATCCCAATCACCGGACATCGACTCGATCAACTGCTCGGCCATCGCCGTTTCCTTGCTGCTGATGCGGTAATCGGCGAGCTTTCCGGTGGGCAGCTTGTAATCTTCGGGATCCACCAGTTCCTGCGGATAGCGCAGGATCATCAGCACCAGCGCGTCCGCGTGCGGCATCACCGCGCACAGGTATTCGCGGGTACGCACCACCACCCGGGCGATGCCCACCTTGCCGGTACTGCGCAATGTCTCGCGCAGCAGCACGTAGCCCTTTTCGGCCTTCTTGCCGGGCACCAGCAGGTAGGGTTTCTCGAAGTAGCGCGGGTCGATCTGCGCGGCGTCCACGAACGATTCCACCTCCACCGCTTCGTGGCTTTCCGGTGCCGCAGACCGGATATCGCCTTCCTCCAGCACGACATAGCTGCCCTTGTCGTACTCATAGGCTTTGACGATGTCCTTCCATGGCACTTCCTCGCCGGTATCGGCGTTGACCCGCTCGAAGCGGATCGGCTTGCGGTCGCGGGAGTCGAGCATGCGGAACTGCAGATCGACCTTGCGTTCGCCTGACATCAGCGACACCGGCACGTTGAGCAGGCCAAACGACAGCGTGCCGGTCCAGATCGGGCGGGCCATGGGCGTACCTTTGGCGGGGCAGGGCATCCAGCTTCGGATGGGCGGTGTAAACCACCCGTGTCGATACCGTGCACGTGGGTTCTACGGAGAACGGCAGTGCCGGCTGCGGGCCGGCAGAGCTCGCGGCCTGAAGTTTCCTGAGGTTGCCGGCCAGCGGCCGGCACTACTGCAGCAGCGGCCTCACCGCCGCCGCAGGAATATGATCCAGCGCGCGCCAGGCGTCTTCCACCACCGGCCGTGCCTGCGACCAGCTCAACCCCGACTGCCCGCGCATCTGTTCCCAGTGTTCGGCCAGTTCCTCACAGGTATCCGCGGCGTCACCGCGCGGCCAGTCCGCAGCGTGGGTGGTCAATGCGAAGGCATAGACCGGGCATAGATCGCGCCAGTTGCGGTGGTTCTGCCCGCGACGCTCTTCGTAGTCGCTGAGCATGTACTGCAGGTAGTCCTGCGCCACCGCCTGCGGATCTTCATGGCGGCGCGTGCGGCGTTGTGCGGTGCGCTGGCCGAGCGGATCGAGCAGGGCGTTGAACACGGACGGTGCGGGTCGTTCAAGACGGGGCATGGCCGGCTCCTGCAGCGGGGGCGGGTGGGCAGGAATACGCGCGGTGCTGTTACCGGGGGGTGAGCGAGATGTTCATGACGCCGGGTTCGCGGCGGCTTTACCTGTGGCGCGGTGTAGTGGGAGCCCCGAGCGCAGGTAGCCAGACCATGAGCCGAGAGAATTCCCGAGACCCGTTGCGGGAAAACCACCCGCCCATTCCCGGTGAACAGCGCGGCAAGCGCGATGCCGACAATGCCGACTACCGCGGCACCGGCGCACCTTTCTACGACGCCGAGCACGGTGGCGACCATCTGCCGGTGAAGCACGAGGCTGAACAGGCCGCCCAGGACCGCAAGGATGGCGGCGACCGCCATCGCGGCGGCCAGGAAAGCCCGCTCAAACGTCGCGAACGCAAGCAGCGCGCCAGCGACAACCAGGACGAGGCGCTGGAGGAGACCTTCCCGGCCAGCGACCCGACCTCGCCGTTCGTACCGGCCAAGGCGCCCGACTGACGGGTAGTGCCGGCCCCTGGCCGGCAAGGTCTGGGCTGCCCTACACAGAGCGATGCCGGCCAGCGGCCCCGATTTACGGGTAGTGCCGGCCGCTGGCCGGCAACCTCCTGACGTCGTGCACGGCGCGATGCCGGCCAGCGGCCCGCACTACCCCTTTCAGCGCCACGACCATTGCAGGCCGACGTTGGCTCGCCGTCCCGGCCCCGGTTCGTAGAAGCGCCCGTTGCCGTCGTTGACGATCACCGAGCCGATGTAGGCCTGGTCCAGCACGTTCTCCAGCCGGGCGAAGGCGCGCAGCTCGCCACCTGGCAGTGTCCAGAGACGACCGGCTTCCAGGTTCAGCAACGCGTAGCCCGGCGCCCGCTCCGTGGCCACGTCGTTGACCAGGGTATCGGTGCTGGCGGCGGCCTCCAGCGCCCACTGCCAGTCGGCCGGGGTCCACTGCAGCCGGGCAAACGCCTGCTGGCGCGGTACGCCGGGCAAGCGGCTGCCAGCGGAAACCCAGGTGTTCGAGGTCAGGTACGGCGCACGCACCTGCGCCTGCAGCCAGGTCCAGGCCACCTGCAGTTCCAACTGTTCTGCCAACGGCTGCCGGTAGCGCAGTTCCACGCCCTGGCGGCGGGTGCGGCCGATGTTGCGATAGGTGCTGCGTCCGCCGATGTTGCTGGCAACTGCCAACTCATCGTCGGTATCTGCGCGGAACAGGCTGATATCGAGCTGGGTTCCGTCCTGTGCATGCCATTTGCTGCCCACCTCCAGGCTGCGGCTGCGCGCCGCCGCCAGATCCAGCGCCAGTCCCGCCTGCCCGTCGGCGCGATACCCCAGCTCGTTGAAGGTGGGCGTCTCGAAGCCACGGCCCACCGCCGCGTGCAGCCGCCACTGCGGGCTGGCCGCGAAGCTGATCCCGGCCACCGGCGTGGTGGCCTGGTAGCGGCGGTGGCCGCTGTCGTCCGGGTTGCGGGCGGTGATGTAGCGATCGTCGGATTCGAAGCGCACGGCGCTGCGACGCACGCCAGCCAGCAATGACCAGCGTGGACTCCACTGCCACCACGCCTGGGCGAACTGATCGACGTTCTGCACGGTGTCGATCTGGTCTCTGCGCAGCTGCCCACGCACGCCGAGAGCGCTGCCGATGAAGTTCTCATGGCCGGTGCGATGCTGGCGCTGGCGGTCGGCGCTGAGCCCGGCCACCAGATCCAGCGGCCGGCCGGCGAGGTCGCCGTGCCAGCCCCAGCGCGCGTCCAGCCCGCCATAGCCGCCCTCCAGGTCGATCACCCCGCCGGCATGCAACGGGCTGTTGGTCTGAGCTGCCGGCGGGATCGGCAGGTACTGGCGTACCGCGCGCTGGCCGGCATAGCCCATCAGCTGCCAACGCTGCGCCCTGGTTTCACGGGTCCAGCGCAGGCCGGCCTGCTGCTGGCGCACCGATTTACGGGTGTTGTACTGGTGCGCCACGGCGGTGGCCTGGCGCGGATCGGCCGCCACCTGGGCACGGTTCATGCCCAGCGGGTCCTGCGCATCGGGGGCATCGAAGGCATTGAGCAGCAGCTCCAGCCGCCCCCCGCCGAGATCGCCACCGATACGCGCAGCGAGCGATTCGCGGCGGGCACGGCTGTGGTCGCGCCAGCCATCGGTGCGGAAGTGATTGGCGGCGATGTTGTAATCCAGAACACGGCCGGCACCCTTCAGTTGCGCGCCGACGCTGAGCGTGTTGTCGGCACCCGCGTTGACGCGCAGCCGCCACGGGTCGCCGGCCTGGCCCTGTGCGCTCCAGACCTGCAGCACGCCGCCGGAGGAATTGCCGTACAGCGCCGAGAACGGTCCGCGCAGCACGTCGATCCGTTCGGCACCGAGCAGGCTGGCATGCGACAGCTGGCCCTGTCCGTCGGGCATGGTCGCCGGCACCCCGTCGATCAACACCCGCACCCCACGCACACCGAAGGTCGAGCGCGCACCAAAGCCACGGATCGACAGCTGGGTGTCCTGCGCGAAGTTCTGGCGGTCACGGGCGACCAGGCCCGGGACCCCGGCCAGCGCCTCGGACAGCTGTGCGCCGGCGCCGGCGCGGCCGGCGTCGATCCAGACCGTGTCCAGGCTGGCCGGCAACGCGAACGGGTCGATGCCCGGCACCCGCGCTGCCTGCACCTGCACGCTGGGCAGGGCGGTCGGTGCGGGCCCGGCCACGGCCGCCCAGGGCGACAGCAGGAGGATGGACAACGGCAGGCAATGGCGACGTGCGGCGGGATTCATGATTCAGGTTGATGGATCAGGCGGCAACGCACGCCATGGTACGGGGCTACGGATGACGACGGCGGCGGCCAGCCCCGGCAGGCTTTGTTACGATGGGCTGTTTCCGGCTGCAAGGCCGCAGACCGCGTAGCGCACTTCCTCCCCCTTTCCGTCTACCGAACGAGTACCGCCGTGTCCTTCTTTGCAAACGTGGAACTGGTGCCAGGCGACCCGATCCTGGGCCTGACCGAGGCGTACAACGCCGACAGCCGCCCGACCAAGGTCAACCTGGGTGTGGGCATCTACTACGACGAGAGCGGCCGCATCCCGCTGCTGCGCGCCGTCAAGCAGATCGAGCAGCAGCTTGCCGCTGACGCCAAACCGCGCGGCTACCTGCCGATCGATGGCCTGCCGGCATACACGCAGGCCACGCGAGAGCTGGTGTTCGGCAAAGACTCGCCGCTGCTGGCCGCCGGCCGCGTCACCACCGCACAGACCGTCGGTGGCAGCGGTGCGCTGCGCGTCGGCGCCGACGTGCTGAAGAAGCTGCTGCCGCACGCCACCGTGGCGCTGAGCAACCCGAGCTGGGAGAACCACCGTGCGGTGTTCAGCGCGGCCGGTTTCGAGGTGCTGGATTACACCTATTTCGATCCGGCCAGCCATGGCGTCGACTTCAACGGCATGCTGGCCGACCTCGGCAAGCTGGAAGCCGGCACCGTAGTGCTGCTGCACGCCTGCTGCCACAACCCCACCGGTGCCGACCTCACGGTCAGCCAGTGGAAGCAGGTCGCGCAACTGCTGAAGGACAAGCAGCTGTTCCCCTTCATCGACATGGCCTACCAGGGCTTCGACAAGGGCATCGAGCAGGATGGCGCCGCCGTGCGCATCATCGCCGAAGCCGGCATCGACAGCTTCATCGTCGCCAACTCGTACTCCAAGTCGTTCTCGCTGTATGGCGAGCGCGTGGGTGCGTTGTCGATGGTGGCGCCGACCGCTGCTGACGCCAAGGCCGTGCAGTCGCAGGTCAAGCGTGTGATCCGCACCATCTACTCCAGCCCGTCCACCCACGGTGCCGCGCTGGTGGCCGGCGTGCTGACCAACCCGGAACTGCGCGCGATGTGGGAGCAGGAGCTGACCGAGATGCGCGAGCGCATCCACGCCCTGCGCCAGGGCCTGGTCGAAAAGCTGGCCGCTGCCGGTGCGCCGCAGTTCGGCTTCATCAACGAACAGGCTGGCATGTTCTCCTACTCGGGCCTGAGCCGTGAGCAGGTCGAACGCCTGCGCGACGAGTTCGGCATTTACGCCGTCGGCACCGGCCGCATCTGCGTGGCCGCGCTGAACCAGAACAACCTGGAATACGTCGCCAAGGCCGTGGCCACCGTCGCCAAGGGCTGAAGCAACGCACCAGTGGTTTGACAACAAAGGCGCCGAAAGGCGCCTTTGTTTTTGCTTCTGCTTTGCCTCTGCCTTTGCCACACCCTCCGCGCTCGCGGCGAACCCTGAAGCGCAGGGCGAGGTACACCGTGGCCAGGACCGTGAGGCGCATGGATGCGCCGACCGAGCCCCCATGGATGGGTTTACGGCGTGTCCTGGCCACGGTGTACCTCGCCCTGTGCCTCCATGAAGGAAGGCGCCACGAGCGCAACGCATCTGGAAACGATTACGCCTTCCCGCGCTCACGCACGCCCCCGCCAGACGGGCGACAATAGGCGTTTTCCCGCTGCCGAGACCTGCCCGACCATGTCCCGTACTTCGTTGACCCGCTTCCTGATCCAGGAACAGCACGCCGGCCGCATCAATGCCGACCTGCGCCAGCTGATCGCCGTGGTCGCCCGCGCCTGCACCAGCATTTCCATCGCAGTCAGCAAGGGCGCCCTCGGTGGCGTGCTCGGCGACGCCGGTACCGGCAACGTGCAGGGTGAAGCACAGAAGAAGCTGGACGTGATCAGCAACGAGATCCTGCTCGAAGCCAATGCCTGGGGTGGCCACCTTGCCGCCTGCGCCTCGGAGGAAATGGACCACAGCCAGCCGGTGCCGGACATCTACCCGCGCGGTGATTTCCTGCTGCTGTTCGATCCCCTCGACGGCAGCTCCAACATCGACGTCAACGTCTCCGTCGGCACCATCTTCTCCGTGCTGCGTTGCCCGACCAACGTCGAGCTGCCGGGCGATGACGCCTTCCTGCAGCCGGGCAGCAAGCAGATCGCCGCTGGCTACTGCATCTACGGGCCCAGCACCCAGCTGGTGCTGACCGTCGGCCATGGCACCCACGCCTTCACCCTGGACCGCGAGAAGGGCGAGTTCGTGCTGACCACCGAGAACATGCAGATTCCGGCGGCCACCCAGGAATTCGCCATCAACATGTCCAACCAGCGTCACTGGGAAGCGCCGATGCAGGCCTACGTCAGTGATCTGCTGGCCGGCAAGGAAGGCTCGCGCGGCAAGAACTTCAACATGCGCTGGATCGCCAGCATGGTGGCCGACGTGCATCGCATCCTGACCCGCGGCGGCATCTTCATCTACCCGTGGGACAAGAAGGATCCGTCCAAGGCCGGCAAGCTGCGCCTGATGTACGAAGCCAATCCGATGGGCCTGCTGGTCGAACAGGCCGGCGGCGCCGCCTGGACCGGCCGCGAGCGCATCCTCGACATCCAGCCCGACCAGCTGCACCAGCGCGTGCCGGTGTTCCTGGGTTCGCGCGAGGAAGTGGCCGAAGCGGTGCGTTACCACCACGCGCACGACGAAGCGCAGGGCTGACGGCTCGACGCCTGACGGCGGTCATGGCAGTTCGATGACATGACCGCAGGGTGACACCGCGGGCGGCAAACGGCACCATCAAGCCGTTGCCGCCGAAGGAATGCACGCATGCACGAGCAGGGCCCGGTCGATTTCATCGAAGTCATCCACAACGCCGTCCCCAGTGAGGTCTGCGCGGCCATCGTCGAGCGCATGCGTGCCACGCGTGGCCTGCTGCCCGGTGCGGTGGGCAGTGGCGTGTTCCCCGAACTCAAGCACAGCAAGGATCTGCGCATCAGTGGCCTGGACGGTTGGCAGGACGTCGACCAGCAGCTGCAGATCGCGGTGTTCAACGGCCTGCTGACTTATCTACGCCGTTATCCACAGGCATTGATCGCGCCGCTGATGTTGCAGATCCAGGACAGCAATAGCCAACCGCGACGCCTGTCTGCCGAGGACTTTCCCGACATGCCGCAACAGCAGCTGGCCGACCTGGCCCGCACCTGCCTTCGTCCGGGTGCGATCAACCTGCAGTGGTACGCCGCGGGCGAGGGTGGCTACCCGTACTGGCACTGCGAGCTGTACCCGAAGGATGCGCAGGCCGAGACCCTGCACCGGCATGTACTGTGGACGCTGTACCTCAATGACGACTTCGACGAGGGCGAAACCGAGTTCCTGTTCCAGGGGCGGAAGATCGCGCCGCGCACCGGCAGTTTGCTGATTGCGCCGACGGCGTTCACCCACACCCATCGCGGCAATCGGCCACAGGGTGGCGACAAGTTCATCGCCACCAGCTGGATCCTGTTCCAGAGTGCGCAGAAGTTGTTTGGGGGGTGACGCCGAACTGCTCGTCGGCCTTGATGTACAGTCGAGCCATGCTCGACTGATGGCCTCAGAACAACGACCCTTGCGGCGAATCCTTCTTCAGCGGCAACGGCTTCTGGAACCGGCTGCAATCCAGCTTCGGCCAATGGCTGTTCTGCGCATTGAATCCCAACCGCTTGCGCGCCAGCTTGAAGCGGTTGTTCAACAGATCGGCATACACGCCCTGGCCGCGCATGCGGGTGCCGAACTGGCTGTCGTAGTCCTTGCCACCACGCAGCTGCTGGATGGTACTCATCACGTGCGCGGCGCGATCGGGATGATGGGTATCGAGCCAGTCGCGGAACAGTGGCGCCACTTCCAGCGGCAGGCGCAGCAGCACGTAGCCTGCGGTACTGGCGCCTGCATCGTGCGCAGCCTCCAGCACCGCTTCAAGTTCGCTGTCGTTGATCCACGGAATCACCGGTGCCACCATCACGCCCACCGGGATACCCGCGTCATGCAGGCGCTTCATCGCGCGCAATCGTGCATGGGGTGCTGATGCGCGCGGTTCCAGCTTCGCGGAGAGATGCGGGTCCAGCGAGGTCACCGAGAAATGCACACTGACCAGGTTCTCCGCCGCCAGCGGCGCGAGCAGATCAATGTCGCGCTCGACCAGTGCGTTCTTGGTGATCAGCGAGAACGGATGCCTGGTTTCCAGCATCACTTCGATCAGCTGGCGGGTCAGCTTGAACTTGCGCTCGATCGGCTGATATGCATCGGTGTTGATGCCCAGCGCGATCGGCTGCGGCACGTAACCGGGTTTCGACAGTTCCTTGCGCAGCAGCTGAGGCGCATTGGTCTTGGCGAACAGCTTGGTCTCGAAGTCCAGGCCAGGTGACAGGTTCAGATAGGCATGGGAAGGGCGCGCGAAGCAGTAGGAACACCCATGCTCACAACCGCGATACGGATTCACCGACTGGCTGAAGCCGACGTCTGGCGAAGTGTTGCGGGTGATGATGCTGCGCGCGGTCTCGGCGCGCACCTCGGTGCGCAGGCGCGGCGCGAGGAACTCCTCGCTCTCATCGACCGCCCAGCCGTCGTCCACCGCCTCGCTGACGGTGCTTTCGAAGCGCCCAGCAAGGTGGGACGTGGAACCTCGTCCCTTGATCGCAATACCCATTGCGGCAGGGTACGTCGCCACCGTCTCAATGGCTGCGACGGCTGTCTGAAGGGTTCAGGGCAAGTCTGAGCCGAGCGTGGGCTCGGCTCTACAGTGGATACGGATACCTTGTAGAGCCGAGCCTACGCTCGGCTGCAATGCATCAAAGCAGCGCCAAGTACCCGCGCACGGTGGCATCCAGCCCGTCATACAGTGCCTCGCCGATCAGCGCGTGGCCAATCGACACCTCCAGCACGTCCGGCACGTGGCCCAGGAAATCGCGCAGGTTGTCCTGCGACAGGTCGTGCCCGGCGTTGACGCCCAGGCCCACCGCCTGCGCCCGCCGCGCCGCAGTGGCGAACAGTTCGAGCATTGCCGCAGCGTCGCCCGCCGCATGCGCCTCTGCGTAGGGGCCGGTGTACAGCTCGATGCGGTCGGCACCGACCTCGGCAGCCTGCTCCAGCGACGGGTTGCCCGCATCCACGAACAGGCTGACCCGGCAGCCCATCGCCTTCAGTTGGGCAATCAACGGGCGCAAGCGCTCGGCGTCGCGTTCGAAGTCGAAACCGTGGTCGGAGGTGATCTGGCCATCGCCGTCGGGCACCAGGGTGGCCTGCGCCGGACGGGTCTGTTCGCACAGCGGCAGCAGCCCCGGGTACCCCTCGCGCGGCGGCGCAAATGGATTGCCCTCGATGTTGAATTCCACGCCACGCGCGCGGGTCAACGTGGACAGGGCCAGCACGTCCTCAGCGGTGATGTGGCGGCGGTCCGGCCGCGGATGCACGGTGATGCCATGCGCGCCGGCATCCAGGCAGGCCTGGGCGGCGCGCACCACGTCCGGTTCGGCACCGCCGCGCGAATTGCGCAGGACGGCGATCTTGTTGACGTTGACGCTGAGCTGGGTCATGGAACGGAACTACTTGGAAAGAGGGGACGGATCGTTGTCGTTGGCGTCATCGTTGCGGCGCGCCTGGGCCTGCTCGCGCAGGCGGCGCAGTTCCTCGGCATCGATCAGGGTGGCCGGGTCGCGCTGCAGGTCGCCGAAACGGGCCACGTAACGACCGCGTACCCAGGCCAGCAGGAAGGCGAGCGCCGCCAGCAGGCACAGGGTCATCAACCCCGCGCTCGGGGTCTTCAGCGCGAAGGCAAAGCAGCCCAGCGCCAGCAGCAGGTACAACCAGTACATAGTCGGGCTCCCCGGATGATCGCCGCAGTGTAGCGCTGCATCACAGCAGCGGCGAGGCCAGCCGGGCGAAGGCCTCGGGCAGGCGGTGCAGCCACAGCGAGCGCCCGGCCTGGTCATGCACCCGGGTGGCGCGATCGAATTCACCCTGCAGCAGCTCGGCCAGGGCCGCCACGCGGTCCCGGTCGCTGATCATCATCGATAGCTCGAAGTTCAGGCGGAAGCTGCGGTGGTCGAAGTTGGCACTGCCGACAATGCAGACGTCGTCGTCGGCGATGAACGCCTTGGTGTGCAGCATGCGCGGGCCGTACTCGTAGATCTTCACGCCGGCATGCAACAGCTCATCGAAGTACGAGCGCGCGGCCTGGGTGACGAACCACGAATCGCTCATTTTCGGTACCAGCAGGCGCACGTCCAGGCCGCCCAGCGCGGCCGAAGTCAGCGCCATCCGCGCCGCTTCACCCGGCACGAAATAGGGCGTCACCAGCCACACCCGTTCGTGCGCTTCCTGGATGGCAGCGACGTGCAGCCGGTGGATCGTCTCCCAGCCCGAATCCGGGCCGGACACCAATACCTGCGCGTTGATCGCGCCATCCCCGCGCAGCGGCATATCGGCCGGCCACAAGCGGGCGATATCCATCCGCGAGGGTTCCTGGCCACTGGCGTAGAGCCAGTCCTCGGCGAACACCAGCTGCAGACTGCGCACCACATGACCGCGGATGCGCATGTGCAGGTCGCGATAAGCGTCGGGCCTGCGGCTTTCGTCTTCCTCGTCGGTGATGTTGATGCCGCCAGTGAAGGCCAGGCGGCCATCGACAATCACCAGCTTGCGGTGCGTGCGCAGGTTCAGCCACGGGCGCTTGAACGGTTTCAGCAGCTGCCGTGGGTGGAACCAGATCGCTTCACCGCCGGCGTCGAGCAGGGGCTGCAGGAAACGGCGGGGCAGGGCGGATGAGCCCACCGCATCCAGCAGCAGGCGCACCTGCACACCGGCACGTGCGCGCTCGACCAGGGCATCGCGCAGGGCGGTGCCTGCGTGATCCGGATTGAAGATGTAGTACTCCAGATGGATGTGATCGTGCGCCTGTGCAACGGCTTCCAGCAAGGCCGCGTAGGTCGCCGCACCGTCCACCAGCCAGGTCACTTCGGTGGCACTGCTTGGGGCCAGTCCGGTCGTTGCCTGGGCAACCTTGGCCAGTTCGGTGCAGTCCGAATCGGGCGGGCAGACATCGCTGTAGTGCTCCATGCCCGAGCGTGCACGGCCACGACGCAGCCGTTGCCGCTTCACCTTCTGCGGGCCCAGCAGGTAGTAGATGAAGAGCCCCAGATAGGGGAGCAGTGCCAACGAAAGGATCCAGCTCAGCGTGGCCACCGGCTCGCGCTTCTGCAGCATGATCCAGCCCGCCAGCGCGAACAGGTACAGCAGGTAAGCCACCGCCAGGATCGTGCCGAGGTGGGCGATACCGTCGAGCCAATGGCGCAGGGAATCGAAGAGGGCAAGCATGCGCCGATCATAGCGGCGCATGCTGCCGGATGGGGTCAGATCCCTTTTCCGAAGGAAAGGCGTTCTGACCCCATCCCATGTGCCAGGACGAGATCCCATGTGCCAGGACGAGGACAAAAAAACGCCCCTGTCTCCAGGGGCGTCTGCAGTCGCGTCATGACTGTTGTGTTGCGGTGTCGCGTTTACTGCTGCACAAAACCGATCTTCTTCATCTGAGCATTCTTCGCGGCGGCCAGAACCTTGGCCATCACGTCGTACTCGGAATCCGGGCTGGCGTCGATGCGCAGTTCCGGCTGGTTGGTCGGGTCACGCTGGACCTCCTGCTCCATCCGCTGCTGCAGCTCGCTGGTATTGATCGGGCTGTTGTTCCACGAGACCTGGTTGCTGGCGTCGATCTTCAGTTCGATCGGCGGCGGCGGTTCGACCAGCTGCGGCGGTGGGTTGAGCACACGCTGCGGCAGGTCCACGGCGATCGGGTACGTCATGATCGGCGCGGTCACGATGAAGATGATCAGCAGAACCAGCATCACGTCCACGAGGGGCGTGACGTTGATGTCTGCCATGGGGCCCTTGCCACCACCACTACTGAATGCCATGGCTTATTGCCCCTTTTCTTTGGTCGCAACGAAGCCGACGTCCAGCATGCCCTGTTCCTGCGCGACCTTGGTCAGGTCGTTGATGACGCGCATCTTGGTGGTGCGGTCACCACGCAGGTTCAGCGGCGGCTGCGGGGTCTGCTGTGCGGCGGTCGCCAAGCGGGACTCGAGAGTCTGCTTGTTGATTTCTTCGTCGTTCCAGTAGATCGAGCCGTCTTCCTTGACTGCCAGCGTGATCGGGTTCGGACGCTTTTCAGCATCTTCCGGCTTCTGGATCAGGTTGGCTTCCGGCAGATCCACCTTGACCTTGTGGGACATCAGGGGCGCCGTGATGATGAAGATGATCAGCAGCACCAGCATCACGTCCACGAGGGGCGTAACGTTGATGTCGGCCATGGGGCCGCCGCTGTTACCACTACTGAAAGCCATAACGGGCTCCGTCTAGATCTTGGTGACTACTTACTTCGTCGCTGGGTGACGCGCGCCGCAATCAGCGGACGCGCGAACCGGTGGCGAAGAAGTCGTGCAGGTCGTGCGCGAAGGTATCGAACTTGCTGATGGTCGCGCTGTTGATCTTGCTGAAGAAGTTGAAGGCGAACACGGCCGGGATTGCGACGAACAGACCGATCGCGGTCATGATCAGCGCTTCACCCACCGGGCCGGCAACGGCGTCGATCGAAGCGGAGCCGGTGGCACCGATCTTGATCAGCGCGCCGTAGATGCCCCACACGGTACCCAGCAGACCGACGAACGGAGCGGTCGCGCCGACGGTAGCCAGCAGGGTCATGCCCGACTGCAGCTTGTTGCTTTCGCGGGTGACGGCCTGACGCAGAGCGCGGTCGACGAACTCCGAACGGCTCAGGTTCTCACCGACGCCGCCGGTAGCACCGCCTTCAGCGCGCTGGTGGTGGGCGGCTGCCTGGGCAGCGTCCAGGGCGATCTTCGAGAACGGCTCCGAAGCCGGCTGCTCTTCCATCGCACGGATGGCGTCCTGCGCGTTCGGGGTGTCCCAGAACAGGCTGACGACGCGATCAGCGGCGCTCTTCAGGCGGGTGGCACGGAAGATGTTGATGACGGTCCAGTACCAGGACATGGCCGACATGGCGATCAGGGTCAGCAGCACGACCCAGGAAACCGCGAAATCACCCGGCTTGGTGGTCATTTCGTGGATCAGGTGCTCGAAGCCCATCTGCGACAGGGCGTTGGACGGATTGCCCCCGGCAGCAGCGGCGATGAAAATTTCCTGCAGCATGACGCTTACCTTTGTTGTGTGTGGTGATAAAGGGTGTAGCTAAGCTAAACAATCGAACCGGGAGCGGGGGTGGCCAGGCGGACACCCGGGCGCATCAGTTCAGCGCAAAGTTGACCGGGACGCGAACGCGACCTGCCGTCTTCTTACCGCCTGCTTCAGCGGCGTTGAAGCGCCACTTGCGAGCCGCTTCCATCGCAGCACGGTCCAGGTCGCGGTTACGGCTGGACTTTTCCACCGTGACATTGGTGACGTTGCCGCTGGCATCGACATCAATGATCAGGATCACTTCGCCCTGGATACCTGCGCGGAAGGCTGCCGGCGGGTAGCGCGGCGGATTCATGGCCTTCGACGAGATGTCCACGCTGGCCTCGATCGAGGTCGGCGGTGCCGGCGGCGCCGGAGGCGACGGCGGGGTGACGATATCGTTCGGGCGCGGCTCCGGCACGTCGACAACCGGCGCCTGCGGCGGCGGCGGTACGGGCGACGGCTTCGGCGGCGACAGATTCTTCACCGGCGGTGGCGGAGTATCCTGCGGCGGCGGCGGCGGCGGCGGCGGTGGGGGCGGCGGCGGCGCGTCGACGATGGTCACCATGACGTTGCGCTCCTTCTCCGCGACGGCCTTGGGAGCCACGGCGGGAATCAGGAGCATCATGAAGGCGGCCAGATGCAGGGCAATTACAAACGCGATGCCGACGATGCGAGGCCAGCTCAGCCCCTTGTCATCGGGTTGTTCGTACCGGTGAACGACTAGTTGTTCCGTCATGCGCCAAGAGCTCAATAGTGGGGCCGGAATCCCGGGGGCGGGATCCCTGATCAGCGGTGCATGACACCGCAGGAACCTCCAAGCTTATACCAATCCTGAGCGCCTGCGCATCAACTGAGCAGGCATTCAGGCGTTATTCCTACTTACTTCAGGTTGATGATTTTTTTGGCATCAGCCTGGTTCTTCACGCCCTTCGCCAGCGCCTGCTGGGCGGCCTGCTTGGCCTCGGGGACGCGACCTTCGGCATGCAGGACGCGTGCCAGGTTCAGGTAGGTCTCACCGTCCTTGGAGAGCGGGGCGGCCTTCTGCCACGCATCGATCGCCTGCGGCACCTGGTCGGAGTAGTAGTAGGACTGGGCCAGCGCCAGGTAGACCTGGTAATCCGGCTTCAGGATGCCCTTCTGCAACCCTTCGTTGATGACCGCGATGACGTCCTTTTCCTTGTTCTCGGTGTTGGCATAGATCGAGTACAGCTGCTTGTACTCGCGCTCTTCGGTGAGCTGGCCGCTGCTGCGCAGCTTGTCCATCACCGCGGCGGCCTTCGGCATCTGGTCAGCCTGCATGTACATGTTGGCCAGATTCAGCTGGGCCTTCTTGTCCGACGGGTTCTTGGCCGCCAGCGCTTCTGCGGCCTGCACGGCCTCACCGGTCTGGCCGGCTTCGGAAAGGGCCGCCATCAGCAGCTGGTTCCAGTTGTCCTTCGGCTCGGCAGCGCCCGCGATGGCCTGCTTCAGCACCGGGATCGCTTCCTGGTAGCGCTCCAGCTGGTACAGCGCCTGGCCCTTGGCAATCAGCTCTTCCGGCTTGGTCGACTTGCTCTCGGCGAAGTACTTGTCCAGGGTGGCCAGGCCTTCGGCAGTCTGGTCTTCCTGCAGCTGCAGCTGGCCCAGCATCAGCATCGACTGGAAGTGGCCGTTGTTGTCCAGGCCGTTGAACTGGATGACCTGCTTCAGGTAGGCGATGGCGGCCGGGGTGTCGTCGGTCTGGTAGGCGGCCTGCGAGGCCAGCTGCGCGGCCAGCGACTTGTCGTACTCGTTGGAGGCGCTGTCAGCCAGGATCGCGTCAGCCTGCGTGCGCGTCTCCGGGAACTTTTCCTTGTTGTAGCTGTCGATCATTTTCTGCAGCTTGCTGCCCATCTTGGCCGAGGCCTTGGCGGTCGGCTCCTGGCGGGTCGCATTCGGGTACAGCGGTTCGGCCTTGGCCTGCTTGCTGCTGCCGCCGCGGCTGCCACGGTCGGAGGAACGCGAGGACTGCGCGAAGGCATCGGTGACCACGGCGCCGGTCAGGGCGGTCGCGACGAGGACGGAAAGCACAGCTTTGTGGTTACGGAAAATCATCGTTCACCTCGATCGAACCGCCGGATAGCGGCAAAGTCGGACTGTCAGAAAAATCTGAGCCGCCAAACGTATCAGAAACAGATGGCGTGAGAAATCGTTTTATGTGCTGCAATACAGCATAGAACTGCGCACTCATCCGCACTTTGGCCGCAGCCCGGCCGCCTGGGCCTGCTGATAGACCGGCGCCAGGCCCGGCGCGTCGCGTCGCAGCTCCTGGATCCGGTTGGCCGGATCGGGGTGGGTGGACAGCCATTGCGGGCTTCGACCGCCGCTGGCGGCCATCATGTTCTGCCACAGATCCACGGCCTGGGCCGGGTTGAATCCGGCCTGCGCCATCAGCCGCTGGCCGATCACGTCCGCCTCGCTTTCCTGGGTCCGCGAGCCGGGCAACAAGAAGGCCGCCTGCGCGCCCATGCCGCCCAGCTGATTGACCGTATTGGCGGCACCATCGCCATAGGCGGCACCGGCCAGCGCGCCCAGCACGGCCAGGCCGGTCTGCGCGCCCATCTGCCGGGTAATGCGTTCCTCGTGGTGACGCGCGATCACGTGGCCGATCTCATGACCGATCACGGCAGCCAACTGGTCCTGGTTCCTGGCGACGGTGAAGATGCCGGTGTTCACGCCCACTTTGCCGCCGGGCAGGGCAAAGGCGTTGGGTTCCTTGTCGACGAATACGGCAGTCTCCCACCGTACCCCACGGTACTGAGGCGGCAGCTGTGCGACCAGCGCATTGACCACGCACTGCACGTAGCCGTTCTGGCGGCCATCGGTGCTGATCTTCTCTTTCTGCTTGGTCTCGGCAAACGCCTGCGCACCGAGCTGGTCAAGCTGTGCCTGCGACACACCGCCCACCATCTGCCGTCGTCCGGTTGGCGAGGTGGTGGTTGCACAGGCACTGACCAAGGTGGTGATGACTAGAGCCAGCAGCAGTTGTTTCATGGGTCCGCCCCCGTGTTCATGTGCGCAGTGTGTAGCGTACCTGCTTAATCTTTCGTCAAGCGGGCACGGCGTTACGTTGACCCCAGGAACACCATCGCGGCGAGCGCAACCGCGTTGTTCAGCGCATGCGCGGCAATCGCCGCCCACAGGGTGCCGGTGCGGCGGTACAGCCAGCAGAAGGCGGCGCCCATACCACCGTACACCAGCCACAGCTGCGCCATGCCGAGCAGCGAGTTCTTGCTGACACCGGGCACTTCATGGACCAGGGCGAACGCCAGGCTGCTGAGGATCAGGCCCAGCCAGGGGCGGCCGGCTTGCCACAGGCGCCCGAACAGGACGCGGCGAAACAGCAGCTCTTCGTAGGCGGGGGCGAGGACGACCGCAAACAGCACCAGGAACAGCGGGAAGCGAGCGATCGCGCTCTGCATCAGTTCCACGTTGGTGGGCACCGGCTCGATGCCGAACTGCTTGGAAAGGAAGGCGATGCCGTTGCTGCCGAGCACGATCAGCGTGGCCACCAGCAGGGTCCAGCCCCAGGTGGACGGCCGCAGCAACGCCTGTCGCGACGCCATGCGTTCGCCGGCGCTTGCCGGGCGTCGCCAGAAGTACAGCAGCAGCGCGGCGCCACCGGTGGCGATCAGGGCCATCAGGATCTGCGCCAGGGCACCGGGCTGGCCCACTGCCGCGCCGACAGCGTCAGGTGTCAGTCCGCCATTGGCCTCGGCGTTGGCGCGGCTGACCACGATTGCACGGTAGAAGCCCCAGAACAGGCCGGAGACCATGCTCATGCCGACCAGGGTAACGGCGGCGATGCCCAGGTCGATGAAGAAGCCTGCCAACGGTGCCACGGCGCGCGGTGGGGTAGACACCGGCGGAACCGGGGGCGGGGCGGCGGAGACCGGGGTGGATGCGGACATCAGGTACCTGTGTTCAAGGGACGAAGGCCGGTGCAGCTCCCCGCGCACCGGCCAGGTCCCGATTGTGTCAGATATCCAGGTTGGCGACTTTCAGCGCATTGTCTTCGATGAAGTCGCGACGCGGCTCGACGACATCGCCCATCAGGGTGCTGAAGATCTGGTCGGCAGCGACCGCATCCTCGATGCGCACCTGCAGCAGGCGACGGGTCTCCGGGTTCACCGTGGTATCCCACAACTGCTCCGGATTCATTTCACCCAGACCCTTGAATCGCTGGATCTGGCGGCCGCGCTTGGCCTCCTCGAGCAGCCAGTTCTGCGCCTTCGCGAAGCTGTCGACTTCGATCGACTTGGCGCCGCGGGAAATCGTTGCACCTTCGCGCACCAGGCCGTGCAGCAGCTTGGAGGCCTGGTGGATCGCACGCAGTTCGCCACTCTCGAACGCCGACATCGGCAGCACCTGGATGTGCTCCTCGCCCATGTGGCGACGGGTCACCAGCACAGCGGCGGGGCGTTCCTCGTTGGCGTCCTGCAGTTCCAGGCTGAAACGCGGGCTGCCCAGGCTGCCCTGGTTGAGTCGCTTGGCCAGCGCATCCAGGCCTTCGCCTTCGCCCGCATTGCGCAGGCTGTCCATGTCCATCGGCACGAAATCGACCAGCGCTTCGAGCAGGTTGCGGTCATAGCGGTGCGCGTTGCGTTCGATGGAATCGAGCGCGGCGGCGTACGCCAGCAGCAGCTTCTCCAGTGCCAGGCCTTCGATGCCCGGTTCGCCGGTGGCTGGCACCAGCGCGGCGTTTTCCACCGCACTGCTGGCCAGGTAGCTGTCCAGCGCCGGATCATCCTTCAGGTACAGCTCCTGCTTGCCCTGCTTGATCTTGTACAGCGGCGGCAAGCCGATGTAGACGTAACCGCGCTCGATCAGCTCCGGCATCTGACGGTAGAAGAACGTCAGCAGCAGGGTGCGGATGTGGGCGCCGTCGACGTCGGCGTCGGTCATGATGATGATCTTGTGGTAACGCAGCTTGTCCGGGTTGTACTCGTCACGGCCAATGCCGGTGCCCAGCGCGGTGATCAGCGTACCGACCTGGTCGGAGGACAGCATGCGGTCGAAGCGCGCGCGTTCCACGTTGAGGATCTTGCCGCGCAGCGGCAGCACCGCCTGGTTCTTTCGGTTGCGGCCCTGCTTGGCCGAGCCACCTGCCGAGTCACCCTCGACGATGAACAGTTCGGACAGCGCCGGATCCTTTTCCTGGCAGTCGGCCAGCTTGCCCGGCAGGCCGGCGATGTCCAGCGCGCCCTTGCGGCGGGTCAGGTCGCGGGCCTTGCGGGCGGCTTCACGTGCACGCGCGGCGTCGACGATCTTGCCGGCAATCGCCTTGGCTTCGTTCGGGTTTTCCTGCAGGAACTCTTCCAGGCGCGCACCGAAGGCGTTTTCCACCGCCGGACGCACGTCGGAGCTGACCAGCTTCTCCTTGGTCTGGCTGGAGAAGCTGGGATCCGGCACCTTCACCGACAGCACCGCGATCATGCCTTCGCGCATGTCGTCGCCGGTCAGGTTGATCTTGGCCTGCTTGGCGATGCCGTTCTGCTCGATGTAGTTGTTGAGCACGCGGGTCAACGCACCACGGAAACCGGCGAGGTGGGTACCGCCGTCCTTCTGCGGGATGTTGTTGGTGAAGCAGTACATCGTCTCCTGGTAGGAGTCGGTCCACTGCAGCGCCACCTCCACGACGATGCCGTTGTGCTCGCCGGTGACGGAGATGACATTCGGGTGCAGCGGGGTCTTCAGCTGGGCCAGATGCTCCACGAAGCTGCGGATGCCGCCTTCGTAGTGGAAGTCATCGCGACGGCCGTCGCCACGCTCGTCGGCAAGGACGATCTTGACGCCGGAGTTCAGGAACGACAACTCGCGCAGACGGCGGGCCAGGATGTCGTAGTGGAATTCCACGTTGTCGTGGAAGGCGACGGTGGACGGCCAGAAGCGCACGGTGGTGCCACGCTTGGTGGTGGCTTCCAGCTTGGCGAGCGGGGTCACGGCTGCGCCGTTGCTGAATTCCTGCTGGTAGTGGGAGCCGTTCTGGAACACGTCCACCAGCAGCTTCTGCGACAGCGCGTTGACCACGCTGACGCCGACGCCGTGCAGGCCGCCGGAAACCTTGTAGCTGTTGTCGTCGAACTTGCCGCCTGCGTGCAGGACGGTCATCACCACCTCGGCGGCGGAGACCTCGCGACCGAGCTTGGCGCTCATCTGCTCGTGCTTGCCGGTCGGAATGCCGCGGCCGTTGTCGGACACCGAGACCGAGCCGTCAGCGTGGATCGTCACCGCGACATGGTCGGCGTGGCCGGCCAGCGCTTCGTCAATCGAGTTGTCGACAACCTCGAACACCATGTGGTGCAGACCGGTGCCGTCATGCACGTCACCGATGTACATGCCGGGTCGCTTGCGGACAGCCTCCAGGCCTTCCAGGGCGGTAATGCTGTTGGCGTCGTAATTGCCGTTGTTTGCCGGGGTGTTCTGTTCGTCGCTCATTGCGCTTGCCGTAGGCTCCGCAGGTCGGGCACCGCTTGGGGCGATGTGCCGAGAATGAAAGGATTCCAACCCGAATTATACCAGCCGGGGTCGAGTGGCCCTGATGTGCCCACTATGGCACAGCCACGATCTGTGCATGTTCCACGTGGAACCGGGCGATCTGGGTCAATTCCTGCAGGGCCGCCGGAGGCTCAGTAGCGGTGACGAAGATCTGCGCCGGGCCGGTGAGCAGGCGCTCCAATACCCGCGCCTGGTGGGTCCGATCCAGTTCGGAGGCCAGATCGTCCAGTGCGATCACCGGCCATTCGCCGCGCTGTTCTGCATAGTCCTCGGCCTGCGCCAGCAGGCACGCCAATGCGGTCAGCTTGGCCTGACCGCGTGACAATGCATCGCGACCAGGAATGCTGTGGAAATCCACGCTCCAGTCCGCCCGGTGCGGCCCAACCGAGGTGTACCCGGCCTGGCGGTCACGATCCCGGGCCAGAAGCAGAGCATCTGCCAGGGGAAGCTCATGCCGACGCCAGCCCGGACTGAGTTCCAGGGCCTGGATGCCGAGTTGCGGCGCCAAACTGGCAGCCAGCGCCACGGCACGCTGCTGCAGCCGCTCGAGGTAGTGCTGACGCCGGCTGGTAAGGGGCTCTCCGGCCTCAGCCAACTCGTGATCCCAGGTGTCCAGCATCCGCGACGGGCCGCCCTGCTTGAGCAGGGCATTGCGCTGCTTCAGCGCCCTTGAATAGCGGCGCCACAAGGACAGGAAATCAGGTTCCACGTGGAACAAACCCCAATCCAGGAAGCGACGGCGGGGCTCGCCACCGCCGCTGACCAGCGCATGGCTGCCGGGCTCAAACGTCACTACCGCCAGCGCTGCGCAGAGGTTGCCGAGCTGAGCCACATCTTCACCGTCCAATCGTCCCTTCCAGTCCTGCCCACTGTGGCGCAGGCCGGCCTTTCGGCGATGCGGCGCGTGGTCGGCACGCTGTTCGTCCCATTCCACGAAGATCTCCAGCGCCTCCTGGCCCTGGCGCACCAGTCCATCGCGAACCCTGCCGCGGAAGCTTCGGCCATAGGCCATCAGATGCAGGGCCTCCAGCACGCTGGTCTTGCCGGCACCGTTGTCGCCAGTGAGCAGGTTCAGCCCCGGCTGGGGCAAGAGATCCACCGCACTGAAGCGACGCAGTTGGTGCAAGGCGAGGCGGCGGATAAGCATGGGGCGCGAACGACCATCCGCTCGAGGCGGTAGAGGGGAAGGGAATCCATCAGCTTACTGCATCGGTCAAGCCGGACGCGCTGCCCCCGCATCGATGCGGAGCAGAAGCTCCCGCGCACCAACTGATCGCGGGTTCCACGTGGCGCCGGTTCACCCGCATGCCCGTTTCCAGCTCCGGACGCAGCTGAAATTCCTTCAATTCTGCACAGGGTTGCGGGGCGTGGCCCGCCAGATTTCAAGATTTCAGGACCACGGCCGCAGGTGTTTGATGAGCGCTTGCCCGGCCGGGTGAGCGGGCGGGCGCCCGGATTCCTCCAAATCTGAGATCCGATGCCCTGGGAGGTTCCACAGATTTCAAAGAATCCGGACCATTCGTTTCACGCTGTCCACAGCGGGACTGTATGACTTATACACAAGGTATGGGCAATCTGTGGATAAAAAAGCCCTTTTGCCTGGGTCTGGAAACTATCCACAGGTTCCCCCCCAGCCTGAGGCGCCTCTATACAGGGGGTTTCACCCTCATAAATTCCTTTTAAATCATGTAGATAACAAATTTTTCCACGAAATCTGGCTCTACCATCACCACCACGCTTTAGATTTATACCCAGATTTAGAAGCTAGGCTTGGCCCGATCTGTCCCGAATGGGTCCTGTGGACAGAGAGGATTTCAGGAACAGCGAGCACGGTCGCCGCAGCGTGGATGCGCTTCGGCATCCGACCAGACAGGTCCATAGCAACTGCGTTGAGACCCCAGGTACCGGCCCCGATCAAACATGATTCGGAGGCAGTCCCTGGCATCGACTCAAAGTCCCGTCGCCAGTTCGGCGTGGGAAGCAAAGCGCACGCAACCGGGTTCATCAAGGAAGATGGTGTCCGTTCGAATTCCGTGCTGGAAAGGGTTCAGCCCGATGATCCACGTGGAACGTAAAAAAAAACGCCCGGGAGCTTCCCGGGCGTCGTTATGTTCCACGTGGAACCGGGCTGATGTCAGAGACGCAGCGGCATGACCACGTGGCGCGACTTCTCGCTGCTGGACTCACGCACCAGCGCCGAGGAGTTGGAGTCGCGCAGCTGGATGATGACTTCCTCATCGCGCAGGGCGGAGAGGGCATCCAGCAGGTAGTTCACGTTGAAGCCGATGGCCAGATCGCTGACCGTGGTATCGGCTTCGATCTCTTCCTGGGCTTCCTCCTGCTCCGGGTTGTGCGCGCTGATCTTCAGGTTGCCCGGCGACACTTCCACGCGGATGCCGCGGTACTTCTCGTTGGACAGGATCGCAGCGCGCTGCAGCGAGGCGCGCAGCGCTTCACGATCAACCTTCACTTCACGGTCGGCACCGATCGGAATCACCGCTTCGTAATCCGGGAAGCGGCCGTCGATCAGCTTGGAGGTGAAGGTGACATCGTCGCGCTTGACGCGAACGTGGCTGCGGCCGACTTCCAGCTCGATCTCGCGATCACCACTTTCCAGCAGGCGCTGCAGCTCGGTCACGCCCTTGCGCGGCACGATGATCTGGCGCTTGGAACCGCTCGGCTTGGCCAGGTCGGTTTCACACAGCGCCAGACGGTGGCCGTCGGTGGCAACGGTACGCAGGGCGTCACCGCGCAGATCGAACAGCAGGCCATTGAGGTAATAGCGCACGTCCTGCTGCGCCATCGCGAACGCGGTGCGCTCGATGAGCTCCTTCAGGGTCGCTTCGCCGATGGCCACGCGCTCAGTGGCTTCCACTTCGTCAACCGACGGGAAGTCATTGGAGGGCAGGGTTGCCAGGGTGAAGCGGCTACGACCGGCCTGCACGGTGATCTTGTCTCCGGTCTGCGAGACGGTGATCCGGCTGCCATCGGGCAGGGCGCGGATGATCTCGAACAGCTTGCGGGCGGGAATGGTGGTTTCGCCGTCCTGGGCGTCTTCAACCGCGATCCGCGACACCATCTCCACTTCCAGGTCGGTACCGGTCAGCGACAGCTGGCCGTTCTGCACCTGGACCAGGAAATTGGCCAGAACCGGAAGGGTCTGGCGGCGTTCGACCACGTTGACGACCTGTGCCAACGGCTTGAGAAAGGCTTCGCGCTGCAGTGTGAAACGCATGTGGTTCCGTGCCCCTATGCTTTAAAAAATGTGGAATAAATCAAAAGCTTGGTGGTGCTGGTAGAGACAGAATCGCTGGAAAACAATGCTAAGTCTTTGTAAATAAAGGAGTTTCAGGCATCGAAACCCTCTGTATTACCGACCCCCAAGGGGTGGGGAAAGCTGTGGATAAATTCGACGGGATTTCAGACGCCATTTTTATCCACAACGTGTCCCGCGCTTGCTACCGGATTCTGCACCGTTTTGTGCGATGACGCCTCATCGGCATCCGTGCATCATTCGCTCAGCTTCCGGATCAGCTTGTCCCAGTCTTCGCGGAGCTTGCCGTCGGTTTCCATCAGGGTCCGGATCTGGCGGCAGGCATGCAGCACCGTGGTGTGATCGCGACCGGCAAAGGCGTCGCCGATCTCGGGCAGGCTGTGCTCGGTCAGTTCCTTGGTCAGGGCCATGGCGACCTGGCGGGGGCGAGCGAGCGAGCGGGTCCGACGCTTCGACAGCAGATCCTTGATCTGCAGGCCGTAGTAGTCGGCAACGGTCTTCTGGATGTTGGGAATGCTGATCGCCTGCTGCTGGGCGCGCAGCAGGTCGCGCAGGGTTTCCTGGGCGAATTCGGTGGTGATCGCGCGGCCGGTGAAGTTGGCGCGGGCGGTCAGGGTATTGAGCGCGCCCTCGAGGTCGCGCACGTTGGAGCGCATCTTCTTGGCGATCAGGAACGCAACATCATCGGGAATCTCGGCACCGCGTTCGCGCGCCTTGGCCAGCACGATCGCGGCGCGGGTCTCGAAGTCCGGCGGTTCGATCGCGACCGACAGGCCCCAGGCAAGCCGCGACTTCAGGCGCGCTTCCAGGCCTTCGACCTCGCGCGGATAGCGGTCGCAGGTCAGGATGATCTGCTGCTTGCCATCGAACAACGCGTTGAAGGTGTGGAAGAACTCTTCCTGCGTGCGGTCCTTGCCGGCGAAGAACTGGATGTCATCGATCAACAGCGCGTCCACCTGCTGGAACTGGCGCTTGAACTGATCCATGGTCTTTTCCTGCAGGGCCCGGATCATGGCGCTGAAGAACTGTTCCGAACGCAGGTACAGCACCTTCGCGACTGGATTGGCCTGGCGCATCGCGTTGCCGGCGGCGAACATCAGGTGGGTCTTGCCCAGGCCGGTGCCTCCGTACAGCAGCAGCGGGTTGTGGGCCCGGTCGCCCGGCTTCTGCGCTGCCTGGAAGGCAGCGGCCAAGCCCAGCTGGTTGCTGCGGCCTTCGACGAAGTTGGCGAAGGTGTAGTGATTGTCCAGATTGCCGGCAAACGGCACCTGCGGTTCGCTGGACACATGCGCCGACGACGTGGAAACCGGCGCGTTCTGCGCCTCCACGGGGCGCGGGCGCGAGCCGATTTCAAGAAAAACGTCGCTGAAACCGGCGAAGTGAGCCAGCAGTTCGCGGATCCGGGCCAGGTACAGCTCGCGGACCTGGTCGACGATGAAGGCATTCGGTGCATACAGCACCAGGCTGTCCACGCGCAGATCGGCCTGCAGCGGCTTCAACCAGGTATGAACGTCTTCCGGCGGGAACTCCGCTTCGAGGCGCTCGAGACTACGGGACCAGGCATCCATCAGCAATAATCGTCCGGTGGCCGGGGCATGGACGCGACAAGGCGCCCAAACACAGGCCGGAAAGGGGGGAAATGGATGGCTCAGACTACCACCGAGCGCC